>CBFGRJ010000237.1:0-11413 GCA_965651135.1 uncultured Myxococcales bacterium
CACCGGCATCGGGCTGCTCACGGGCGTGCAGGTGCTGGCGGCGCGCGCGCTCGGAGCAGGCACCCCGGAGCTCGCCGGGGGCGCTTGGCGGCGCGGGATGGTCGTGTCCGCGGTGGCAGGCGCCGTGGCGATGCTTTCGGTTTGGCTGCTCCAGGAGCGTATGTTCACGGCGTTCGGCATTGCCGAGGAGCTGGCCGTTCCGTCCGCCAAGGTGGCTACCGTGCTCGCATTTTCGGTCCCGCTCCACTTCTTCTACGTCGCTACGGCATTCTTTCTCGAGTCCATTCAGCGACCGATGGCCTCGACGATCGTGATGTGGGTCGCGAACGCGGTGAATCTGGTGCTGAACCTGGTGCTGGTGCCCAAGTTCGGCGCAGTCGGCTCCGCCTGCGCTACCTTGGGCGCGCGCGTGTGCTTGGCGGGCGTACTGTGGATTTGGGTGTTGCGCCTCGACGAAGCTCGCACGTATGGGGTCGGTCGACCAGCGACGGGCCCGAGCTACAGAGCACTCTTGGGCGTTGGTGTCGCGGCGGCCATCAGCCAAGCTGCCGAGGCTGGTGCTTTTTCGGGGATGATGCTGATTGCGGGTCGACTCGGTGCCGATGCCGTCGCCGCGTATCAGATCTTGCTGAATCTCTTGGCCGTGGTGTTCATGCTTTCGCTCGGATTGTCCACCGCCACGGCAGTGCTGACTTCGGAGGCCGTTGGGCGTCGCGAGCCCGCTAGCGCGACGCGAGCGAGCTTCGTGGGTTTGCAGCTCAACACCGCGTTCATGCTGCTCGCAGGCTTATTGGTCTACACGTTTGCCCCGCAGATTGGCCGCGCCTACACCGCCGATTTATCGTTGGTCTCCGTCGTGGCTGGCCTTCTGTGGCTGACGGCGCTGATCATGCCGCCCGATGGTGGTCAGGTGGTGGCGGCGGCAGCGCTGCGGGCCCGCGGTGACAATTGGTTCCCGACGGCGAGCCATTTGTTGGCCTACGCCGTGGTCATGCCGACGCTCGCCCTGTGGTTCGCCGAGCACCGCGCTCGAGGCGTCGCAGGCCTGATGCTCGCGATTTTTTGGGCCAGTGTGCTATCCTGCAGCGTGCTGTGCGTGCGCCTCTGGGTGTTGCGCAAGACGCTCCCCCGAGACACCGAGCAGGCTTCTCGACTGGTGGAGCCGAGCGATGTGAAGCAACCCGGTGAGCTCAATCCGTGAAGCAGCCGGAGTTGCATTCGTCGCAACAAAAGCAGCTAGGGATGCCGCGACAAGCGTCGACGCAGTTGGAGCAGGCCGAGCTGGGCGGCGTATAGGCCCGGTAGCAGCGCTTGGGCGAATCGAACCCCACCTCGTGCTCACAGGTCATGCCTTCGGCGCAATCGGCATCGCTCGTGCACAACTCGAGCGCATCGAGGCAACCGCAGCCGCTCGAGCTACCCGTAGTCGAGCTGCCGCCACTGCTCCGGCACGGAGTGGTCTCCTCACAAGGGATCCACGTATCGGAGCAGGACTTGCAGAGCCCGTAGCTGGCGCAGGTGCGGTCCAACTTGAAAACGTTGGGTGCGGTGCACTGCAGCAGGGTCCAGCCGTCGTAGCATTGCTCGAAGGGGCCCCCGACGACGAAGCAAGCGGTGACGTTGCCTTGTTGATTGCGAGTGTCTTCCGTTTCCTCGTCGCTCGAATCGACATTGCAGGCGAGCGTGGCCAGCACCAACAGCTGAGCAGACACGAGTGCAGCACCTAGCTTCATTGGCCCAGCCTCATTGTTGGCCTCCTACTCCGGCAATGCACTGATTGAATGCGTTATTCGTGTTGCTGGCATCGGCGAGCCCGGCGCAGACGACACTCTTGTGTTGGAGGACGCACTCGGCGATCGTGGCGCTGTCTCCGGAACACTCGTCGGTGAACCCGATGGCCGAAGCCGCCACGTTGCAGTCGTCTTCGACGATGCGGCTCGCCTGTTCGCACGAATCGCCCTTGCTCCCCTTGCCTCCAGCGTCATCGCCACTGCAACCGCTCAGCGCGATGAGCCAGGAGGCGGTGAAACAAAGCAGACCCTTCACGCTCCGCTTACCCTGCCGTCGCACCCGCATGGGTCCCTGGCCTCGCACGATTCGGTCGATCACGCGCACCCTTCGAATCGAAAATGGTTAACACAGGCGCTCGCGCGCGTAAATCCCGAGAGCGCGACCCCCATTCTCGACGACTATTTTGGCGACTATTCCTGACAATGGCCCCAAAGGTGTGAGCCGGGGCCGGACAGGGCTTTACGCCGCTTCACCTTCTAGTGTCTGGAACAGCGGGCGGAGCTCTGGGCGTGCGCGCAGCGGAGCGCAGAAGCGCGAGGCCAGCTCCATCAAGCGTTGCTCCAGGGTGTCGGCTTGCTGCCCCAGCTCGGCGACGGCCTCTTGCTGGCTTTTGGCTTCGCTTTCGAACTGCTCTTCGCTCGCGGCCAGAGCTTTTCTGAGTTGGGTGATTTGAAACTCGAGATCGTTGATGATCTCGCGCTGCGCTGCGACGCGCTGCTCCGCCTTGCGCTCCTTTTGGCGCAGGCCGAGCCATTTGTCGACGACGTCGGCCGCGGCTCGGTAGGCAAGAGCCAGTTCTTGGTAGGGCTCCAAAAAGCCGGAGCGGCCCTCCCAGCGGATGATTTCTCGGTGCGCCCCTTTGAGACGAGCCCGCGCGTTGTCCACCTCGGTAGACAGCGTCAGGTGGGCGGCCAGGGCTGCTCTGAGCCCGTCTTTGGCCTTGCTGGCATCCACCCCTAGCGCGTCGACGGCATGATTGAGCCGCTGCCTGCTTTCTCGCCCGCGCTTTTCGATGGTCTGGAGCGCGCGTTGGGCATCGACTGCTTTGGCGCGCAGCTTGCCAATCTGGGCTACCAGTGATTTCACCTCGGCCAGCAACGTGGTCAATTCTCGAGGCGCACCGCCTGGGTACGCGGTGCGCAGCATCTCGTCGAAGACGCTGGTGCGCCGCGCCCAGGCATCGACGGCCGCGGGCGGCAAGGTGCGCGCAGGCGCGATTCGACTCTCGACACTGGCTGGATCTTCGTCGGGCACTACCGCGCCGATGGCGGCGGCAATCGTCCCCAAATCGGCATGAACGCGGTGGGCATCCACCGGCCGGGCCTCGGCCCGCTTGGCCAAAAGATCCATGATCAGCTTGTTCAAGCCATCGGGGATGCTGGGCTCGTGAACCTTCGGCTCCGGGGGCACCTCCTTCATGTGCTTGATGAACCAGTCAGGAACACTGTCCGCCACCCACGGCAGCCTCCCGGTGAGCATTTCGTACAAGATCACACCGAGCGAGTAGAGATCTGCCGCATGCCCCGCATCGATCGAGCTGATGCGTTCCGGAGCCATGTATTGGGGCGTCCCGAAAACCTCTCCCATCCCGGTGAGCCTGGTGTCGTGCATGCTGCGGGCGATGCCGAAATCGAGCAGCTTGACCAGGTCGGTGCCATCCGCCTGCTCCGCAAGGAAGATGTTCTCGGGCTTCAGGTCGCGATGAATGACCTCGAAGTCATGCGCCCTGGCCAAGGCTCTGGCGATCTGGATTGCGATGGTCAGCGTGCGGTCCAGCGGCACCTTGCCGCGGTCCAAAAGATCGGCAAGCGTCTGCCCCTCGAGCAGCTCCATCACCAGATACACGCCGCCTTCGGGCAGCTCCCCCTGGTCGAAGATTTCGATGATGTTGACGTGGGCAAGCTTCTGAGCGGCCTTGGCTTCGCGCCGAAACCGTTCGCATAGAACTTCGTCCTGGGCAAACTGCTCGTTCATCACCTTGACAGCGCAGCGGCGGTCCACCAACCGATGGTGGGCCCGATAGACCGTGGCCATACCCCCTTCGCCAAGCACCTCTTCCAAGATGTAGCGCCCGCCCAGCGTGGTCCCCACGCGGGGATCTTTCATGCTTTCCAGCTGCGTCCCGTCGACGAAGCAGTGCAGACTCCCGTTCGGATACTTGAGTTTGCATTGCGGACAGACCAGCATCGCCAGGACCCAAGGCTATCCTCCCCGAGCGAGCCTCGGTTTCCAAGCTTTTATGCGCACTACCGGGCTTTGTGCCGAGTCGCATCCGGAGATTTCGTCCTCGCGCGAACGGCGGAGGCGGCGGACGCGCCTGGTTTTCCATCCGCGCGCGATGTGCTAAGAGCCGACGAGTTAACTGGAGTTGACACACCGTGACCGAGCGCCGCGAGCCCGTCAAAATAGAGGTGCCCAAGGACGAGTCCGTTAGGTTGGGACGCGTGGGACTGATCGCGCTTGCAGGGTTCGTCATTGGCATCGTCTGGCCGCGCATTGCGGGCATGCAGCTCGTGCCCAGCGCCCCCGCCGAGGAAGATTCGCGTCCCAAGGAGCTGGCGTCGGCGGCGCCATCCGCCAAGCCACCCCCTACGCCGAAGCGCCAGGCGGCAAAGGCGGAAGGTGATCAGCCGGCGCTGGGAGACCGGGTCAAAATCACCGAGACCGTGGTCACCAGTTGTGACGATTCAGTCGGCAAACAAACCCGCGGTTGCGACGAAGTGCAGTTCGATGGAGTGGCGCGCTCTCGCCTCATGACCCTGGCGGCTTGCCCGGCGGCGGCCGGCAGGACCGGGCTCTTGTCGATCGGTTTCGATCTGAACTTCGAAAAGGACAGCGTGTCCCGGATTCGCTCGGGCAAGAGCACGACCTTCGACGACGCGACCACGCGGAAGTTGATTGCGTGTGTCGAGAAAGAATTTGATTCCGCCACGCTCAAGGGAATCGAGCACGGCTACAACGAGTACACTGTGTTCTACAAGGTCGAGCTGTTGCCCGACAAGCCACCGGAGCAAGCCGCTTCTGAAAGTGACGGCGAAGGCGTGGTGGAGGCCTCGGGCCGAGCGACGGTGGGTTGGCAGGTGGCGCTGATCAGAAAAGAGCCGCGCGAGGGCGAGGTGGTGGCTCGGATCCTGAGCGGTACCAACGTGATCGTGACCGGGCGCCAGGGTGACTGGTACCGGGTCAAGTACGATGCAAAGGGCAACGAGGGGTGGGTTTACCGCTCCGCCATCGGTCTATAGCCCGAGAGGGCCAGGTCAGAGGTGCCAGCTGGAAACGCCAGCCGGAGAGGCCCATGAAGGGTGAGCCCCCGCGGCAGGTCCGTTGCAGAAAAGCAGCGCTCTGAGCGATTTCGTGCTAGCACTCGAGCGAGTGACTCGGCAGAAGGAATCGAGTGGTCAGCAGGCGCCGGTATCGGCAGGCTCCACTGCTGATGACCCCCATCACAATCCTCTAGAGCAAGCAGACGTGGCCCTGCTCGCTGGGCCCACCGCCGATGGCAAGGGCGTGACGGTGTTGCGTGCCAAGCGGGGTCGGCTCGAAGCTGGCGAAGTGCGCCCCCTAGAGCCCGGCAAGCCCATCGTGGGGGAAGTGGTCAGCCTCAAACCGCGCAAGTCCTTTCCGCTGCTTTGCGATGTAGAAACCCACGTCGACGTGCAGGCGGCCGTAGCACAGGCGAAGCCGCGAGAGTCTACGGTCGAGTCGAAGGTGCACCGCAGCGGCCCACCGCAAGTGGCGAGCGACGCCTATCGTCGGAA
This sequence comes from uncultured Myxococcales bacterium, assembly GCA_965651135.1. Lineage (GTDB taxonomy): Bacteria > Myxococcota_A > Polyangia > Polyangiales > Polyangiaceae > JAICQQ01. Next base: position 5,550 of record CBFGRJ010000237.1, read on the forward strand.
CTGGGATGCCATCTACAGGCACGGTAAGAAGCCCGAGCTGCTGAACTAAGCTCTAAGTGCCAAGGGCCGGTTTGACAAGCTGCGATGCAGCGGCGTCGGAACACATGCGCCTGTTCGTCGGGCACGCGGCCCGGGCATCGTGACCTTCTCTAACATTTGTGCTTAAGCTCGCGCGGTGCGATGGAGTGAGCGTTGGCGATGCGGCTTTTGGGTGCTGCTGGGTTTGAGCTGCTCCGCGCCTCCACCCGAAGCCTCCCCCCTGCGACAAACCCAGAATTCGCTAGCCGGTGGCCGCATCGACCCGGACACCGCCGCGGTGCACGCCCTACAAGTCACGGCGCCCAGGGCCATGCTCTGTAGCGCTGCTCTAGTTGCTCCCAATTTGCTGCTCACCGCTCGCCATTGCGTCAGCACTGCGGGCGAACGAACGGTAACGTGCGGCGACGCGCCGCTCGGCGAGCTCGTCGACCCCACCCATCTGGTGATCAGCAACGCCCTGGCCTTTCTAGACGATCCTTCGCTCCCCGCCACGAGCCTCGAGGTCGAGAGCATTCACGTTCCTACGAGCGGCAGCGACACCTGCGGATTCGATCTGGCCGCTGTTTTGCTCACCGAGAATGCGACCGTGGCCCCGCTGACTCCGCGTACTGCCCCCGCGCCGGCGACAGGCGAGCCCTACCGAGCCGTCGGCTACGGCACGATGACCAGCGATCCCGGCTCACGCGCAGGAGTGCGCCTGGCGCTGAACGATCAACAGGTCCGCTGCGTCGCTGCCCAGTGTGGCACCGAAGTCACAGCGAACGAATTCGTAGGCAGCGATGGCAGCTGCACGGGCGACTCGGGCGGACCCGCCATCGACTCGCACGGGCGCGTTGTCGGTATCGCCTCCCGCAGCGGCGAACGCTGCACGCGACCAGTCTACACCTCGCTGGCTGCCCACGCCGATTGGCTCGCCGGCGTGCTCGAACAAGCTGCCGACGAAGGTGGTTACGAGCTGCCGCCGCGAGGCGGCCCTGCTCCTGAGCCGCCTCGCGAGCCCAAGCCCACTGACACCCCGCACGAGCCACGCACCCTGGGCGAGCGCTGCGATGCAGAACGAGCGTGCGCAAACGACCTCGTCTGCCTTTTCGAAACCTCGGCCAGCGACGCGCGCTGCACCACACCCTGCGGAGACGATTCGGACTGCCCCCAAGGTCAAGGTTGCGATCCGAGCTTCGCCGTCTGTCGTGCCCCGCAACCGACTCCGCCCACCGAGCAGAGCTGCACGCTGAGCGCGTCGCACCAGCCGTCGAGCGCAAGCATGACGCTGCTCGCGCTGCTGCTTGGCTTCACTTTGGCGCGAAGGCGTCGCCCATGACTCGCCTCCTGGTCACCCTAATCCTGTCCTCTCTGTCGATTCAGCTCTCGGCAAGCTGCGGGAATGACCACAAGCCAGCACCAAACCCGTATCCCCAAGGCGGCATCATCGAGCCGGCCGCAGGTGGTGCCGGAGGTGGCGCCGGCGCCCAAGGCTTTGCTGGTGAGGGCGGAGACTCAGCCAACGAGGGCGGCGCGTCCGCCAGCGAGGGCGGCGCGCCTGGCACGAGCGAAGCCGCACGAGCCGTCGGGCAACCTTGCCAAGCCGCCGAGGACTGCCCCGCACCCCTCACTTGTCTCACCCCGACCTCCAACGCCCTCGAAAGCGGCAGCCCTCCCGGAGGCCTCTGCACGCTAGACTGCACCGGCTCCCCGCAACATTGCCGCGAGCTCGACGCCCACTGCATCGACTTCGGCCCTCGATCGTACTGCGTCGAAGCCTGCAGCTTCGGTGCCCCCGCGGCAGCCACCAGCCCCAAGTGCCACGACCGCAGCGACTTCGCCTGCGAACCTACCTACCGCCGTGTCGACGTGTTGTGCGACACCGATAGCGACTGCGGAGCCGATGCCGTCTGCCGCAACGGCAGCTGCCACCTGGTCCACCCCCGCTGTCTTCCCCGCTGCAACGGCCCTCACGATTGCGCCGAGCTCACCTACTGCCACCCTGTGAGCGGCGAATGCGTCCTCGAAGAACCCACCGGTCTCCCCATCGGCGCCGAATGCACCCCAGGCTCCCAGCCCGATCCGTGTCGCGGTATCTGCCTCGACGGCCGCTGCACCGAGTTTTGCACCTTGGGAGCAGCTCCAGCTTGTGGTGATGGCGCCGCTTGCGTGCTCACGCTGGCGAGCGCACCCGGATCGAGCGATGGGGACCAAGGTGCTTGCGCGGAGTTGTGAGAGGCTGCGGCGAGCGCGAGGTCGAGCGCACCATCCTCTATGAATGGGCATTGGGAAGTCGAAGAGGAGAGACCAAATAGATCGCGTTCGCATTGCGCCCACCAGTGGATTCAGCCTATGTAGTGGCGATGCGATCTTGGCAGTGGGTTGTTGGGACCTTGGCAATGAGTGCGCTTCTCGGCGGCTGCGGCGATGACGAATCCACCGCATTGAGCGGCGCTGACGCTGACGGGGATGGCTGGCCCGCGCCGCTCGATTGCGCGGACAACGACCCCGAGGTGTTTCCAGGCGCCGACGAGATACCGTACGACGGCATCGATCAGGATTGCTCGGGTAGCGATCTGACGGACCTGGACCAGGACGGTTTCGACGGAGGCGAGACCGGGAGCCACGGCGAAGGCGGCGCGGCCGGCGCCGCCAGCGCTGCGGAGGATTGCGACGACCACCGGCCCGACGTGCATCCGGCTAGCGTCGAGGTGTGCGGCGACGGCATCGACCAGGACTGCAGCGGCGCCGATCAGCCCTGCGACGAGCTGGATCGCGACCGCGATGGCGTGACGGCCGCGGAAGGCGATTGCAACGACCTCGATGCCAACATCGGCCCCCAGAGCGACGAGGTTTACTACAACGGTGTCGACGACGATTGCGATCCCTCGACGCGGGACAGCGACCAGGATGCTGACGGCTTTTCGCGCGACCTGGGAGCCGACTGCAACGACGAGGACGCCGACGTTTTTCCGGGCGCCGACGAGATACCGTACGACGGCATCGATCAGGATTGCTCCGGCGCCGATCTCGTCGACGTCGATGGCGATGGTGTCCCGGGTGGGCCCGGGGGCAGTGACTGCGACGACTTCGATGCGACCGTACGTCCCGGTCGCCACGAGGTTGTCGTTGACGGCATCGACCAGAACTGCGACGGGAGCGATCTGGCAGGAGTGGACGAGCTCGTGCGGTTTACGGACCGGGATGCCGTGCCAGCGAGCGGAGCCGCCATTGCCGCTGGTGTGGACGGTGATGGCGAGCCGGTAGCGCTCGCGGCGTGGCCCGACTCGCGCAATGCGACGAACCAGGACGTTTATGCGCAGCTCCTGAACGAGACCGGTCGCCGTGTGGGTTCGGAGATCATCGTGGTCGAGGCGGGGCTTTCGAAGAGCGACGTGCGCGTTGCGGCGCACGAGTCGGTGTTTCTGGTGACGTGGCGTACGAGCGAAGGCGTGTTCGCGCAGCTGGTGTCCGGCGAAGGGGAGCGCATCGCCAATGATCTGCCCATCGGCGCTGCGGGAGGCGCGGGTGTGGACGTGAGCTATGGGCCCGACAACTTCGCCGTGGTGTGGCGACAGACCGATGCCGACCCCGTCGAAGTACGCGTCCGCGGGGTGACGCCGGAAGGCGTACGCGGTGACAACAACGTGGTGTTCGCGGGAAGCTCCAGTGCGGTGGCCGTCGCGAGCACGCCGGAAGAGCACATGGTGTTCTGGACCGGCGAGGCGGGCTATGGCCTGTTCGCTCATCGGGTCAACGGGCGCGGAGAGCCCATTGGCGACGTTCTCGAGATCTCCGAGCTGGGCCCGTTGGGTCCCATCGCTGCAACTGCCGCTGGAGCTCGCTACGCCGTGGTGTTGCAACAGAGCGGTCCGACTCAGAGCACGCGCGGTTTCATCGTCGACGTGGCCGGCGACATCGTCGTCGGCGGTGAGAGCGGCTTGCGCCTGTCCCAAGAGAGCTTTTCGATTCCAGACGTCGTGATCACCGGGGCTTCCAGCGGTTTTTTCGCCGGCTGGCAAGACCTCCGTCACATCACCGCCACGCCCGCGCTGCAGGCCATCTACTACAACGGGTTCGACGACGACGGGACACCCTGGTTCACCCACGACCGCGCGCTGCACGCTGATGTAGGTGTCGAGCTGGGAGGCGCGGCCCGCGTGGGTGACCACGTGTTGGTCCTCTCCCGGAACGCGTTTGGGCTTGGCGTGCTACCGGTGCCTCGATAGCGCGAACGATCGCCTGGTCGCATTCTGCGGCGCGTCCGGCCAGCCAAGTGTCAAATGCGTTTTACATCCGGCGAAGAGCGAAACACGCCGGAAATCCGGCGCGAGGCCCGCGGATGTCGATCGTTCGGTTTTTCACGACGTTCATGTAGAAGGGCGAGCGCACCGACTTTTCGCGAAGCATTCGTTGACGGGCCGCGGCGTATGCTTCGATAGCGCGAACGATCGCCTGGTCGCATTCTGCGGCGCGTCCGGCCAGCCAAGTGTCAAATGCGTTTTACATCCGGCGAAGAGCGAAACACGCCGGAAATCCGGCGCGAGGCCCGCGGATGTCGATCGTTCGGTTTTTCACGACGTTCATGTAGAAGGGCGAGCGCACCGACTTTTCGCGAAGCATTCGTTGACGGGCCGCGGCGTATTCGAGTATCAACGTCCGGCGGAGTTGCGGGTGCCGGTGAGGGAATACTATTGCGCAGGATATGCGTGGCGACGGCGCTCGTCCTTGATGGTGCTGCTTCTGGCAGCTGCCTGCTCCGACGAAGAGGTGAGGTCTGGCTCCGTCTCACAAGCGGACGCCGAAGGCGCGCCGCTCCCAGAGCGCGTATTTCCGGAAGGTTCGGGCGACGACATTCTCGTGCCCGGCATGGGTGGCGCCGGCGGTGGCAGTGCCGGCAGCGGTGGCAGCAACGAGATCCCACCGGATCCGCCGCGACCTCCCGGCGAGTCGAAGTGGTGCGGCGATGGGATTCGGGGGATCACCGAAGAATGTGACGATGGCCCGGGCGACGATCCGGACAGCTGCTCACAGGACTGTCAAATCCGAGAGCTACTGGTCGACCCCTGGCAGGGGGGCAGCGAAGTGGGGGAGCTCGCGCCCGATCGCTGGCTTGGAGCGGGGCGCCACAGTGTGGCGGCGGGTCAAGCGGGCTTTATCGTCACCTACGTCAAGCCGCCGCCTGCTAGCGACTTCAATGAGCTGCCACCCGTCGTAGAAGGAGCGCGCTTCGACGAGCGCGGTAAGCCGCTCGATCGCGTGCCGGTCAGCCAAGGCTTGTTCGCCGTCGACGCCGCGGACCCTGTCGCAGCGGAGCTCCCGGGCGGCGCGTTCGCCATCGCCTACACGGAGTTCGGCGGCGATGGCGACGAGCTCGGCATCGCCTTACACCGGCTCGCAGCGGGCGCCAGCGAGCCGAGCTCGGTGAGCTTCGCGAACGAAGGCACGCACGCGACGCAACAACAACCCGACATGCTTTGGACCGGCAGCGAGCTCATCGTGGCCTGGGAGGACACGGACAGCCCCGCTACCGGGCCCGACCTCAAGTACCGCGTGTTCGACGAGAACCTGACGCCGCTTTCGGGAGATCTCGTGCTGGCCGAAGAGCCCGGCCCCGAAGGCAACGTGGCGCTCGGCAAAGTCACGGACGGGTTTGCCGCCGCTTGGCGCCATGGGCACGACGATGGGCTCGAGCAGATCAAGGTCTTGGTGGGCGACGAGGTCTTCAGTATCGGGGCCCACTTGCCGGGGCCAGCCACGGACAAGCCCGCCGTGGCGGAGATCGAGCCGGGTGTGCTCTTCGTAGTGTACACGGTCGGCACGGACCCTGGCGCCACCAGTGTCGC
>CBFGRJ010000238.1:0-11312 GCA_965651135.1 uncultured Myxococcales bacterium
CTGGGCGGCGCGCCAGTCTTGCATCGGCTGGCAGCACTCTTTCAGGCTGTGGATCAGGCGCAGGGTCTTCAGGGCGTCGAACCAGATCGCAAGGCGCCGCTCGAGCTGCTGCCGATCGCTGGCTTGTGCAGCGGCCGCAGGGAGCTCCCGTGACCAACCGAGGTTCTCGAGACAACCGAGCACCGCCACGCCATCCGGCCCCCGCATCAGGCGCTCTCTGAACGACTGCAGATTTCGGCTGCTCGCATACTCCGAAAACCCAGCCAGCACCTGACGCAGCACCTCGAAGCTCTGTGGGGCGTAGAGGGTAGGCTCGCGACCTTCACGCGCTTCGTGCACCAGGCGCGCTACAGATGGCCCCGTGCCGAAGGGCACGCGCTCGGAAACGCGCGCCTGGAGCGTCAGGTGTGGCCGCGCCAAGCGCGCGAGTTGGCCTAGCTTCGCGAGTTTTCCGAGTAGATAGAAATCCTCGCCGGCCTGACGCATGGGAAACCCTCGCACCTTTGCATAGCCCTCGAAGCTTACGTAGAGCGCGCTCCCAAGGCTCTGATAAGCATACGGCGAGCCGGCGTAGCTCAGGCCGAGCACGTAGTAGCGCAATGACAACTCGTAGACCTGGGTGGCGCGGTCGAGCTCCGGATCGCCGCTTTTTGCATGCTCGAAGGGAAAGATCGCTGCCAAAGCATGGGCAAGACTCGCTTCACCGCATGCGAAATAATCCGGCGGCAGCGAAGCGTCGGCATCGGTACAGCCAAACCCGCGGCATGGCATGGCCCCTCGAGCATGCAGGGCGAGCGCCACATCGGCACCGATACGGCGCGCCAACCCAACGCCTTGCTTGGCGGGCAGCCTAAAGCCCGGGCTCGCGCGATCCACGACAAGCATGTCGAAGTCCGCAAGCTCGAGCCACTCGATGGGCGGTGCATGCCCCAAGGCAAGACGGGCCGTTGCTCGTTCACGCAGGTGACGCATGAGCTCGGCGTTGAGCGCGTGCTGGTCAGGCCGAGCACGATCGGTGGCATTCACCACCAAAATCACGAGGCCACGTTCGCCGGCAAATGCGGGCGCAATCTGGCGCAGGAATGTCGGCGCCTCCGCCAAGACCGGAAGCACCAGCGCTCGTCGGTAGCGACGCGGCAATTCCAAGCTCGAGCGTGCTTCGAATGCGGCGTATCGCGTGAGGTACTTGTCGAGCAGGGCCCGTGAGCTCACACAGGTCCGCCTCAGTGTACGGCAGGCCGCAGTGGAAGGCTTCGAATCAGCTCGGCCTCTCGAGCGAGCAGGGCATCGGCGCGCGCAGTCACCTCCGCCTCGGGAGCAACCCGGCGCGCTAACCGAAAGAAGAGGGCGTGGTGGCGCGCCTCGGCTCGCCCCAAATCGTCGTAAAGCTCGCGCAGCTCCGGGGGCAATGCGGCGGCCCCTGCGAGCAGGCGCAAACGCTCGCAACCACGCGCTTCTACCACGCCGGCCACCAAGAGCCGATCGACCAGCAGCGCATCGCCGCCGTGCCTGACTTCTTTGAGCAGTTGGTTGACGTATTCGTCTTTGTAGTCCGGGCCCAGTGTCAGGCCACGTGCCGCCATAACCCGAAATACTCGGTGGAAATGCTCGAGCTCCTCGCGGGCGAATTCGATGAGCGGCTCGAGCAACGCCTGCCGATCGGGGTAGCGCACGACGAACGACATGCCCGTAGCAGACGCCTTGCGTTCACAGGCCGCGTGATCGACGAGAAACGCGTCGAAGTCGCCGAGAACGACTTCGAGCCAGCCCGGGGGCGTGGGCACGCGCAGATCCAACATGAGGCGCGGACTTTACGCCCTTCGCGCGGACATGCAACTCTATGTGAAACGTGCCCAGCCTCCCCGCCCATAGCGTTGCCGTCATCATCATTCGCCGTGCCAACGAAGACTACTTCGTGCATCAGCGCCTCGCGACCAAACGCCTGTTTCCTTCGCTGTTTGGTCTGGGCGCCGGTGGCCGTATCGAAGCCCATGAACCGCCACGGGTCGCTGCGGCTCGCGAGCTGCGCGAAGAAACCGGCCTCACCGATCCAGTACGCCCGCTTTTCGAGCTCGACTACCTCGCCCCGAACACTCGCCATCGGCTCTACGTGTTCGAAGCGGTGACCGCTACCGAGCCCGGTCACGCCGCATCGGAGTGGCAATGGTCCGGCTGGATGAGCGAGCAGAGAGTGGAAACGCTAGCCGAGCAGGGCAAGCTGTGCCCAGACACCGCGCTGATCTTCGAGCGGTATCGCGGCCAAGGGTCGGATTGAGGTTCAATGGCGCCAGATCAACGCCACGCCAGCACCCCGTTTTCCCAGCGCGGGTGTCAGCGCCACCTGGGTCGCATTTTCCTCGGAGACGTACAGATAGGCGGCGGTGCCCACTGCTGCCACGCCGACGCCTATTGCGATGGTCGAGAGCCATCCGTTGAACACCGCATTTTCGTCCGCCCGGTGACCTGCCTCGGTGGTGCAGTACTCTTCGCGGCAAGTCTTGTCGGCACGGTCGCTCTCTTGCAGGGCTCGCACGCCGAAATAGCCCCCGGTCACGAGCGCCGCCAATCCCACGCTGCCCACGACGTAGGCGGCGGTGTGGTCCGGTTCGCGCGGTGAACCGACTCCTCGATCCGTGACTGCGAAGCCCTCTGCGTCAGCCTCGGGTACAGCGCTGAGCTCGGGAATCTCGATCGACAACGACTCGCCGTCCTCGACTTTGACGCTCTTGACGAACGATTCGCGCCCGGGAGCACTCGCTTCGATGACGACGGTGCCGGCATCGACCGGCATCTTCGCGCCCCAGGCAGCAGAGCCGAGGGGCGTCTTGTTCACGGTCACTACGAGTCCTGGTGGGGTGGGCTCCGCCACCGTGACGGTCAAGCGCGCCAGCTGGGGCTCGAGCGCGGCAATGTGCTCTTCGGCGAGACTCACGCGATCGAGTCGATCGTCTTCTTTGGCCTGAGCCAGGGCTTCCTGGAACTCCGCCCAGGCACTGGCGAGCTTGCCCTGCTTCTCGTGACACACCGCCAAATTGAGCAGGGTGCCGCCACCCGGATCGAGCCTCTGACTTTCGGCAAACTTGGGGCACGCCTCTTCGTAGCGACCTTGTGACATCAAATCGCGGGCTTGCCGGAACAGTGCTTCCGCGAGGGCCCGGCGGCTCGATGTTTGGGCCATACAGGGAGCCGCGTTCAGCAGCGGGCCAATCGCCCCGCCCAAAGCCACTAGGTACGCGGCCGCACGCCGTCGCTTACTTGCGGCTCGAAAGAGGATCTTCATGAATCGACGGCGGCGGGGGCAGGAGCGCATCGGCTCGATTGTCCCCTCTACCGACCGCGGTGTCGATCGTTTCGCTGGCTCTTGGCTTGCGTTCACTGCTTACACGCTTGGCCGTCGCTGTGCGCCCCTTCTGAGGCGCTGAGGCTTTTTTCGGCTGCTTTGGCTCTCGCTCGGTCACCACCGGCTCCGGTTCCAGCTCTGGCTCTGGTGCAGCAGAAGCGCTGGCTGGGGGAGCGGCCACCTGCCCCTGCGCGACCGACTCGCTGTGAGTGGTCGGAGCTGGGACGCGAGCGGCGGCAGGCGCCTTGGCCGCCGGAGTAGTGGGGAGCCTGAAATCGGGACTCTGCGGGTGAGGACCCTGGGCATGCTCGGGCGCTCGACCAATCAGCGCCCACACGAAGAGCCCTGCGATAAGAGCGGCTGCACCCACGAGCAGGCCATTGCGCCGCGCATACGTGCGCGCGTCAGGGTCAGGCGCCGCGGACGTCGCCGATAAGGTTTCTGCGTTGGGCCCGGCCACGGAGTAGCGCGGAACGCCCGGCGAGATCTCGGAGACGGTGGTGGAGTCGGCCCGCACTTTGACCGGCACCATGGTGTCGGCATCCCTGCTCTTGTTGGAGAGAGGCGGTGGGGGAGAGGACTCATAACGAGGGGCGTGAGAAATCCGTACGATGCGCTCGACCGAGGCTTTGGAGCGCTGACTAGCGAATGGGGCGAGCGCCTGGGCGAGCTCCGCCACGGTGCGAAAGCGACGCTCCCGGTTCTTCTCGAGGCAACGCATCACTACTTTGCAGAGCTCCGCGGGAGCATCCCCCCGAAGCGACCGCAGCGACGGGGGTCGATCGGCCACGATCATCGCGCTGACGGCACTGACTGTCTCAGCGGAAAACGGCGGAACATTGGCCAGCATTTCGTAAAGCACACAGCCCAATGACCAGATATCCGTACGGCCGTCCACGTCTCGGGCACTGCGCACCTGCTCGGGGGACATGTATTGCGGGGAACCGAGCATCGCCGTGGTGGTGGTGAGCTTGTTGTTCAGGCCTCGCTGCGCCTCATCAGCGAGCAGCTTGGATATGCCGAAGTCGACCACTTTGACGATGCGAGAACCATCGGGTCTTCGAGCCAGAAACAGATTCGATGGCTTGATATCGCGATGCACGATGCCGACGCGATGCGCCTCGGCAATGGCTTCGCATGCCTGCAACATGAAATCGATGGCCTCCTCGACTTCCAGCGGGCCTCGCACCTCGAGCTCTTCGTCCAGGTCGTTGCCTCTGAGCAGCTCCATCACCAGATAGGGCGAGCCAGTTTCCAGAGTGCCCACGTCATAAACGCGTACCGCGTGCTCACCATGCAGCCCCACGGTGGCCTGCGCCTCCCGCAGAAAGCGGGCCACCAGTTCCTCCCGGTCCAGCATCTCGGGCAGCAAAAACTTGATGGCCACCCGCTGCTCTAGACGAACGTGCTTTGCCGCGACCACCACGCCCATGCCACCCGTCGCCAGAATGCGATCGATGGTGTACTTGCCAGCAATCAGTTCCCCGATGCGTGGCAAGGATGGCGACGCAGCTCTTGCTTCTTTGCCCATGAATAGGCAGACATTTTAGCCGGCAAGTTGTGGGCTGTCCGTTGACAAAACGTCAGCGCGCGCGATTCGGCTGCAAAATACAGAAAACTGAAAAGGTCTGCGCGTACGGATCGACTCACGAACCCTGAAAAACGCGTCATGGCTCTGCAACGACTCACAACCGATGGGAGTTCGCACGAGTGGTCATGGGGCGGAGACGGCGCCGAAACAAACCAGTGTAGGTCCGCCCAGCCAGAGAGAGTACCCAGCGAGGCACTATTCCGTGCTCGAAACTCGCGAATGGGGGGGTATGCCCCCTTGGCGGGCCCCATCGAGTGGAGCCGCGAGCCAGCTTCAGTCGCCGAAAACATGTACGACGACTCGGCGTTCGTGCGATCGTCGGCGATGCTCCCACAAGTAGACACCCTGCCAGGTACCGAGCGCGAGGCGTCCTCGCATTATGGGAATGCTCTCCGAGGTCTTGGTCAGCGCGGAGCGGGCGTGCGCCGGCATGTCATCCGGACCCTCGTCGTCGTGCTCCCAGCGGCGTGATTCGGGAGCCAGGTCGCTCAACCAGCGCTCTAGGTCGCGCAGCACCGCTGGATCGGCATTCTCCTGGATAACGAGGCTTGCAGAGGTGTGCTGCACGAACACCGTGCAGAGCCCGGTCTGCACACCGCTCTGCTCCACGGCTCGATTCACAGCCTGAGTGATGTTCGTAAAGCCTTGGCCTCGAGAGCTCAAGTTCAGGACGGTTTGGTAGGAAGTCATGGCAACAGTTGGGCTTTTTGCATTCTTTCGTCAGCACGCGCCAGCCGCTTGCAGTTTGCGCGATTATCCGCGAAAAAAGTGGTACATGTTGTGTGCTCTCCGTCGCTTTTCGGCCGAGGCCGAGCAACGAGCGCGAATCTATTTTTCCGGGGGCTTTCTGCGAAGAGCGCTGTGGCGCCTGGTAGCCAACCTGATAGAGCACAACGCCGCGCGCACCGCCAGCGCCATGGCATTCGACTTGTTTCTGGCCTTCGTTCCGATGCTGGCATTGGCCGGCTGGCTGCTGGCGCGCATGATCAATGCCAGCGAAGGCGCCTTGGCGTCCGGCTCGGTGCTGCTCGAAATCACGCCCAACCAGATGCACGAGTTCTTGTCGCGTCAATTCGGCAGGTTGGAAGCGACGGGCCTTGCGCCGGTAGCCATCGTGAGCGGCTGGTGGCTCGGCTCCTCGGCGTTTCACACGTTGATTGCCGTGTACGAGGACGCTTTCCGGATCGATCCCCGACCTTGGTGGAAAAAGCGCCTGATCGCGCTCGGCTGCGCGCTGCTGGCCACCCTCGGGCTCAGCCTCAGCGGGACCATCGGCCTCCTGGTGCTTGCCGATTGGGACGATCCCGTCACACGCGTTTTGCTCACGAAGATGAACGCGCTGGGCTTGGCCAAGTGGATAGGCCTTGCCTTCGCGCTGGTGATCGCGACGCTGATCTTCTCGGCGCTGTTCATGGTTTCGGTACGGCGCAAACGCAGTGTGAGGCGACACGTAGTGCCCGGCGCCGCCATGGCCGTCGTGCTCGGAGCGCTGAGCACTGCCGGCTTCGGCTACTATGCCGCACAACTGGGTCGCTTCACGGTGTTCTATGGCAGCCTGGCCGCCGTGGCGATCACTATGGCGTGGCTCTGGCTCTGGTGCTTTTCGACGCTGTTGGGAGTAGAGCTCAACGTGCTCATCGAGAACTTGGATCGCGACAGCAACTCTTAACGGTTGCCGGTGTCGATGCACACGCCCCAGTTGACGGGCAAGTTGGCGGCTGCCTGACAAACCCCGCCGCCACACTGGTCTTCCATCGACACGGTTTCGCAGAGTTTGAGGCAAGTGCCGCTGGCTTGAGAACACACGTGACCCCAGTCGCAGGGGCATTCGTCACCGGCTTTGCCAGCACCCGGTACGGCACAGGTCGTGGTGCCGTCGCCTCGAACGACCAAACACGCCGTACCCTCTGCGCATTGACACTGCTCTCCCTCCGGACACGGGTAGGGCTGAGAAAGGCTGCAATTGTCGGCGCGAGCGCACACCGGGATCACGAGGTTCGTGCCGAACTGCCTACGTTCCGCGCAAAAGCGACCCGCTTCACACGAGCGCTCGGCGCCCTCACAGCAATACCTGCGGCATAGACCCGCCTCGCCCTCGCCCGTGCAGGCGAACCCTGCCGCGCAATCCGCTGCCGAGGTACACGGGTCGTCAGCGACTCCCGAACCCGCAGCGGCGCACACCCTGAGCGGCCCCTGGTCACCGGGCTGCACCTGGCAAGACACACCGCGTTCGGAAACACCCCCGTCGTTGGGGATGGACACGTCAGGTCCGCCATCGATCGGAATGCCACCCGTTGCTGGTGAGCCGCCCTCCCCCGCGGCGCCCGCCTCACCCGCCATCCCCCCTTGTGACTCTCCCCCGTCTCCCGGTCCCGACCCGGTGGTGCCATCGCTGCCCCCCGTACCGCCGGCGCCCAGCTCGATGCCAGCGCAAGCCAGCGCTCGTTCGTCGTCAGGCGAGCAGTCTCGTTCCAAAGCTTCGCCACACAGCGGATTGAGCGGGCTGGTCGGGCCCGCGTCCTGTCCCGCCGAGCCGCCCAGCGGCAAGACCACATCCCCACCGCTGGTCGCGGAGCTACCGCCCACCCCGGTGCCGTGACCGGATGCCTTGTCGTTCGAACCACAATGTGTGCCGGCAAGCGGAATGCACCCGGCGATCAAGATCAAAGCAAACCGTTGTCGCATCATGTCAGGGTCGGCGAAACGCTACCACCGGCGCCTTTCCGCGCTAAGCACAGGCCGTGCCAGTTTACAGGGGAGGGCCACGCATCACAACTGCTGGCCCGATGGCCTTCCACAGCCGCGCATCGCTGAACATGTACCGGAGCGCGTACCCCGAACACCATGACAACGCTGTCGTACCTCTAGAGCCCTAGGCCGCCCCTCGGGCACCTGGCCGCCCGAGTCACGACCCAAGCCATGCCAGTGGCTCAAGGTGCGCGCTTGGCCTGTCGTGAACGGGCCGGCGGCACAGGCTGCGCGCCGCGACCAAGGGCTACCACGACTGCTCACATCGACATCATGACTCATCGACCGCTCACTCTTACCAAGCCTGCTCGGCGAATGCGTCAGCACTGCAATAGAATCCCATCGAGTGCTACCAATGCGCACACGACACGGCCATCTCACGAGCTTCTTAATTCTGAACACGTCTCAATTTGATCGTTGAACAACTACTGGCCGGCCCCGTAGTATGAGAGACATGCTTGGGTCTCTATGACCCGTGGCCCGATTGAAGCATCCACACGCTGAGCTCGTTCGAGAGCTCGGCTAGGCGCATCCCCCGAGGAGTTCAACACAATGTTCAGAAATGTTTCGCAGTGTTTGTGGCTGGGTGCACTGGCGGTCGCTTGCAGTGAGGCCGGGTTGTCCGAAAACCCCGAAACGCTCGACTCCACGAGCCAGGAACTGTCCGGGCATCACCACCACCATGGCCACCATGGCGCGCATGGCCACCATGGCGCTCACGGCCACCATGGCCACCACTGCCACGCTGGGAAACACGCCAAGCATGGTCATCATGACCACTCCTGGACGAAGAAGGCCTGTCGGGCTGACCGAACCGGCGTGCTGGCGAATGCCGCATGCGCGGCCGAGCGCCTGGTCGGCGCCGCGGTAGCCTACCAGCCTCTGTTGAACGAGCCGGTGTACGCCGAGTTGCTCGCGTCCGAGTTCACCTATGTGACACCAGAAAACGCAACCAAGTGGAGCGCGCTACAACCGAACAATCCGAACGAGTGGGACTTCACCGAAGCCGACGCCATTATCGAAGCCGCCATCGCACAGCAGCAAAGAATCAAGGGGCACACCTTGGTTTGGCACAACCAGCTACCAGCCTTCGTGAACGACATGTCCGCTCAGGAACTGAAGCGCGCGCTGCGAAAGCACATAGAGCGCACCGTCAAGCACTTTCGTGGCAAGGTCGACAGCTGGGACGTCGTGAACGAAGCGATCGCCGACGACGGAACCCTGCGCAATTCCGTGTTTCTCGAAAAGCTGGGCGAGTCGTATATCGGCGAAGCGTTCCGCGAAGCTCGCAAGCACGACAAGCAAGCCAAGCTCTACTACAACGATTACGGCATCGCGACGATCAACGCGAAGTCCGATGGCGTCTACAGTCTGGTCGCCAGTTTGGTCGACAAGCGTGTACCGATCGACGGTGTTGGCTTCCAAATGCACATCGATGCACGCTTCGCCCCCACCAAGCAGCAGATTCTCGACAACTTCGCGCGGTTTGCCGACTTGGGGCTATCGATCAACATCAGCGAGCTCGACGTGCGGATCGCCGAGCTTGCGGGCTCGCAAGCCGAGAAGCGCGCCATTCAGCAACAGATTTATCATACCGTAGTGAGCGCCTGCGTCGAAACGCCGGCCTGCGATGCGGTGACCACTTGGGGCTTCACCGATCGTCATTCTTGGATCGACAGCACCTTTGGTCCAGATGACCCGCTGCAGTTCGACGAAAACTATCAGAAGAAGCCCGCGTACTACGGCATGGTGGACGGCTTCGTGGGCCTCGAGCCCGACGCGGCGGGGGCTGCGCCGAACCTGGTGTACTCCGGCAGCTTCGAAACCGATGCGGGCGGCTGGTTCGGCTTCGGCATCGCCGGCGTCGGGCTGAGCGACGTCGCACACACCGGGCACCAGAGTGGCCTCGCCACGGGGCGCACCGATACCTGGCAGGGACCGGCGTTCAACCTCAACTCGCTGGTATCGCCTGCTTGGGAATACGACGCTTCGCTGTTCGTGCGCTTGAACGGCGCTGCCAGCGATGCGGCTCGGCTCACCCTCAAGACCCGCTGCCGCGGCGAAAGCGACCAGTTCACCAACGTGGCTTCTGGAACCGCCACGGACGGCGGCTGGACGGAGCTCAGCGGTACGCTCATGGTGCCAGACTGTGAGCTCGAGGAGGTGACGCTGTACGTCGAAGGTCCTGCCGCAGGCGTCGACGTTCTCGTGGATGACGCCCAGCTGCGACCTCGTGCAGAGCCCCTTGGGCCGAACGTGGTGAGCAACGGCGAGTTCGAGGCCGACACCAGCGGGTGGTTCGGCTTTGGTCCAGCGACCATCACGCACAGCACCGCGCAGGCGTTTGCCGGCACGGGCAGCGCTCTGGTGACCACGCGCAGCGCGAACTGGCAAGGCCCCGCCACCAACCTGCTGCCGGTCGCTACCATCGGGGCGACCTATCGGCTCGGAGCCTTCGTAAAGCTTGCCAACGCAGCCTCTGCACCCATCAACCTCACGGTCAAGTCCGTGTGCGACGGCACCGAAAGCTTTACTCAAGTTGCGTCGAATACGGCCAACGATCTGAACTGGGTCGAGCTCACCGGGAGCTATCAGGTCCCACCTTGCACCAACTTGACCGAGCTCACCATGTATCTGGAAGGCGCTCCGGCCGGCGTCGACTTCTACATCGACAACGTGAGCGCCGAGCAACGTCTGTCGATCCCCGTAGCCGAGCCGCCTGCGGCGTACAACGTCGTGGGCAACGGCGGCGTCGAGCTCGGCACCAGCGACTGGGCTGGGCAGGGCATCGGCTTCAACCAAACCAGTGCCTTCGTGCACAGCGGAAGCTTCGCCGGCGTGGGCAGCGGGCGCACCGCTGCGTGGCAGGGCCCCGGCGTCAACCTGCCCGGAGGTGAGGCCAGCTATGCGCTGTCGATCTTCGCACTGCAGAACTCGACGGAGACCATCATCCTGCGCATGTCGGCCAAGCTCACCTGCGGAGGCAGCGATAGCTTCCACTTCGTGGGCCAGACCAGCGCAGCCCCCGCAACCTGGGTTCCGATCTCGGGCAACCTGAACATTCCTGCGGGATGCGAGCGCGCTCTGGTCTACATCGAACAGGGCGACGGCACGACCTTCCCCGACATCTACGTCGACGACTTCGTGGGCACACCTACCAGCATCGTGAACTTGGCAGGCAACGCCGGCGTCGAAGTCGGCACCAGTAACTGGCAAGGCTTCGGCGCAGGGTTCGCGCAAACCAGCGCGTTCGTCCACAGTGGGTCGTTCGCCGGCGTGGCCAGCGGGCGCACCGACAGCTGGCAAGGCGGCTCGTACTTCATGGCCACCGGTGCCGGCAGCTATTCGGTGTCACTGTTCGCTCTGCACACCGCCAGCGAGAGCATCAACCTGCTGCTCTCGGCCAAGCTGGTTTGCAACGGCGTCGAGTCGTTCCCGACACTGGCCTCAGCAACCGTGGCAGGTGAGACCTGGGTCGAGCTTGCCGGAACGCTGAACGTCCCTGTGGGGTGCACGACCGTGCAACCCTACGTCCAACAGTCCGGCGGCTCCGTGTTCCCCGATATCTACATGGACGACATCACCGTGCTACTGGCGGATTGAGCCCCGCTACCCACACCACCGAAGCCACGG
>CBFGRJ010000239.1:0-11303 GCA_965651135.1 uncultured Myxococcales bacterium
GCGCTTCGGTCCCCTCACTCTCCCCGAGACCGTCAAACAGAAGTACGACACCCACCCCATGGGCAGCCTCGACAAACCCGCGACGGAACAAGCCAAACACCGCCTAAGCCATTTGTTCGAAGCTAGGGACATCGATCTGGTCGACGTACTCGAAACCCTACGCGAAAGGCCCGCGGAGCCCGTAGAAAAAGCCCCCATCGTCTCCCTCGACACCGAAGTACTCGAGAGACCGTGGTTCGAAGAAAATACCGCAGAGAACACCGAGACCGAGCCGCAGACAGCGCAGACGCAGAAGCAGGTGCAGCCAGACGCAAAACCGGCAGAGCCTACGCCCGAAGCTGCCGAAACCCTCGCGCTCGCTGAGCAGTATCTGAAGGAGGAGCAGCCACACACGACCTCCGCACAGATCACGCTGCCCGTGCGCTCGGCCTGGCCGCGGTGGTTTCTGGGGCTCGTGGTGGCGGGGCTGTTCAGCGTGCTTATCGGCGCCCTCGTCACCAAAGAGCGCTCGCACGAGCGGCGAGAAGCTGAACGGCCCCGGGGCGAACCAAGCGGAGTCGTCAGAGCGAAGGCGGTCGAGGCGAAGGCGGGCGAGGTGACGGAGCTTGACTCCCAGCCCGAAGCTGAGACGGACGCGGAAGTTGAGTCTAAATCTGAGACTGAGGGAGAATCGGGGACACCGCACACGAGAGCAGCACCAATGCTTCGGAAGGGAGTTGTCAAGCCAGCGAGCAACAAAACGATCACAACCGACGAAATGGGAGCGGGGCTCGATGAGCGCGCAGCGGCCGAGTCGCTGGGCCAAACCAAGGTGAATTCCTACGCAGAGGATGGGGAAAACGCGGGGAAGCAAGGCCACAGTGAAGCCTCTTTGGCGGCTGAGAAGCTTCCCACCCGAAGCGACCTACAAGCAAACGAGCCGAGCAAGGCTCCACCGAAAGAAGCGCAGGAATTGATCTTGGGAGAATGGTGATGAGCCGCCACATCGTGCTTAGCTGTGTTCTCCTGATCACCGCACCATCGCCAGCGTATGCCGAAACGCCCACAAGCACGGCCGTGATGGATGAGCGTACAACTCAACTTTGGGAGGAGGGCAAGGCAGCTGCTTTCGACGGTCGCTGGGAGGAAGCGTGGGTGGCTTTCAGACAAGCCTATGCTCTAAACCCAACCACTAACATCCGATATAACCTTGCCCTCGCTGCCTTGCATACAGAGCGGTATGTGCTTGCTGCCCGGCTGATGCACGAAACATTGGCCACCTGCGGCACACCATGCCCCACGAAGATCCAGGAAACGACGTCGACGCGATTGCAGGAGGCCGAAGCACATGTTGGTCGCATCCGGGTGCAGACCACAGGTGCGGTTCGGATTCTAATCGACGGGGAGAGTGTTGATCAAAAGGTTGCCCAGAATGTATGGCACGTGAGCCCCGGTAAACACGACGTCGTCGTCGAGAGTGGCAGGACATCGCAGACAGCAAGGGTGGAGGTCCCTGCAGGACAGCTTTCCATAGTGGATTTCCGTCTCGACGATCCTGCAGAGGAGCGCACGGAAGACACGCCAGAATCCGCCGCGGCGGGCAAGCCCATCCATGATCACGGACCCCACTCTGTAAAACAGACTGCTCTGCTTGTGGGTGCCGGCCTGACCACGGTGGGCCTCGGCCTTGCCACGGTGTTCACACTGAAAGCACGTTCCGCAAATAGCGAGGCAAGTCGCCTGCATCGGCAAATCGGCAATTCGGAAGGCGATGAGTGCTCGAGCACAACGACGTCAGCGTGCTCAGCCTTGGCCAACGCGCACGACCGGAGAGAGGGCGCCGCGGCAGCGGCCATGATTAGTTGGGTAGTGACAGGCGCTCTTGGCCTGGCAACCGCCGCCGGCTACTTTCTCTGGCCCGATGCGCAGGCCCATCGCGCGCAACGCATCGTGCCGATCGCGAGCGGGGAGTTCCACGGCCTCATGTTGCAAGGAGCTTTCTGATGACACGGGTAGACGCTGCGACGACATTTCCGATTTGGTCAATATCAGTCGCCTTACTTGCACTTACACCAGCTGGATGTGATTACATGCGCCTCGGATCGACGTGTAGGGACACCCTGACCTGTCCCAAAGCTGACGCCGGTGGAGCGGCAGGCGAGGGACCTGGAGGGACCACCAGTGGCGAAACGGGGGGTGGAGTCAGCGTAACCGGCGGCGGCAGAGAGTCTACCGCAGGAGGCCCCCTGAGCAGCACCATCGGAGGCCAAAGCAGCGCAACGTCTGCCGGTAGCAGCGGAACCGGCGGCAGCAGCGCCCTCCCCTGCGCAGGCGCCTGCAACGGCGACACACCCGTGTGCGATGAGGCGACCGACACCTGCGTCGAGTGCCTCGAAAACCCCGACTGCACCGAAGGCGTTTGCAACACCGAGACTCATGAGTGCGTCCAATGCCTCAGTCGAGCCGATTGCTCCGGCAACGCCCCCGCCTGCGACACCAACACGAACCTCTGCGTCGCATGCCTCGAAAACTCCGATTGTTCCGACGCTATGCCGTTCTGCAACCCCGAGGAACAAAGCTGCGCCGAGTGCCTCGAAGACACCGACTGCACCGAATCAGACGCCTCCTGGTGCGACGCGGGCAGCTGCGCACCTTGTCAAACCAACGATGACTGCGCGCACCTCACTGGCACGACCGTGTGCGATGCGGAGGTCGGTCAATGCGTGGAGTGCACCGGAACGGACTACGAGAGCTGCGGCACGCTCGACGGCACCCCGCTGGTCTGCGATAGCCTCGAGCGTACTTGCACGAGCAACAAGCACCAAGCCGCTGGGTTGTGCAACGCTTGCGTCTCCGACGCACACTGCAAGCCTGGCCAGCTGTGCGTCAACGAGACCTTGGAGGGGACACAGCTTGGGTATCGTTGCTTTTGGCAACCGGGGGCTGAAGGAGCACCTGCCGGTTGCCCCGTAGCACAGCCCTACGTGACCCTCCGAAGTGACGTCACCAGCATCGACGGCGTGGCGGCCGACGTCTGCACGCTCGCCATCTCTAGCTGCAAGGCCCACGAAGACTTCCGCAACACTGATTGCGAAGCCGCCCCCGATGTGCCCGACCCGAGCCTCTGTGGCGAGCCTGGCATCGCGGATTCCGGATGCGAGCTCTTCGGTGTGGTGGCAGAAGACAACATCTACCGTTGCACCGTCAGGTGCGGAAGCGATGACGACTGTCGTGTCGGCTTTGCATGCGACATCTCGGCGAGCTCTCCGGTCTGTTTCCTGAACCCCTAGCCGTTCGGCGCCATGCCTGCCAACCCGTTCAGCTGCTGGTCTACACCGCAAGCCGCCTGGCGCCTTGTGACCGTGACCGTAACCGTGAGCGGTCTCCATGCGTGCGGAACGGAGTTTTCCGCGTGCCCCGACGGGCAGACGTGCCGTAGTGCGGCCGACGCTGCTGCCGGAGGCGAAGCCGGCGACAGCACACAGAGCGCTGACAGTAGCGGCGAGAGCGATGCGGTGACCACCGGTGGCGCAGCCGGAGCACCCGGCACGAGCGAAGCTGGCGGCGGAACCGGCGGCAGCAGCGCCCTCCCCTGCGCAGGCGCCTGCAACGGCGACACACCCGTGTGCGATGAGGCGACCGACACCTGCGTCGAGTGCCTCGAAAACCCCGACTGCACCGAAGGCGTTTGCAACACCGAGACTCATGAGTGCGTCCAATGCCTCAGTCGAGCCGATTGCTCCGGCAACGCCCCCGCCTGCGACACCAACACGAACCTCTGCGTCGCATGCCTCGAAAACTCCGATTGTTCCGACGCTATGCCGTTCTGCAACCCCGAGGAACAAAGCTGCGCCGAGTGCCTCGAAGACACCGACTGCACCGAATCAGACGCCTCCTGGTGCGACGCGGGCAGCTGCGCACCTTGTCAAACCAACGATGACTGCGCGCACCTCACTGGCACGACCGTGTGCGATGCGGAGGTCGGTCAATGCGTGGAGTGCACCGGAACGGACTACGAGAGCTGCGGCACGCTCGACGGCACCCCGCTGGTCTGCGATAGCCTCGAGCGTACTTGCACGAGCAACAAGCACCAAGCCGCTGGGTTGTGCAACGCTTGCGTCTCCGACGCACACTGCAAGCCTGGCCAGCTGTGCGTCAACGAGACCTTGGAGGGGACACAGCTTGGGTATCGTTGCTTTTGGCAACCGGGGGCTGAAGGAGCACCTGCCGGTTGCCCCGTAGCACAGCCCTACGTGACCCTCCGAAGTGACGTCACCAGCATCGACGGCGTGGCGGCCGACGTCTGCACGCTCGCCATCTCTAGCTGCAAGGCCCACGAAGACTTCCGCAACACTGATTGCGAAGCCGCCCCCGATGTGCCCGACCCGAGCCTCTGTGGCGAGCCTGGCATCGCGGATTCCGGATGCGAGCTCTTCGGTGTGGTGGCCGAAGACAACATCTACCGCTGCACCGTCAGGTGTAGCGGGCATGATGACTGCAAGGAAGATCACGAGTGCGATACGAGCGTCACCCCCAACGTCTGCTTTCTCAATCCGTAGCCCCTCCAGGACCCGCCGCAAGCCCTGTCGCGAGGTGCTCCGCGAGTGAGCCCGCGCTACGGCAGTCCACGAAAGCCGTTGGCCCATGCCCCGTCCCGCTACCCATGCGCTTCGAAGACCAGCCGCTACTCTGGACGGTGGAGGATGTATAGTATCCGTTCAGCGAGTCGCGTCCTGATGTCGGGGCGATAGCTGTGGCTCCATCGGTCTCCGCGAGGAGCCGAGATGAAAGAGGATTGCCGGGCAATTTGGGCGAAGCGAGTAGAGCGCTGGAAGGACAGCGGGCTGACCTGCAAAGCGTACTGCGCCGAGACCGGGCTCAATCAGCATTCGCTGAAAAACTGGAAGTGGCGGCTGGCTAAGGAAGGCGACGCCGCTCGATCGGCCGATCGGAAACGCCGAAAGCAACGGACGCAGCGGATGCCGGCCCCCTCGTTCGTTGAAGTGACCCCTCAGGTGGTGCGCCCTGAGGCCAACGCGCTCGAAGTAGTCGTGCACAAGACAACACTACGAGTGCCGAGCGATCTCGACGAAGGTGCGCTGCGCACGCTGATGGATGTACTGAAGGGACTAAGATGATCCCGGCTGGGACTCGGATCTTCGTATGCGCTGAGCCCCAGGATATGCGGCGATCATTCGATGGGTTGGCCCGTGCCGCGCGCGAGCAACTTGGCGAGGATCCGCAGAGTGGCGCGCTGTTCGCGTTCGTCAACAAGCGCAGGAATAGGCTGAAGGTGCTCTGGTTCGACCGCACCGGATTTTGCATTCTGTACAAGCGTGCCCATGGCGTGAATTTCGAGCTGCCCATGTCACGCACGATCGAGCCGAGCACGTTGGGCGCGCTGTTGCGCGGCGTAGAAAAGTCGCGACGCTAGTCACTTCTCTCTTGACGATCGATCTCGAGTCGATCACCAAGGAGAAAGCGTGACTGAGCTCGATGCCCTCATTCAACGACTCGACAAGTTGGAGAAGGAGCAGGCTCGCATTTGCGAAGAATTAGCAGATTCACAGAAGTCTCGAGACGAGTACAGGAAGCTGTATTTGGAAGCGCTGGAGCGCTATCGAAAACTCGAGCGCGGCCTGCTCGGTCAGAAGGCAGAGCGGCTGGACAAGAACGACCAGCAGCTCTCCCTCGCCATCTTGCAGACGGCACTGGGTAACGATGCCGCAGCGGCCATGGCCGATTCCGAGTCAGAGGTCAAACCGCACAAGCGGCGAAAACCCACGGGCCGTAAGCCCCTCCCTGAGCACCTGCCTCGCGTCGACATCGAAGTTTTGCCGCCTGAGGTCCGCGAGCAAGGTCTCGCTGCGTTCGAGCGCATCGGTGAGGAGATCACTGAAATCGTCGAGCGCCGCCCAGCGTCGCTGGTTGTAGCCCGCGTCGTGAAGCCGAAGTTCGTGCGCAAGGACCGTAACCGCAATGGCTCTACCGAGGTCTTCGTTGGGGCGACACCAGCACAGCCGATCACCCGCTGTCTCGCTGGACCAGGCATGCTCGCAGACACGATCGTACGTCGCTGGCAAGACCATCAGCCCCTGCACCGGCTTGAAGGGATCTACGCTCGTGACGGACTCGAGCTCGCTCGCTCAACGATGTGTGGCTGGCACGATCAGCTAACACCTCTGGTCGAGCCGTTGATAGCAGCCATGCGGCAGGACGCCTTCGAGCAGCCGTACTTGTGCACCGACGCAACCGGCGTGCTCGTGCAAGCCCCGAAGAAGTGTCGACACGGACACTTCTGGGTACTCGTCGCGCCCGAGCGGCACGTACTGTTCGAGTTCAGCCGTAAGCACGACAGCGACGCGGTCGACGACCTGCTCGCTGGCTATGAGGGGTACCTGGTTGCAGATGCTCACGCCGTGTACGATCACCTTTACAAAGAAGGCACCGTCACCGAAGTTAACTGCTGGGCGCATTGCCGACGCTACTTCTTCAAAGCCATGAGCTCTGACCCGGATCGCGCGAAAGCAGCGCTCGGCTACATTGGAGCTTTGTTCCGAATTGAACGTTCGATAGCGGGCGCTCCAAGAAAGAAACGCGAGCGGATCAGAAAGAAGCAATCAAAACCGATTGTCGAACAATTTTTTTCGTGGTGCGACGAGCAATGGCCATCGCTGCTCGAAGACACCCCCATCTACGATGGCGTACGCTATTCGCGGAACCAGCGTGTCGGGCTGCAGCGCTTCCTCGAAGATGGCCGGCTACCCATTCACAACAACATCAGTGAGCTGAATCTTCGTCGGCAAGCCGTCGGGCGTAAGAACTGGCTCTTTGTCGGTAGTGACGACGGCGCCGCTGCCAACGCCAGCTTCACCTCGCTGCTTGCCAGCTGCCGCATGCATGGCGTCGAGCCCTGGGGCTACCTACGCGACATCTTCTGCCTGCTGCCGGAGTGGCCCGCTCACCGCATGCTCGAGCTGTCGCCCCTGAAGTGGACCAACACCAGCACTGCAGAGCAAACGCAGAAGCTGCTTGCCGCAAATCCCTACCGCCGGATCACGCTGGTCGAGCCCGGCGGGCGCTCCTAGGACGACAAACGGCTTGAAGTTCACCTGATTCTCACGGCTTACGCAGCGAGCGCGAGGATTCGCTGCTGCGCTTCCAAATTTTGGATGGCGGCGGCTCGGCGAAGATCGAACAGGTTCTTGCGAGCACCGAGGTAGCGTGCGCGATCGCCCTTTCGTGATTTGATGTGAGCGAACGAGTGTTCGACGGCGACGCGCTGGCGAAGGAGTGCCCGACCCTTCGAACTCGACTGGAGTTTGCGGAATCGTCGCTGTTGGGCTTCGTCTGCGGCGATGGACACGGTGCGCCCTTTCCCAGATGCGGATTGAGTGCACTGGCTACGCAACGGGCAGGAGCCGCAGGCCTCTGGATCGAACTGTACAGTCGTTCCGGGCTCGAAGGGTTCGACTCCCCAGCCGGACACCAGATCAGCTTGGTGCGCAAATCGATCTTGAAGTCACGCTTGGAGAACAAGCCCGCGGCACGAACTCGAACGCCCCAGGGTTTGGCGATGACGGTGCCGCCAGACTTGGTCACCCTGTCGACGACCGGGCTGTTCACGTAGGCACGATCGATTGAGAGCTCCGTCACGAGGCGTTTCTGGT
Organism: uncultured Myxococcales bacterium; assembly: GCA_965651135.1. Taxonomy (GTDB): domain Bacteria; phylum Myxococcota_A; class Polyangia; order Polyangiales; family Polyangiaceae; genus JAICQQ01. Next base: position 7,650 of record CBFGRJ010000239.1, read on the forward strand.
GGTCGATATCCTTGAACAGGGGCACAGCGCCCTCCTCCTCGGGGACGTTCGCAGCTGTGACCGCGCAGGCCACGATCACGGGCAGGTCGAGATCTCGAGCGATGTGCTCCTTGTACCCGTCAAAACGTTTGGATCGACTCTTTCGACCATGACGCATCTCCGCGTCTTCGACCGAGATCCGGCGTCCTTGGCAACTCCCTGGTGAATTCGAAAGCGACCGTCCTGCGTTCGTTCGAGGTCCTGGTCTCGCACGGCATCGATCGTTTCGAGCATCAGGGAAAGTGGTTGGTCAGTTACTCGATCGACGTTGTCGTCGACCCATTGCTGAAGCGAGGACACTTGGCGTTCCACGATCTCGATGGCGGATGCCTTCTGCTTCGGGTCGCTCCAGTCGATGTCGAGTCCGGCCTTGATGCTCGGCGCGAGCAGCAGCGGAATGCCTGCTCTGACGCAGATGTCTTCGGGCTCGAGCTCGGTGATCTTCGACACGATGCGGACGATGTTCCTTGCAGCGTGGCCGAGAAGGTTGATCGTGTCCTCAACCCTCCCGGCTCCCACCAAAGGGCGGCTGTCGATCGCAATCCGCAGAGCCTTGTTGACCCCGCTTGCTTCCTTCTCCGTGAGAGCTCCTGCTCGAACCAACGCGACGGTCTTCTCCAACAACACGCGGTCCATATTGTGCTCGACGAGGCGTTCGCGGAAGGCCTGCAACGCACCCTGCGAGAACGGCGGCGACTCGGCACCCATGCAATCGAGCACCAGCTGCCAGCGTAGATCGACGACCGCTAGCTCGACCGCCTCCGCATCCGAGGCACCAACGTACCCCTGCAACAGGACGACCATACAAAGAAACGCCGGGGGGTGGGGCGGGCTGCCCGCACCCGAGTCGCGATACATCTCTGCCAACCGTTCCTGAAACTCGTCGTCCATCAGCTCGTGTCGGTGATTTCGCAGAAACGCGAAGAGCGCGCGCACCCGGGTCAAACGCTTCAGCACCATCTGCTCCCTCCTCGATGGCTCTACCGGAGGGCTCCACTTGGGGATCGATGTCGTCGTCATTCCCTCACGAGATCACGTCGGGATCCCGCTGTCGATCCCCTCGTGCAAGTGATCGATCTGGCTGACAAATCAAGCTGATCGGTGCTCTAGCAGTAGTCTAGCCGGGCGTCAGTACGCGATTTGGCGAACGGATACCCCCGTCCCGCTACCCATGCGCTTCGAAGACCAGCCGCTACTCTGGACGGTGGAGGATGTATACACACCGGAGGAGTGTGAACGATTCATGCACCAGATTGAGGCGGCGGCGCCAAGGCTTGCAACCAACAATCCAATTTACCGCAACCAAGATCGAGTGATCTTGGACGATGCGGTGGCAGCGGAGGATCTGTTTCGCCGGCTACGCGTGCACTTGCCGGAGGTGATAGGGCCATTTCGGCTCGTCGGACTCAATGAACGCCTGCGCTTGTATCGATATGGTCCCGGCCAACGGTTTGCAGAGCATATGGACCACTGGTACCGACCAAGCCCCAACCGCATCACTTTGCATACCGTTTTGATCTACTTCAACGCGGATTTCGAAGGCGGGGAAACTCGCTTCACGGAGCAGCTGCAGCAGACGATCGAGCCACGCCAGGGACTGGCCGCCATCTTCCAGCACAAGGTTCGCCACGAGGGCTGCGTCGTTCGCACCGGCAGGAAGTACGCGTTGAGGACGGACGTCATCTTCGAGGCTCCCGAACCGATCGGGCCACCGGATAGGGCTACCACCTGAAACACTGTGAAGATGTGAGCTGCGGCCAACGGGCAGGGGCGGAGCGCAAGCCACTTCGCGCGAACCGAACCGCTAGTCGAAGCCGCCCGCATCGTCCTCCGTGGATCTACATTCGTGAGGCCGCACCCAGCCATCCGGGCCTAAGACGAAGACACGAGCATCCGAATGATCCCGCGCCGCCTCGTTTGTTCCTCCCATTAGTCGCTCAATAGTCGCGAGCCCGTCTTGTCCGGCTTGAGCAAATCCCCAGCGCAAGGCCCCATCAGCATCCTTCGCGATCGCTGATCGTCGATGCGCCCAATCAAGTAAGGCTGCGTACCCAGCATGTGACACACCAACGAAGTCGTACATGCCAACGCGGGAGAAGCTCTCAAGACCTGGTACCCTTAGGAACGCATCCTGAGATCGGCTTGCAATCTGCTCGCGTTGTTCTGGCTCCGTGGCAGATACGAACTCGGCTGGAATGCAAGCGAACACTGCAGTGGTCGAGGAGGCAGCTGTGCGCAATTGCTTCCACATTTCGCCCGGCGTTTGCCTTTGAGTCACTAGGAACCGCCTCCTGGCTTGAACTTGATATGCGGTGGTGACGAAAACCCTCTTGCACTGATGACGCTTCCCGCTCCATTGCCAACGTCGCGAATGGCGTCCGTGAGCGCGCCACTGCTATCGATGTCTACCTGGCCGTCGATAATCACGTCGATATCGCTCCTGGTAGCATCGGGTGGATTCTTGCCTATTGGCAAGCTTGTTTCAATGTTGCGGCCCCTGCCAGCGGCTCGACTGCCAACCACGTGGATCTCAGTCCTGAAACGATCCGCGATCTGCTGCAGCTGCTTGCGCTCTACATCAGTGAGGGTACCTTGTGCCGATGAAGCAAGCCGCCCCGCCGGAGCACTGCCCACCGGAGCCTTGCCAGCCCGCCTTCTGCAACACCTTGCTCGCCCCCTGACCACACCCCCCGTGGCCGCCCCCACGCCGGCATCAATTGCCAAATCGGTCAGCGTCCCAGCACTCTTGCCCCCGCTTGCGATCAGCCGCTCCGCAGCACCGCCGGCGGCAGTGGATGCAGCCCCTACACCCACCATCGCAATGGTCTCCACGCCGGGCAGCGCGGTTTGCACGATGCCGGACACCGCGCCACCCGCAGCGGCCGCGCCCACGCGCCCCCAATCCTCGACCTTGCCGTTTTGCAAATACTGCCGCGCTGCCTCGATGCCCCCGCCGACGACCGCGCCCACCGCCACCACCTGCCAGAATTCCCCGTTCGGGTCTTTCGCCACCCGCGGCGTCAAATTCGCGTAGGCGTACGGATTCGCCGTCGCAAACTCCGCCCCCACCGTTTGCTCGGGCGAGTTGATGGCGAGCGGATCTACCTGCGTCCACACGCCGATGTCCGGCGCGTAGAAACGCGCGCCCATCAGATCTAGACCGACGCCTCGATCACGCGGCGTGTTGGCGTAGGCGTGCGTCTCGCTGACCCACACCGGCTACAGCACGCCGGGCGCACCTGCTCGACCCCGGGCACCTCTTCCACCCAATTCTTGACCTCGACCGCCGAATAGACGATTCCTTCTCCGCTCTGTCTGCGCTGCATCGCGCTCGAGCACGACGAGAGGTTTCTGACGGGCTAAATCTTGGCCTCTCGTCACCTATTTTGTAGTCGACAACGCGCCGATGCTCGCTCCTTCGGAGCGCGCCTGTACATCAAAGACCTTGCGCCGGCCCAATCTCCGACGCTGCCGGGAAACACGCTTCGCACCCCACGCCAACCCTCAACCTGCGTGCACGATCTTAGACCTAGTCACCTCATTGGGTGTGCGGGGTAACAGCTTGTCGGTCCGGGTCGCCGCGTTCGGTGACGACCGTGCTCGGCTCGTAGCTCC
>CBFGRJ010000240.1:0-11270 GCA_965651135.1 uncultured Myxococcales bacterium
GCGCCCACGATCAAGAACCCGGCGGTCAGGGACTCCGGCACCGTAGCGACACCCAGCCACGCCGAGTACGGAATGAGCGTCGCCGCAGCGGCAGCGATGAAGGCGTTGATGCGGCCAAGCCCGAGCCACAATGCTCCCAGCCAGACCAACAGCGTACTGGCGCAGCCTTGAGCCAAGGCCAGCGCGCGAGCGACGTCGAGCGAAGGCCCCAAAGGCAGCATCGCGATGCCCTGGAGCCAGAACGGAAATGGAAGCCAGCTCGTTCCGCTCGGATCCCAAGTCGGGGCGCTCGAGAAGCGCTGCGCGATGACGACGCGCGCGTAGTCATCGTCGCTGATGGCTCGAAACCCAGAGCCCCACACGACTGAGGATGCCAGGAGGCGCACACCCAACAGCGCTAGTGCGTCCAGCGCTCTGGCGGCAGCCATGGTGCTCGAATGCTAGTCGGCTTGACTAGTCGGACTGACTGTCGCTGGGTGCCTCGATCGTCGTGCCCTGTTCGAGCGAGTCGCCCACCGACGACGAGAAGTACGCCAACGTAATGCTGGTGACGAAGAAGACCGAGGCAGTCACCCAGGTGGTCTTCGTCAAGATGTTGCCCGCGCCCCGTCCACCGAAGACCTGTTGCGCCCCAGCTCCGGTGAACACTCCCATGCCGCCGGACTTGCCCGGTTGAATCAGGACCACAAACACCAGGAAAAGACACGCCACGACGTGGAGCACCGTGAGCGGGGTGGTCAGGAGTCGTTCAGCCATTGCCATGACCGGGTTTCTAACGATGGAGGGGCCCTAGCGCAAGCGAGTTGGCGCCGCGGGGCGGGCGCGCGCTGCTTACCGGGCGCTAAAGGGCGGCAGCCGCTTCGATAATCTTCGAAAAGTCCTCGGCTTTCAGCGACGCTCCGCCGACCAATGCACCGTCGACGTCGACGCAGCCGAGCAGCCCAGCAGCATTGTCCGGTTTTACGCTGCCGCCATAGAGAATGCGGGTTTTTTCGGAAACGCGATTGGGGCTGCGGCTCAGGCGGCTGCGAATGGCGTGATGGACTTCTTGAGCTTGTTCCGGTCCGGCGACCTTGCCGGTGCCGATGGCCCACACCGGTTCATAGGCGATCACGATTAGCCCTGGGTGCTTTTCCATCTGCTCGACCACGGCATCGACCTGGCGATAAACCACGTCGAGCGTTTCGTGCTTCTCGCGCTCTTCCAGGGTTTCTCCAACGCACACGATGGGCCGTAAGCCCGCGGCAAGGGCGGCCGCGGTTTTTTCGCGAACCAGCTCGTCTGTCTCTCCGAAGAGTTGGCGTCGTTCGCTATGCCCGATGATCACCCACTGACAACCGGCGGCCACCAGCATCGGAGCGCTGATTTCTCCGGTGTATGCGCCGCTGTCCTTCGGGTGCAAGTTTTGCCCGGCGATCTGGATGTGCTTGCCCTTTTCTTCGGCGATCTGCGCAATCGAGGCGAGCGCTGTAAAAGGTGGGGCAACGACGACATCGACATTGGGGTGGGCGGCGGCTGTGTCCGAGATTGCCTGGGCAAGCTCGCAGCCGTCGGCGCCCCCCATGTGCATCTTCCAGTTTCCGGCGATCAAGAATTTACGTTCACTCATGGCTTGCTCCTCGAAGCGCGTCGATCCCTGGCAGGCGCTTGCCAGCAAGGAAAGAGAAGGTGGTGTGTCCCCCCAAAGAAACGTGATCGAACCGCTGGATCAGATCCGCATTGGCGCGCGCGGCCCAGAGCACGGTATCATCGCCGATGACGAGGCTGAACCCCGAGGCTTGCGCGACGCTCTCGAGCAGCGCGTCGGTTCCCTGACTCATGCTGCTCACGGGCTCACTCGGAGTGGCACTCATGTGCCCCGTATACACGATTGTCTTTGCGCCTGCGATCTTCTTGGAATAGTCGTCCAGTGACTTCGGGCCGAGATCGAAGGCGGTGTGTCCGGCTGGGATGGCTGCAACCATCGACGTGTTGCTTGGTGGCTCGCGAGTACCGGCAGCCGACCTCACGTCGGTAGGCAGGCTGAGGCGCTGGTCGTGTCTCTCGAGCAAGGAGCGGCAGCGTGGAAGCAGACCTTCTGCAGCCTGCTCGATAGTCAGCTTCTTGCCCGAGGCTGCCAACACCATCATGGCGAGCCCGCCTCCCAGACACACGTGATCGCAGCGCTTGAGGAAGAGCTCCACGAGCTCGAGCCCTTGTTCCGTAGCTGGTGCACCGAGTACACCGACCACGGGGTGCTCGGTGGCGGTGGTCAAACGACTGAGAGCGTTGACCTCCCGTTCGAGCAAAAGGCCGCTGCCTCGAATGGGTGTCAGCCTGGCAAGGGCATTCAAAGAAGCGTACTTTCGATCACAAGCGGCGAATGCGTCGTTGACGTAGACATCGCACCACGCAGCCAAGGCTCGAGCAAACGCTTCGTCGCCCTTGGCTTCTTCGGGATGATGCCAAAGGTTTTCTAGAAGGCAGATCTGGCCCGCGCGCAAATCGGAGATCACGCGTTTTGCGGCATCGCCCACACAGTCGTCGGGCAGGAATACCTCCCAACCGCTGAGCTTGCTCAGCTCGATGCCCGCGCTCTCTAGACTGGGCGCTTTGGGACCAGGGCCGCCGGGTTGCCCTCGATGGGCTGCTACGATGATACGGGCTTCCTGCTCCGCAGCCCATTGCAGCGTTGGCAGCAGCGCCTCGCATTTCATCGCTATCAGCCCAGCGGTAGCTTGACTCTCGCTCGCCTCGAGGTCCGCGCGCACGAGCACCTTTTGATTCTTCAAGTTGAGCTCGCGAATCGAGCTGATTCCGTCGAGAAGGTGCATGCGCTCCGCCGCCGTGGGCGTAGGGGTTATCGAACGGGCCGGAAGCTAGCCAGGCGTTGGCCCTCGGTCAAGGCGGCGAAGCACGAACATGGCTCAGGCGACGTAGGCTCCCAAGCGCCGAAAGCGCTGATAACGGTCGTCGCGCAGCTGGTCGGGTGTCATGTTGCCCAGCGAATTGAGTGCTTCGAACAAGGCGCGATCGAGTATTTGCGCGGCTTGGTCATGATCTTGGTGGGCTCCACCCGGTGGTTCTTCGACGATGCTGTCGACGACGCCCAACTCGAGCAAGTGGGGGGCGGTGATCTTCAAGCGAGCCGCTGCGGCGGGAGCCATGTCAGCCGAGTTGTAGAGAATGGCTGCGCAACCTTCGGGCGTGATCACCGAGTAGTAGCTGAACTCGAGCACGAGGACGCGATTGGCAACACCAAGCGCCAGCGCACCACCCGAACCGCCTTCACCAATGACGGTGGTCACTACCGGCACACCCAAGCCGGCCATCACTTCGAGCGATGCGCCAATGGCTTCGCTCTGACCGCGCTCTTCCGCTTCCAAACCGGGAAAGGCGCCTGGTGTGTCGATGAACGTGATCACCGGCAGGCCGAAACGATCGGCCAGCTCGTACAGCCGGATAGCTTTACGGTAACCCTCGGGGTTCGGCATGCCGAAGTTCCGGCGCACGTTTTCTTTGGCGTTCCGGCCCTTTTGGTGCCCCACGATGACGACGCTGCGCCCGTGGTAGCGACCCAGACCCCCGACGATCGAGGCGTCGTCGGCGTAGCGGCGATCGCCGTGCAGCTCGACCCAGTCCGTGATGAGCCTCGAGACGTAGTCGAGCGTGTAAGGACGACTTGGGTGGCGCGAAAGCTGTACCTTTTGCATCGGTGACAGCCGCGAAAAAACCTCCCTGGCAAGCTTTGCCGCCTTCTCTTCCAGCCGCCGCAGCTCCGGAGCGAAGCGCTCGTCGGTCTTGGCGAGATCTCTGAGCTCGCGAACGCGGGAGACCAGCTCCACAACGGGTTTTTCGAAGGCCAGCACGTGAGCCATGGGCGGTGTACTTTGTCGCGAAGCCTGGCTCGAGTCGACCGGTTTACGCCAGAAACGCCTTGCGCGTGGCTCAACCAGTTGGGGGCGAGGCGAGCTAGCCGGTGGTCAGGGCCGCGGGAACCTGGACGCTCGGGTGTAGCCGCTTGATATTGAACACCTTGAAGGGCTTTTCCTTGTTCTTCAAGGGGGCCGGAGGCAGCTCTTCGAATTCGAACTTGCCGCCCAGGCGGGCCAGGGTCGTTTCGCTCACGAGAATTTGTCCCGCTGCGGCGATACCGCACAACCGCGCACTCGTGTTCGCAGTATCTCCAATGACGGTGTAGCTCAGGGCTTTGGAGCTACCGATATAACCGGCCACCAGTGGCCCGGTATGGATGCCGATGCCTACCGCCAGCGGTGGCCTGTCCTTTTCGACGCGCTGGCGGTTGAAGGCCCCCAGCACATCCATTTGTTCGAGCGCGCAGCTGACACAGCGCAGAGCGTCGTCTGGGTGCGCCACTGGGGCACCCCAGAGCGCCATGATCCCGTCTCCCATGAACTTGTCGAGGGTGCCTTCATACTTGAACAAGGTTTCGACCATTTGTTCGAAGTAGTCGTTGAGCATTTCGACGATCACTTCGGGGCTGGCTTTTTCGCTCATCGAGGTGAAGCCTCTGATGTCGGAGTTGAACACGGTGCATTCGGGCACCAGTGCTCCGCCCTTTTTCACCTCGAGCTCACCAGCCATGACCTTTTCTGCCACGTTCGGTGAGAGCAGCCTGCTGAAGCGCTCACGATTCACGATCTCGGCCTCCACCTTCTTGCCGAGGATATTGATCTCGATGAACATGCCGGCCTGTGCCGCGATGGACGTGACGATTTCCAAGTCCTTGTGCTGAAACTGTGCGAGCGTCTCGCTGTCCAGCCAGAGCACGCCCAAGATCTCGTCGTTGTGCATGAGTGGAGCGACGATGGCCGAGCTGATTCGGTTCAAGATCATGCTGCGGCCCTTGGAGGCAGCGAAATCCATAGCGGCGTCGTGTGTCAGCACGGTCGCTCGCTCTTTGATCACGTGATTCATGATCGTTGACGAGACCGGTATGGGTGAATCGGTACCGTCGCGGCGCAGGCTCGCTCCCGGCACGAGCTGACGCCGCTCGTCCATCAAGAAAATGACACCTCGGTCTGCTTTGACGAACCTGAAGATCGTCTGCAAAATCTTGTTGAGCATGCTGGGGAGATCGCGCTCGAGGGCGATTTCCCGCGATAGCTCGTGTGACAGCCGCAGCCGCTCGTAGTCAGCGGAAAGCTGCTCGGGATTTTTGGCGATATGCTCGTAAGGCAAAAAGCCCTTCTGAGTCGCCGCGATCTGCGTGCCAATCGCACGGGCTTGATCGTTGACGTCGACGCGCATGGCTGCCGTCTGCTGCGGCGGCAAGTTCGCGCCGGGTGCCGTAGGGGCGGGCTGCACCGGGCCGCTGGGGATGCCGTGTGAATGCGGTTGAAACGCGTAGGCACCCGACGGCACCGAACCCGTGCTGCTCGGGTTTCGATAACCGGCGCCGGCAGAGGGAGGACCTGCACTGCCAGGCGTTCTTTGCCACGCTGCTTGAACTGGCGCGCCCGGGGCCGGCGGGGGCGCGGCGATTGGGCGGCCGGATTCGTCGTCGAAGCGCGCTCGTGTGGCGCCCAAGGCGATGTCATCGCCATGGTTGAGGCGCTGCTCGCCGTTGACACGTTGCCCATTGATATACGTGCCGTTCAGACTACCCAGGTCGCGCAGCACGTAGCCGTCACCCCGCTGCTCGATCAAGCAATGCTCTTTGGATACGATCTTGTCGAGCAGCTGGATCGAGTTCGATGGGTGGCGGCCAAGCGAGTTCTGGGGGCGCAATTCGACGACTTGTTGTCCTTCCGGTGTTGCAAGCAGAAGACGCGCCATCTGAAGATTGAAAGGCTATCGTTGGACACCCGGCAGTACAACCGCAAACCGGGCGGCGCACCGATTCTGGAACCGGACGCACGAAGACCGAGCTCGGCTCGTCTGCGGCACGGCTTTGGCTTCGCCGACTTCTCCGGTTGACCTTGCACCACATCCGCACACACTGCGCCGTGTGCAGCGGGCTCTGTCGAGGTTTCGCCCGCGGACGGTGACTGGGCTGCGGTGACTGGTGCGGGGGTGTTCTCGGCTGGATGTTCGGCCATGGGCAATTGCCCTTCGTCGTGTCGGCAGGCCCGGGTTACCCTGCCCCCGTGCACGGCAAACACATCCTCGCTATCGATCAGGGCACGACGGGGACCACGGCTCTCGTGATGAATCTCGAGGGCGAGACCCTCGGCCGCCGCAACGTCGAGTTCACGCAGTATTTTCCAAAGCCGGGTTGGGTGGAGCACGAGCCCGAGGAGATCTGGCAAAGCACTTTGGCTGCGGTTGGGGGTGCGCTCTGCGAGGCGGGCGTGGGCGGCAGCGACATCGCGGCGGTGGGCATCACCAACCAGCGTGAGACCACGCTGCTTTGGGAGCGAGCCAGCGGCTCGCCCGTGCACAGGGCCATAGTCTGGCAAGATCGACGCACGGCGGAGATTTGCCGCAGCCTCCGGCAGGCGGGGCATGAGGCGTTGGTGGAGCAGGTCACGGGCCTCGTGCTCGACCCGTATTTTTCGGGCACCAAGTTGAAGTGGTTGCTGGACACGCAACAGGATGCACGGCGGCGCGCTGAACGAGGTGAGCTCGCGTTTGGAACGGTGGATTCGTACCTGGTGATGCGCATGGGCGGCGGCAGTCAAGCCCCTCACGTCATCGACGTGACAAATGCCAGCCGCACGCTGCTCATGGACCTCGAACGGCGCGCCTGGGATGAGCGTATGTGTGAGCTCTTCGGGGTGCCGAAGGCGGTGCTGCCTCGAATCGTTCCCAGCGCAGGTCCTGTCGCACAAACCGTCAACGTGCCTGGTTTGCCGGACGGTATTCCGATCACGGGCATCGCAGGCGATCAGCATGCCGCGCTCTACGGGCAGGCCTGTTTCGACGTCGGTGATGTCAAATGTACCTACGGGACTGGCGCATTCGTGCTCATCAACACTGGCGAAAGACCGGTGAAGAGCAGGTTTGGACTGTTGAGCACATTGGGCTGGCAAATCGGAAGCGACGTAGTCTACGCGCTGGAAGGCAGCTCGTTCGTTGCTGGGGCGGCGGTTCAGTGGCTGCGCGATGGGCTCGGCATCATTCAGACGGCTCCCGAGGTGGAATCGCTTGCCAATTCGGTCTCGTCGAGCGACGGAGTCACCTTCGTGCCGGCGCTGGCGGGGCTTGGAGCGCCCTATTGGGACGCGGAGGCGCGCGGGCTGATTTGCGGGATCACGCGAGGCACTACCAAAGCTCACATCGCGCGGGCCACGCTCGAGGCGATTGCCTTTCAGGTGGATGACCTGCTGACCGCCATGCGCGACGACTTGGGACGCCGTGTGGGAAGTATGCGCGTCGATGGTGGAGCTTCCGCGAATGACCTCCTGATGCAACTTCAGAGTGACATTTCCGGCGTATCGGTCGATCGGCCGAATGATCTGGAGTCCACGGCCAGGGGGGCTGCCATGCTGGCCGCCGTTGGCGCAGGATTGTTGCAGCACCCCACAGGTGCGAAACAAATGCTGCAAAGGTACAAGAGTTTCACTGTCAATCTCGGCGACTCAGAGCGACAATCCGAACGCGAGCGATGGCATAACGCAGTGCAGCGGGCGCGCAGTTCCGCTCACTAGCATCCCCTACTAGCACCTGCTCATTAGCGTCTGCCACTACTCACACCCCCTTCGTGATCCCAAGCTTACTTCCGGAAACATCCCCGGTCTGCCAGGCGTTAGCCAAACCATTGGGTGTTTTGCGGCCTTCCTGCAGAAAGATAGAGTAATCGACATGTCTGATGCCGAAAGCGGCCCTCGAAACGACAACCCGACGCTGACGGATGTCCCCGTGGACTGGGAAGCGCTGGAAGACGCTTTCGAGAACAATGCGCCGGAGGTGCACAGCTACCTGCACGTCAGCACAGGCGAAGTGCTGCGCGTGGTCGATGGCATTGCCGATCCGGAAATGCACACGCGCATTGCCTCCGATCCGAACTACATGCGGGTCGATCCGGTGAGCTCCCGCGAGCAGTATCGTTGGATGGAGCGCTTCATTCCGATGGTGGATGACGTGGAGCTCAAGAACCGACTGGCCCAAGCCATCGATGGCAAGGGCGCATTCCGGCGCTTCAAAGACGTGCTGATGGCCCATGCGCCCGAGCGCGAGCGGTGGTTCGCGTTCCGCAGCGAGCGGCTGCGGGTGTTCATGGAAGCATGGTTGACCGCTCACGCTCTCAGGCCCGTCGCTCGCGTAGCAGCACCCGTCGAGGGTGACCCCGCCGCGAAGACGACGGGGATCTCGCAAGAGCAGCTCTCCGGGCGTCGCGCTCGCGGCGCCGAAGGCCTGCGACGGCAACTGCGTGACCTAGCCGAATCCATGGGGGCGCGTGATCTGGAAAAGGTGGTGACCTTTGCCGAATTCGTCAAAGCGCGACGCGCGGCGCGCAACTATGGGGCGCGCCCCGACGCCTCAGCCACCAACACCGCTCCTGAGACGGACGAACACTCGGACGCCGACGATGAGGAGCCCAGTCCGAGCTCTCGCCGCCGCACCGCGGCCAGGCTCTAACGGCCGATGCGGGTAACGGCTCGTGCCGCTCTTGGAGCCGCCCTGGCGGCCCTAGTCATCGCGCCGGCTACACCTGCACAAGAGGTGCAGGTGGTCGATCGCACGGTGGTGCGCTTCACCGCACCGGAGACCGGCGGTGTGGCGGCACCACGGTTCGTGCTGGAGCGGGTTCTGGCCTTCGAGGCGCGCCTCGAAGCCTTGATGGATCCGGCACATCGAGGAGATCGAGCGCGCCCCTACACGGAGACGCACGTGCGCGTGGCCCTGGAGCGGCACATCGCCGAGTCGCTGCTGTCGTCCCTGAGTATCGAGCCCGCACCCGCGAAGATCACCATCGAGGCTCAAATGGAGCTGGCTCGCACCATGCTGACCCACCAGGTAGGTGGCGAAGAAAACCTCAGAAGCGCAGCGCGTGCCGAAGGCATCGACACACAAGAGCTGCGCCGCTTGTTCCGTCGACGCGCGCTGGCCAGCCTCTATTTGCACCACATGGTTGCCCCGATGCTAGCGCCGCAGGACAGTCAGCTTCGGGAGCTTTATCCAAAAAGTCCGTTCGCCAATCAACCCTTCGAAACCGTGAAGCCCGAGCTCAGGCGCATGTTCATCGGCCGCGCCCTGGGCGAAGCAGTGACCGCGTTCTATCAAAATGCGCGCTCGCGGCTCAGGGTCACGATACTGGACTAGCGGCTCACCAACGGACGGAAACAATCGGCGGCTGAATCTCGACTTCGGCCTTGCCCAGGTCGACCTCGACCGGAGCGCGGGTGGTGCCATGAGGCGTCTCTTTCAGGTTCAAGCCTTTGACTTTGGTGAGATCCACTCGGGGGATGACCTGGTCGGCGCGTAGGGCGCGTACCACCTCGGGCGGGCCGACGACGGTGACGTCGACCGTGCGTGGAGAGGTGACTGCGTTGGTGACGCCGATCACTTCGACCGGCCGCTGGTCGAACTTTTGTTCGCTCATCCTGCGCACGATGGTCACGGTGACCGTGGCGCTCTGAGGCCCCGTGTACGATACCCGATTGGGTGGGGGATCGATGGCGACGCGGCGCGGAAACACCCCTTCGGTCAGGCCCGTGACGTCGAAAGCAGCGAGCCGAGCGAACTGCATCGTCTCGACGAGGCTCACCGGCCCTCGCACGCCGATTTTGCTGGGCTCGACTTTGGGCACGCCTTTGACGACGTAGCCTTTGGCGGGCTGGCCCGTGATGGATGCTTGCAAAGGGATCTGCCGCTCGATGACGCGTTGCCATTCGAGCTTGATCCGGGGCGGGTCGATGATGGTGATGTCTACATTGGGCGGCGTGTTGAACATGCTCTCGTCGAACACCACGCTGTCGCGCTGGCCGTCTCTCAAATCGATCTCTACGGGGGCCAGGCCGCCGCTCTTGACCAACGTGTCGATGGCTCGCGCGGTGCCCCTCAAGGTGACGTGAATGCTGGGCGGCATTTGGGTCATGAGCTCGCGCTCGCTGCCCTGTGGGCTGAGCACGATCACGCTGACCGGTACCGTGCGCTGTTGGATTTCTTCTTTGGAGTGGATGTAGGCGAACAGGCCCACGGCGAAGGCCAACGAGAAGGCTTTGAGCCCGATGTTTTCGGTGATTGCTCGTTTCAGGAAGCGCGACAAGCCCATCAGCTATCGCTCCCGTGTCCGGAGGGATCGGGGTCGCTGGTTTCCAGATTCTCGGGTTTGACCGAGGCGGTAACCGGTGTGGCGAGGGGAGTGGCGATGCGCTCTCCTTTTGGACCGTCTCCGCTGGGGCGTGGTCGCTTACGCAAAGGGGCCGGCGGAGCAGACGGGCTCGACCGTCGCCCGGGAGCCAGCGGCTCTGCCTCGGTGGGTCGAGTCGCTCGCGGCGCGTCGATCACCGAACCGCGCAAGCTGATGCGCTGAGGTTCTTCCGAGTCGCGCCGTTCGACGGGGGGCGGCAGCTCGCTGCTTCTGAGCTTTTGCGCCTTTCGACTCTTTTTTACGACCTTTGGATTGAAGATGGACTCGAGCGATTCCCGCAGCTTGGAAACGGGCAGGTCGGCCGCGATGTTGCCGTTGAACGACAGGCTGATCGAGCCGCGTTCTTCACTGATGATGACCACGACGGCATCGGTCTCTTCGGTAATTCCCAGCGCGGCTCGATGTCGCGAACCAAAGCTCGGATCGATGACGCGCGATTCGGGCATGGGGAAGAAGACTCCCGCCTTGGCGATCCGAAAGTTTCGAATGATGACCGCGCCATCGTGCAGCTTGTTCGAGGCGTCGGGCAGAAACAGCGCAACCAATAGGTCGCGCGTCACCTTGGCGTCGATTTCGTGCCCCTTGTGGGCGCCCACGAATTCGTCGAGGTTGGCGTCTTGTTCGAAGGCTATCAAGCCGCCGATGCGGTGGCGCGCCAATTCGCTGGCTGCTTCGACCACTTCATCGATCACCTTGGATTCTTGCGCATTCGCCCAGGAACCCAGCCAGCGCCGGCTGCCGGAGCCAACGCGCTGGAGCCCGCGGCGGATGTCGTTTTGAAACACCACCACCACCAACAAGATGATGCTCTGGATGACCGAGCCCAAAATCGTCAATACGGTGACCAGTTGCATCACCTGGGCCACCACGTACAAAAGGAACACCGCGCCTAGGCCGATGGCGACCTGCAGCGCGCGCGTCCCGCGCGCCACCAAGAGCACGCGGTAGACGACGTAGTAGACCAAGAAAATGTCCAGGACGTTGCGCATGAGGCCAACGGCCGTCTGGTCCC
>CBFGRJ010000241.1:0-11261 GCA_965651135.1 uncultured Myxococcales bacterium
GGCGGCACCGAGTGGTCCAGACCGCTCGATCGCCCGCGACACGTCTCAGCTCAGCCGCGACGGCGGGATGCTCGACGGACGGCGTTGATGCGCGTAGCTCAACGGTGGCGCTTCACGCGCCACCACGTACTCGAACTGGGCGCGGAACTCGTCGTTCGACAGCCCCGCGGTCTCGGCGAACTGTGCGATGATCTCGTTCGACGCGAAATCATCCTTGCGCAGGCGCGTCATGTAGCGGCGCGCGATCTTGTAGTGTTCGGTGTTGATGTCCACCATCCGCACCCGCGTCTTGCCGGTCTCCGGATCCAGCATCTGATCGAACGGGATCGGCTCGAACTTGCCATTTTGCATGGTGATCATGGCGTCGTGCCCGCCTTCCAGCAGGTACTTGGACGCGCAGTAGCCGAGGTCGCGCGTGTACTCCATGTCGAAGGGGATCGGATCGGTGCAGCGCAGCTCGTAACCGATGTCTTTGTCCACGATGGTGGTCTTGATACCGAGCGCGGCGAGGCGCTCGCGCACCTGCTTCTTCACCAGCTCTCCGAAGTTGATCTCCGCCAGGCGAATGTGGTCGTGCTCGTCCCGCTCGATATCGGCGTACTTTTCGAGCTCTTGCTGGTCGAGGTGTTCCACGAGCCCTTCGGCGAGCACGGCGACGCCGTCGGGGCGCCCGTAGCTCAGGCGCTTGATCACGGCGCCCGCCACGATGTCCACGATTTGGCCGAGCTTGATGGTCGCGCCGCCAAACTCCTCGGGGATGACGGTGACGGTGGCACCCGAAGCCTTGCCGATGCCGAGCGCCAGGTGCCCCGCGGAGCGACCCATGGCGACCACGAAGTACCAGCGGTTGGTGGTGCGCGCGTCTACGAGCAGGTCTTTGACGATGTTGACGCCGACGTGGCGCGCCGTCTGATACCCGAACGTGGGAATGCCTTGGGGTAGATCGAGGTCGTTGTCGATGGTCTTGGGGACGTGCACGACGCGCAGCTTGCCTTCCGAATGTTTGGCTAGCGTGAGCGCCGAGAAGGCCGTGTCGTCGCCGCCGATCGAGATCAGCTTGTCGACCCCCAAACGTTGGAACGACTCGAGCGCGTTCTTGAGATGCTCGGGCTTTTTGGTGGGATTGGCCCGGGCGGTGCGCAAGATAGAGCCACCCCGAAAATGAATGCGGGATACGGACTCGATGTCGAGCTTGATCACCTTCGAGATGTCGCCCTGCATCAGGTGGCTGTAGCCGTCCAGAATGCCGAGCGTCTCGATGCCCGATAAGTTCGCGCGAATCGAGGCCGCGCCGATGACACTGTTGATACCAGGAGCCGGCCCCCCACCGACGACGATTGCCAGCTTGTTGTTGCTTGCCATTTGGCGCGCGAGCCTAGGAAAAGAATAGGCTCGGGCCAAGTGCCAAATTGAAGGGCTGTTTCAGGCAGCTTTGGCGCGGTGGGGATTGTTGACCAGGCTCGCGCCAGCCTCTCCGGGCTCGAAAAAATGAACCCGACTCATATCGAAATAGACGTCGGTCGTTTCGCCGGTGGTGAAGCCGGCGTACGCATCGACCAGCGCTACCGAGCGATCGTGGTGGGGGGTAGCCAGGTAGACGTCTTTGCGATCCCCCAGCGGCTGGACCAAAAGGACGCGCATTTTTAGGCAATTGTCGGCGGTCGCGAAGCGCGCGGTGGCTTTGTCACTCATGGCTTCGGGGCGTACTCCAAGCGTGACCTTGTTGCCCACCAAGCCCTCGAGCGGCTCGCGAGCCCAATCGGGCACCGGCAGCCGGCCGCTGCCCTCGTCGAAAACCAGGCGGTCGCCTTCCTTGGCCAAGGTCCCTTCGAAGAAGTTCATGGGCGGACTGCCCAAAAAGCCTCCTACGAAGCGGTTTTTGGGCTGATGGTAAATCTCCAGCGCAGTGCCCACCTGCTGGACGAAACCGTCTTTCATGACCACCACGCGATCACCGAGGGTCATGGCTTCTTCTTGATCGTGGGTAACGTAGAGCGTGGTGCTCGACAGGCGATGGTGCAGCTGCTTCAGCTCCGCGCGCATCTCGACTCGCAGCTTCGCGTCGAGATTGCTGAGGGGCTCATCGAACAAGAAGCATTGCGGGTCGCGGACGATGGCTCGCCCCACCGCCACCCGCTGGCGCTGACCGCCCGATAGCGCTTTGGGCTTGCGGGCGAGCAGGTGCTCGATGTCCAGCACCTGGGCTGCCGCGCGCACCTTCTGCTCGATCTCGGCTTTGGGCCTTTTCCGGAGCTTGAGCGCGAATGCCATGTTCTCGTAGACCGTCATGTGGGGATAGAGCGCGTAGCTCTGAAACACCATGGCAATGTCGCGGTCTTTGGGGGGAACGTCGTTGACGATGCGATCACCGATTTGAATCGTGCCCTCCGTCAGCTCTTCGAGGCCGGCCACCATGCGCAACGTCGTCGATTTGCCACAGCCGGAAGGTCCTACGAGGACAATGAATTCGCCATCTTGTACTTCCAGGTTGAAATCGGTCACGACCTTCACCTGGCCGTCGTAGGATTTGCTCACGTTCTTGAGGATCACTTGCGCCATGAGCTCACCTCGGCTGCGGCTGACGATGCTGGAAGAAAAGCTGAAGATCGATGCATGGGCGGGTCATTCCGTGGTCACGATGCCGCGAACTGGCGTGCGGGATGATACTGGTTGCCCCCGGCACGGCAAGCGCTTAGAAATTCGCTCCCGCCGGTGGCGCCTAGCCTTTTTTGCTAAGTTGCAGCGCAGCAACGCGCGGGCACTGGGGTGATACCATTTCGAATCGATACCACAGGCTCGTACTCGTTGATCGACTCTTTGGAGCGACTGGGTTGCTGCTGCCCGCGCTGGCTGTGCTGCTCGGGGCGTGTGGGTCGCGCAGCAATCTGAAGGCGGCCGATCCGTGCTTCGGCGAAGGGGAGCAACGCGCGTGCAGCGATGTGTGCGGACAAGGCATTCAGACGTGTGAGGGTGGCTATTGGCAGCCGTGCCGGGTGCCGGTTCAGGAGCGTCCTTGCGCCAACTCTTGCGGCGAGGGGAGTCAGCGTTGCGAAAATGCTGCCTGGACCGAGTGCGTCGTCGAGCCGGTGGTGGCGCCCTGCGAAAACGACTGCGGCACAGGGCAGCAGGTCTGCGAGAACGACAGTTGGGGCGCGTGCGAAGTCGAGCCGGTGGCCCGCACCTGCGCGACGGCATGCGGCGACGGCCTGGAGTGGTGTCGCGGTGGGCGCTGGCTCGCGTGTGACGCTCCCGCACCCCGTCCTCCCAAGCTCAAGACCGTCGTGCGCGATCTGCTCGATACACATCCCGATTTCGAAAGCCCGAGGGCACAACGCATAGGCCGGGAGCGGGACGCGGTGCTCCCGCAGCTTGGCTCGGACGACAAACCCGAGCGCAACCCGAGCTCACGCTCCATCCTCAGCGATGAGTCGTTCTATTCGTGGTACCACGACGTGGAGGGGGTCAACCAGTCTACGCCCATCGAGCTCCAGCTCGAGGAGTCCAGCTCGGGCAACGCTTTGTTCGAGTACAGAAACAACGAGTTCTTCCCCATCGACGACGAGCTCCTGGGCAATCAGGGCAGGCGCCACAACTTCCACTTCACGCTCGAGGCCGCGACCGAGTTCCGCTACGTGGGGGGCGAGGTGTTCATCTTTACCGGGGACGACGACCTATGGGTGTTCATCAACCGGCGGCTGGCGATCGACCTCGGAGGGCTGCACACCCCCTTGCGAGGCGAGGTAAAGCTCGACGAAGTCGCCTCGGAGTTCGGGCTCGAGCTGGGAGAAATCTACCCGCTTCACATCTTTTTCGCCGAACGCCACACGGTGGACTCCAACTTCACCATCGAGACCTCCATCGCGGGGCCTCCAGAGTGCGATTAGGCGGCGCAATTAGGTGGAGTGCGATTAGGTGCCCGGTCCGGGCGAGGGTGAGGGCCAATTTCGACTTCCCCCGAATTTTCCCGAGCCAGAAGCGCAGCTTGGGCGAACTCCGCGAGTTCGGCGTTTGCATTGAGAGCGCGAGCGGAGCTACCGTCCCGAGCCCTGAATGAAGCTGACACGACGAGCGCTCGGTAAGGCCTGCCGAATTGGATCTACTCTGGCGATGGCACTGGCTCTTGCCCCCGCGCTGGCCCAGGCCGCGGTGAATGACGCCAAGGCGCGCGCGCGCGGCGACGCTGCCATCAACGAACACTACCTGGCCATGAACATGAAGAAGGCCGAGGCGGAGCTCAAAGCTGCCATTGCGCTGTGCACACGCGATAGGTGTGCGCCCGGCGTGGAGGCGACGCTGCGCCGTGATCTAGCCCTCGTCTACATCTCCGGGATGAAGCGCAAAGGTCCCGGAATGCAGGAGCTGCGAAAGGCTCTGAAGCTCGACCCGAAGCTGGTGCTCAATCCAGACCTGACGACCGACGAGATGCGTGCTGCCTTCATCGAGGCGGGGGGGGTCGAGGCGAGCCAAGAGTCCGAGTCCGAGCCCGAGTCCGAAGCGGAAATCGTAGAGCTCGAGGAAGAAGTGGACATGGAGGAGGAGCCCGAGGTCGAAAAAGGCCCGGGAAAGCTCGGTCCAATCTGGGTAGGCACGGGCCTACAGCTCGACTTCATGCTGCATCGGCCCACCAGTGAGGCGTGTACCACGGGTGGCGCCTATTTTTGCTACAACGACCGCGAAGAACGCTATGGCTTTCGCGGCGAAGAACGGCTCAGCGACGTGGCTGGCAACGAGGTCAAGGGCGGTCTGGCGATGGCGACGGCCCGCATCATGGGGAGCTTCGACTACCAGGTGCTGCCCAACTTCATGGTCGGGGGCCGCTTGGGCTTCGCGCTCAACGGCGGTCCCGTCGACGATGTAGCCGATCAGAAGTCGTTCTTGCCACTGCACCTCGAGGTGCGCCTCTCGCGCCTGCTCAGCAAAACTCCGTTCAAAAAGGGTGGCTTTACGCCGTATGTCGGCTTCGCAGCGGGCGTTGCCCAGGTGGACTCGAAAGCGCCTGTCGAGGTTTGGGTCGAAAGCCAGCCGCCGCCCGACGGGCCGCGCTACGAGCTGGTCGGCTACAAGAAGTCGGGCAGGACCTTCGTGAGCCTGAGTCTCGGGAGTTTCTATCAGATCACCGAAGTGGTCGCGCCCTTCGTCGAGCTGACCTACATGCAAATGCTCCCGGTGACGGCTCAGGTGTTCGCGGCCAGGGTAGGCGCGGCATACCGCACCGATTGGTCCTTGTAGCGACCACAAAATCAAGCGAGCGCCGGGGCAACCCGACGCTCGCGCGGATGCAAGCCCAAAGGCTCGGTCTACGGAACCAGCGCTAGGCCGGTCAGGCAGAAGTCGAACGGGTAGGCCATGGTGTCGTCCGTGGCGACCTGCCATTTGACCTGCTGCAAGGTGGTGGGGGATGGGGCAGTCCCCGTCTCGGCCCAGCACTCCGACATGGTGTCGGCGAACTTGACCGTGTGGGGCCCACCTGTGGTGAACTGCAGACAGTAATCAGAGCCCCCGCTCTGGAAGATGACGCGCATGGTCGCGCCCGTCGGGAACGGATCGATCGTGAACGTGATGCCTCCAATGCCCATGGCGGCGGCGTCCCACATATTTGCAGTGCTGCTGCCGGTGTCTTGGTTGAAGTTGAAGCCGAGGCCCGCGCCGAAGGTGCCGGAGTAGTCGAGCTCTCCGTCGGCACCCTCCATCACTTGGGCAGCCGTGCCGTTCACGCAGATGTCCGCACCCGTCATCTCGAAGTTTGCAGGCGCGATCATGGAGCCGCCCATATCGGCATACGTGAAGAAGTACCCCTGCAGGCCGATGGTGTTGCTATCACACGATATGTAGCCGTTCTGGGGCATCAGTGATACGGCAGCGGTGGCTGGCGTGCTCCCGGAGCATGAACCCGTCGAGCCGCCCGTCGTCGCGCTGCCGGTCGTGGCGCCGGTCGTCGTGGTCGCTGCACCGGTGTTCGCGGTTGCCGTGGCTGCTGTGGTGCCGCCGGTGGTACCGCCAGTCGTGCCGTTCGTCACGGATGAGGTGCTGACCGTGTTGCCGGTAACGGGCCCGGCTGCCGTGGCGTCGGAGCCAGTCACAGCGGTCATGGTACTTCCGCCGTTCACGTTGCCGGCATTGGTGGGCGTACCAGGTGTAGTTTCCTCGGCGGCGCAGCCCGCGAAGGCTCCGACGCCCAGCAAGACTGAGCATGCTGCGGTGGTCAACATCCGAGTGTTCATGATCAAGGATCCTTAATGGTGGAACGCCGCCTTCGAGGATGAAGCGCGTGTGTTAGAAGAAAAGGCACTCCCGGTGAGTCGTCGCTGCGTTGGCCACCAAGGAAGGCTCGTAGCGACATCCCCGCGTAAGCTAACTCATCGGTCGAGACACTGCTAAATTGAAAAGAGGTTATACGTTCAGCGAATTGTTCCCGGCTGTGTAAAATACAAATTGGGGCCTTCGTCAAGCGACATGGGCAAGCTCTCGAGTTTGCTACGCGGAGCTCGCTTCGGGTTTTCATTTCGCGACAGTCGCATGCGTCCGATAGCGCTCTCGAGGTCGTCATGACGACGAGCAATGGGGTGCGTCGCTCCATAAGATGCGGGTGCGACTTCGCATCTTGGGAATGCGTCGGTGCGCACCATGAGATGCACGGCGTGTGTTTTACAGAGCTGCCCGCCAAGGTGCGCCCCTGGCTGCAGGCGCACGGCACGGGGGCCACCCGGAGTTTGGCAACGCTTACCCGCTGAGGTGGCTTCCGTCGGAATCGAATGGCGGGGCAGTATTCCGCTGACAGTGTCCTGTGGGCGATGCGCCCGGGTGGCGGCGCATGGGAACAAAACTGAAGGGTTGTGAGTACCGCGCCATCCAATGAGCACCCATGTCCACCCCACGCGCCAGGGGCCTCGATCCCGAGCGAGACCGAGTTTCCAACCTGCCGGTCGGCTGCGCATTTGGGCTCGGCGTAGCGGCTCCGGGTGCGTCGAAGCCTCAGCGTGTGGGCACCTCATTCGGCGTGGGTCCTTGAAAAACGAAATGAGTATTTGGTAAGCACTGGGCGCCTTCGGCTGTCCCGAAGCAAAGGATGGACCATCGAGGCACTCGAGCTGCGCATTGACGAGCCATTCGCGTATTGATGCTAACGACTCACGCCAAGTGAGCAAACCAAACCCCCTGGGAGTCCACAATGAGATTTGATTCGACGTGCCTGGTATTGGCGCTGGCCGCCAGCAGCTTCGTGTGCGGCGGTTGCCGCAAAGGCGTACTGCCCAACGACGAGAGTATGATGAACAGCCCCGAAGGCAAGGCGTGTCCCCCGGCCGAGGGCATGATCGAGAATTGCGAAGACAATAACAATCAGATCATGGTGCAGGCCGGTCGCGGCGGCTACATGTACACGTTCGTCGACAAAGAAGGCTCGACCGTATCTCCCCTGTCGGGTGAGGCCGGCGGGATTTTCGAGTGTTCGGCCGGCGGCGCTCAGAACTCGAAGTATGGTTTACGCATGACCGGCAGCATCGGCACGGCTGAAATCGTGTTTGCGGGGATGGGCCTGAATCTCACCGAGCCGAAAGGCCCTTACGATGCATCCAAATACGGCGGGATCGCGTTTTGGGCAAAGAAGGGCCCGGGTTCCACGGCCAAGGTGCGCATGAAGGTGCCTGACAAGAATACGGATCCCGAAGGAGGCATTTGTGGCGAATGCTTCAATGACTTCGGCATCGACCTGACCTTCTCGGACGAGTGGCAGTACTTCGTGGTTCCCTGGTACAAGATGAGCCAGCAAAAGGGTTGGGGGTCGCCGAAGGTTTCGGAGATCGACAAGAGCACGATCTACGGCATCCAGTTCCAAGTGAACGACAAAGGCCGCAATTTCGATATCTGGATTGACGATTTGCAGTTCACGGGTTGCGGAGGTTGAGCGCAGCTGCTTCGCGGATACCCGTCGCCGTTCTGAGCCCCTCGTTCTTCAAAAGAGCTTCACCATGAAACTACAGCTACGTTCCTATTGCTCCTGTGTTGCACTGCTCGTGTCCGTGCTTGGTTGCCAGGCCGGCACCGGGGCGCCTCCGGCCATGCCCGAAACGGCTGCGGCGTCCGCGGCGCCACCTGGCGGGAACTTGCTGAAGAACAGCGACTTCAACGACGGCAAGAGCTTGCCCTGGATGACGTCGTTCACCAACCCGGCGACTGGAGAAGCCATGGTCGACAACGGGGCGCTATGCATCGACATCCAGAACAAGGGCGCGAACCCCTGGGACGCCCAGGTGCGCCACCGCGAGATGGTGATCCAGAAGGGGCACACGTACAACGTGAGCTTGAAAGCCTGGGCGGACAAACCTACGCGCGTGCGCCCCAAGGTGGGCATGGCCGGGCCTCCTTACGCAGAGTACTGGGCTGGCACGCTCGACTTGACCACGACTCCGCAGACCTTCCAGGGCAGCTTCACCATGGCCGGCGAGGACGATCCAACCGCCGAGCTCGCCCTGCATATGGGGGGCAATCTCGCGAGCGCGGACTCGTTCAAGGTCTGCATCGATGACATCTACTTGACCGATCCGGAGTTCACCCCGACCGAGGCTGCCTCGGAGCCTCCACCTCCAAACGTGCGTGTGAACCAAGTCGGGTATTACCCAGGGCTGGCCAAGCATGCGGTGGCGGTCAACGCGGCCACGGCGCCCCTCAAGTGGGAACTCGTAGCCGCCGACGGCAAAGTAGTGTCGAGTGGGAACACCAAGCCGCTCGGGCTCGATCCAGACTCGGGGGACCACCTGCACCAGATCGACTTCTCGGCGGTGACCACGCCGGGGGATGGCTACGTGCTGAAGGTGGGTGGCGAGCAGAGCTACCCCTTCAAGATTGCGGACGACATCTACAAGCAGGCCAAGTACGACGCGCTCAGCTATTTCTATCACAACCGAAGCGGCATCGAGATCAAGGCCGAATACGTGGGCGATCCCAAATGGGCGCGTCCCGCCGGGCACCTTTCCGACAAAGAAGTACCGTGTGCTCCCGAGGCGAATTGCAACTACAAGCTCGACGTATCCGGCGGTTGGTACGACGCGGGCGACCACGGCAAATACGTCGTGAACGGCGGCATTTCGCTGTGGACGATGTTGAATCAGTACGAGCGCCTGAAGCACCTGGGCTCGTCGCTCGACGATTTCGCGGACGGCAAGCTCAAGATCCCAGAGAACGCGAACCAGAAGAACGACCTTTTGGACGAGGCTCGCTGGGAGATGGAGTGGATGCTCAAGATGCAGGTGCCGGCAGGGCAAGAAATGGCTGGCATGGTGCATCACAAGATGCACGACAAGGAGTGGACCGGCCTCGGTATGAAGCCGCCGACGCAGGCCGACATGCTGCGCCTGCTCAGACCGGTCAGTACGGCTGCCACGTTGAATCTCGCTGCCACGGCGGCCCAGGCGGCGCGCATCTACAAAGCGCAAGATCCGGCGTTTGCTGCCAAATGCTTGAAGGCCGCCGAGACGGCCTATGCTGCGGCGCAAAAGCATCCGGCGATCTTCGCCAAGGCAGAAGACACCATCGGCGGAGGTCCCTACAACGACGACAAAGTCGACGACGAGTTCTTCTGGGCAGCCGCCGAGCTCTACATCACCACCAAGAACGGCAAATACAAGGCGGATATGAGCAAGTCGCCGTTCTATCAGACCATCAGCACCAACGAAGGCGACAGCCCGACTTCGATGACCTGGGCGCTCACCGATGCGCTCGGCACGATTTCGTTGGCAGTGGTGCCGAACGCGCTGCCCAAGCCCGAGCAAGAAGCGCAGCGGAAGAAAGTCATTTCGGCCGCGGACAAGTACCTCGGGCTGATCGAGAAGCAGGGTTACAATACGCCGTTTGCCGCGGTGAACGGCAGCTACCCATGGGGCTCGAACTCGTTCGTGCTCAACAACGCCGTGATCCTCGGTCTGGCCTTCGACTTCACCAAAGATCCCAAATACCTACAGGGTGTGGTCGAGGCGATGAACTACATCTTCGGGGTCAACGGCCTGGCGCAGAGCTACGTCACGGGTTACGGCGAAAACGCGCTGGAATGGCCGCATCACCGCTTCTGGTCTTTCCAAGTGAGTCAACAGTTCCCCAAGGCGCCTCCCGGTGCTGTTTCGGGTGGGCCGAATTCCAGTTTGCAGGATCCCTACGCCAAAGCTGCGGGACTGAAGGGGTGCAAGCCTCAGAAGTGCTTCGTCGATCACATCGAGGCCTGGAGCGTCAACGAGATCACCATCAACTGGAACGCGCCGTTTGCCTGGGTCCTGTCGTTCTTGGACGAGCAAGGTCCCAAGGCGAAAGCGGCGGCAGCAGCCGAGCCAGCGAAATCCAAGTAGAAACCCAAACGCGACAACTGGCTCGAGCGGGCCTTTCGGGTTCATTTTTGGCTCGAGCGTCTCATGGAGGGACCGAGCTCCAAGGCCCTTCGCGACGGCGCTCGCGCGTGCCCGCCATGCTCGTGGCACCTTCTTAGACGATGTAGTAGCGTCCGGCAGCCAGCGGAGCGGGCAACACGCTGGTTTGGGTCACCCCAAGGCCGCCACCCCAAACGCCTGAAACCAAGAACGCCCTGGAGACGCAGCACAAGATGCAATTCGGTCACTTCGACGATGCGAACAAGGAATACGTCATCACGACTCCGAAGACTCCCTACCCGTGGATCAACTATCTGGGATCGGAGAACTTCTTCGGACTGATTTCCAACCAAGCGGGCGGCTATTGCTTCTACCAGGATGCGCGTTTGCGGCGCTTGACGCGCTACCGATACAACAACGTGCCTACCGACGTCGGAGGCCGCTATTTCTACATTCACGAAAACGGGGAGTACTGGACGCCGGCCTGGGGTCCTGCCCAGCGTGACCTCGACGTGTACGAGTGTCGTCACGGGCTGGGGTACACCAAAATTACCGGGAGCCGCGGCAGCCTCCGCGCCGAGCAATTGTTCTTCGTTCCAGTCGGTCAAACCTGTGAAGTCCACCAAGTCACGCTGAAGAACGAAAGCAAGGAGCGGCGCAAGTTCAAGCTGTTCAGCTTCATCGAGTTTTGTCTGTGGAACGCCCAGGACGACGGAACCAACTTCCAGCGCAACTTCTCGACGGGTGAGGTCGAGGTCGTGGGGAGCACGCTCTACCACAAGACCGAGTATCGCGAGCGCCGCAACCACTACGCGTTCTATCATGTCAACGCCGACGTGGCCGGGTTCGATACGGACCGCGAAACGTTTTTCGGATTGTACAATGGGTTTTCCAACCCCGACGTGGTCG
>CBFGRJ010000242.1:0-11243 GCA_965651135.1 uncultured Myxococcales bacterium
CCCGCTAAGAGGGTCAATGCCACGTGTAGACCGATGCTTTTGGCGAAGTTCATGACCGAGCCTTTTGACCCTTTCGTTCACGTCGCGAGTAGCGACTGATGAACATGCCCGCCCCGAACACCAGCGCCGGGGCGCCAAAAATCGTGGAGTAAAACCAGATCTGGTCTTCTTTCTTGGTGTGGGTAATGCGTACGTCTTCTTCGGTCGTCTGCTCGCCTGCCCAGCTCTCCTCGCCACCCAGCCAGCGCACCGCATCCACGAAGAGGAATTGGTTGCCGGGTACATTGGCGAGGACGAGATCGCTGAGCGCGTCGGCATCACTCAAGACGAAGACGCGGTACTCGTTCAAGTCATCCAACGGATCTTTTTCTTCGTCCTTGTCCTTCTCTTTGGTGTCTTTTTCCTGCTTGTCCTTGTCCGCCGGCTTGGACTTTGTCTTGTCAGAAGCCGCCAGCTTCTTCGAGACAGCCGCGGCCAGGTTGTAGCTCTTGGCCGGCTCGGAGTCCTTGTCGCGCCGATAGTCCCGATTGACGTCGACGAAGGTATCGGTGGCAGCCCGTATCGCAAAATCGATCTTGTTCTCCCTATCGGTGGGCGCCTTCTCGCGCGCTTCTAGGCTACCGGCGCCGGAGACGACGATGGCGGCGCGCGGAGCATTGCGACTGAGCGTCGACACCGAGGCGTGGGACGAGAAATTCGAGGTCACCAGCATCACCCGATCGGAGTCGTTGAAGCGCCGCCTGACGTGCTTGGTTTCGTTGGCCAAAATGGTAGGCGCGAATTCCAGGCCGATCAGGCGCAAAAGCCCCTCGAAGCCGTGAGCTTCGGCGCCAGCTTTTGGAGCTGCGGGCGGAGCAGCGTCGCTTTTTTGCTCGGCCTCGGCGGGTTTGGCCTGAGCCTGCTCGGGTGCAGCGGCGCCCTCGGTGACCTCGGCTACTTCACTGGCCGAAAGCCCCTCACCGGTCGAAATAGCGTCGGGATCGAGCGCCAACAGCAGCTTGCCGCCGCCCGCGACATACCGTTCCAGCGTCGCCGCTTCTTCCTTGGCGAATGGGTCGCTCGGGCCGAGCACCATCACGACGTCCGCGTCGTCCGGGATCTGATTGGCGAGCCCCTGGGCGATGCCCAGCTCTTTGACCGTGTAGTTTTGCTTGCGTAGTAGCGCGTCGAGGATCTGCGCCGAGCGCCCGTCAGCGCTGGTGCGGCCTTTGTCGTTGAGCTCACCGTGCCCAACCGTCATGTAGACGGTGCGCCGCGAGCGAGCGAGCTTCAGGAGCTGAGCCTGCAAGTCTCGATCGAGTGTCTTGAGCTTGGCCCTGGCGCTGTCGAGCTCGGTCCCCACGACGACGGAGCGCGTGACCTTGCCTTTCGACAGGACGATCATGCCATCTTGAGTGGCCCTGAGCTCGCGCGCCTTCTTGGGAACCAACAGGCGATCGGTCACCTCGATTTTCAGCTTCGGGGCGCTGCGGCTCAGCTCGTTCAGGTACCCTTCGACCTCACGCTTGACCTCGTTCACCTCAGGGAAGAATGCCGTCACCTGCACTTGGTCCTGCAGGCTCTGAGCCATCTTCTTGGTAGACTCGCTCGGGCCCGAGGTTTTGAAGTACGAGTAGTCGACCTTCAGATCCGCTGCATCTGCGGAGAAGACGAATAGTGCTCCGTAGACCGCCGACAGGGCAAGCGCCAGACCAGCTCCCGCAGCCAGCTTGACACGGCGGCTTTCGGGGCGCTCGGCGCGCCGCATGGGCCTGAGCGAAGCTTCGCCGAACAACATCGGTACCGTCGCGATCAGAATCAACGACAGCCACGCCACCGAAAGGACCCCGAGCGTCCGTTCCCGGGACTCGAGCTCCATGGAGGCGATGCCCAGTCGCTCCTGCCCCCACTCCGTAGTGGCCCCGTACAGGGCGAGCGCCACCACGCCCAGAATGGACAGCACCCGCATCAAAGCTTCGATGCTGCCGCGTTCGCCGGTCGCGCTGAATTTAGGAGAAAAACGCACCAGGGTGGCGAACACCACGGCCAGCGCTCCAAGCCCCGTGAGAAAGGTCGAGCCGGACTCGAGGGCCGTGAGCGCGCGTTCTCCTGCGAAAATCAGAACCAGACCCGCCACGTACACAGGCACGACCCAGGCAGGCGCTCCGCGCCAGCCGGCAGAGCTCTTGGACGAGGCGCTCGGTTTTCGCTTGGGCGACGGTTCTGCTGTCGGGCCAGCCTCGGCAGATTCGGCTTCGGGCGTTTCCGTTTCGTGCTCGCCATCTTCGGAAGCATCGTCGGAAGCGTCGTCGAGATCGGGATCCGACGGATTGTCGCGTTCATTGTCGAGCTCG
Source organism: uncultured Myxococcales bacterium (assembly GCA_965651135.1). GTDB lineage: Bacteria > Myxococcota_A > Polyangia > Polyangiales > Polyangiaceae > JAICQQ01. The sequence goes on from CBFGRJ010000242.1 coordinate 2,334, forward strand.
CGCTCGTTTTTGTCATCGCTTGTTATCGCCACCGCCGAGCCTCCAGGACTTTCGTTGCAGCAACCAGAAAAAACCAGATCACCGCCAGGTAATACACGACGCCGCGCAGCTCCAGTCGCCCCACCATGAACGGCTGGAAGTTGTCATGATGCAACGCCAAACCCGAAAGGAACGAGTTGATGGGCGGATCGGTGGCTTTGGCCACCATCCACATCATCACGAGCGCACCCGAAATCGCCAGACCCACGATGATGGCGACCACCTGCGACCGCGCTAGCGCGGACCCGAAGAAACCAATGGCGGTACCCGCCGCTCCGTACAGCAAAATGCCGGCGTAACCGACCAGAATGTGGCCCACGCTGACCTTGCCGTTCACGAACAAGAGCAGCGGCATGTAAGCGGTCAGCAAGGTTTTCAGGGTGACCATCGCCAATGCGGCGCCGAACTTGCCGGCTACTATTTCGGAGTCTTTGATGGGCGCCGTATTGATCAGGGTTATCGATCGCGTTTGACGCTCTTCGGCGATGAGGCGCATAGCCAGCACCAGCCCAGCCAAAAAGGCCGTGCCCCCCGCCACGAAGATGAATTCGGCCAGCGCAACGGCACTCAGCGTGGCCTCGGATAGACCCTTCCAGTAGAAGTAGATGCCATCGATCAACAGGGCCGCGGCGATCACCGTAGCCGCGAGTGGAGAGCGAAAATAAGCGAAGAATTCGCGCCGGGCGATGATCAACGCGCGAGTCATGATACCTTCTCCTTTGCTTCGGCACCCGAGGCTACCTCGGAACGCGCGCCAGCTCTACGCGAGGAATTGCCAGCCAAGAGCTCCAAGAATGCGCTTTCGAGCTCACGCTCGGAGCGGCTCAGCTCGAGCAGGCCGAAATTGTTTTCAATCAGCGTGCGGCAGACGACGTCGCGCACATCCCCGTCGGAAGCAACGCTGAGTGACGCGATTCCCTCACCCGGCTCGCTCGGCTCCAGCACGCGAACCTCGCTAACCAGTGGCAGGCCACGCAACAGGCTTTCGGCGCGCTCGGCGACCGAAGTCGCCGGACCCTCGCCTCGCAAGGTGAGCTCGACTCGCATGCCACGCTCTTTCGCGGTCAGCTCTTTCTCCGTCCCGTCGGCGACGATGACTCCGTCGTTGATCACGAGCAGGCGATCGCAGGTTTCGCTGATCTCGGGCAGGTTGTGGCTGGAAACCACCACGGTGTGGTCGCCGCTCAGACTCCTGACCAGCGAGCGCATCTCGACGATCTGTGCCGGGTCGAGGCCCGAGATGGGTTCGTCGAGCACGACGAATTCCGGACGATGCACGATCGCTTGTGCGATACCGACGCGCTGGCGGTAACCGTGCGACAAGGCTTCGATCATGCTGCTGCGCTCGTCGCCCAGCTCCGTCTGTTCGACGGCTTGATCGACCAGCTTTTTGACCTGCCCGGCGGCTACCCCACGCAGGCGTGCGGCGAAGATCAGGTATTCGTCCACCGTCATCTCCGGATACACGGGCGGCACGTCGGGCAGGTAACCGACCTTCGCTTTGACCTGATCGGGGAACTCGACGACATTCATGCCGCTCACGCAAACCGAGCCGCTGGTTGGCAGCAGATCGCATGCCAAAATCCGTAGTGTCGTGGTCTTGCCTGCCCCGTTCAGTCCCAACAGACCCACCACCTGGCCCCGCTCGATGGTCACCGAGACCGGACCGACGGCGCGTCGGTGGTCGTAGTACTTATAAAGGTCATTGATTTCGATCACGATAGCCCCGCTACCTAGCTGAATCTGGCGGCGATTCGAAGGCCGAAACGCCACCGCTCGGCTCGGCCCAGTTACCCGAGCCGGGCTGGGTTTATTCCCGACCGCTCTACGAAAATCCGTTATCGATACGTCAACGAGCCTGGCGGCCAGGTTTTCGATCGGTCCACGGGCCAGTCGCGCGCCACTACTGGTCAATGCTTGAGTCGAGCGCGGCGCGGACCTATGCCCGACGCATGCGCTGGCGCACTCTCTTCTGTCTCGTGTGGCTGGCGTCGACCCTGAGCGCCGGATTGGCCGCCGCCGACGAGCCCGATACCCCTGCGGCACCGTCAACGCAGAGTGAAGGTTTCGAGTCGGAGCGATCGACCGCTGCGCAGAGCATACGATTCGGAATGATTGCGGCAGCTTTCCTGATGCTCGCGGGCTACGCCAGCGAACGCTCGCACCGCCGCAGGCGGCGCGGTTAGCTGCCCAGAGCGAGGCATCCCTGTGTCGAGGGGCGTTCTGGGCTATGCTCGCCCGGTGAACCGCGTACCTTACTTGCTCATCGGCGGCGCCATGGTGTTCGCTTGCTCGCACCGCGAACCGTCCGGTAGTCAGACCACGAACACCTCGACGAGCAGCCTCGGCGGCATGGGGGGTACCACCGGCATCGGCGGCAGTACCGTTTCCGCAGGAGGCGTGGGTGGCGCCACTACGGGCCAAGTCAGCAGCACGGCCAACGGCGGCACCGCGGGGGGGCCCGGCGAATTCGTGGAGCCACAGTGGCTGTCGGAGACGGGACTCTACGAGAGCGACATGGTGACCTTGGCGGAAGGCGTGCTGCCGTTTCAACCGCAGTTTGCGCTGTGGAGCGATACTGCGGCCAAGCAGCGCTGGATCAAGCTGCCGCCCGACGAACAAATCGACACGAGCGACATGGACTATTGGGTCTACCCCGTGGGTACCAAGTTGTTCAAAGAGTTCGTGCGTGACGGTATTCGAGTCGAAACCCGCCTGCTCCAGAAAAAACCCGATGGCAGCTGGTTCATGCGCGCTTTTCAGTGGAACGAGGCGCAAACGGATGCCGAGGCAAAAAGGGACGGCTGGCTCGACGCGTCGAACACCCAGCACGACATCCCGAGCGAGAATCAATGCATCAATTGCCACGAAAAGGTGGAAGACGTGGCCCTGGGGTTTTCCGCCGTGCAACTGTCTCATGATGCGGCAGGTGTCACGCTCGATCAGTTGATAGCCGAGGGGCGGCTCAGCGATCCCCCCGAAGCACCCATCGAGCTGCCCGGCAACGAGGTCGAAAGAGCGGCACTCGGCTACCTGCACGCCAATTGCGGCAATTGCCACAACCCACGCTCCTTCGTTTCGAGCATGGTCAACATGCAACTGTGGCTCAGCACCAGCGCGCTCGGCAGCGTTGCCGAAACCCCGACCGTCAAGACGAGCGTCAACGTGCGTGCGGTGGCGCCCTTCTATTTTGGCGCCGGCGGCGAGGGCGGCCAAGCCAGCCTAGACACGCGCATCGTGCCCGGAGATGCGGAAAACAGCATCATGTACCAGCGCATGCGCACCCGAGTGACGGGTTCGGCCATGCCTCCCGTGGGGACGGAGCTCGTCGACGAAGAGGGCAGCGCAACGGTCAAGGCATGGATCGACGCCATGTCGCCCGATGGCTGAACCGTAGACGACGGGTGCAGCGGTCAATGAACGGTTCGCACCGGGAGCTCTCCACTCGGCGCGGGGAATGTCAGGCGGCCTTTGGGCGTCAGCAGTTTGAAGTCATCGAGCTCGCGAGGGAAGAGTGGTGAGGTGGCGACGCGTCTCAGCATCGCGTCCCGTTTTTCGGGATACTCTCGCGCGATGTTCCGTTCATCGGGCACCGGGCTATGCAGGTCGTAAAGCTCGACTTGCGCGGCCTCCAAACGCACCACCAGCTTGAACCTGCCGCTTTCGTCGATCATACCCACTCGGACCAGCTCGTCGCGCAAGGCTGCGGCGAACAAGATCGGGAAGCGACGCTGGAAGGGCTCGTCGTCCGCATGCAGCAAGAGATCTTCGCCGTGGTACGCGCCCAAGTCGGTCCCCGGCATCAAGAAACCCGCCAGCGTCGGCGCAACATCGACCAACGACACGACATCGGTGACCCGCTTCGGTTCCACGCCCGGCACTTTGAGCACCAGCGGCACGTGTATCAGCGATTCCCAAAGGAATACCGAATGGACCCAGAAGCCTCCTTCTCCGAGCCCCTCTCCATGATCGGAGACCAAGACAATAGCCGTATTTTGCGTCAGATTCAGGCGGTCGAGCCCCTCGAGCAGGCGACCGAACTGGGCGTCGATCGCGGTAGCAATGGTGCGATACCGACTGTTGAGCTCACCCTCGGGGGGAACCCCGTGGCGCTGTTGCACCTCCGCCAAGTAGTCGTCGTTGAGCTCACGCCAGTTGTGCTGATCGAAATGAAACAGCCACATGAAAAACGGGTCTCGCCCGCGTTGCTCTAGGTAATCGAGCGCTGCATCGACGACGGCTTCGGACGTGTCGAGGTCCGCTCCATAGCCCCAAACCTTGCGCCCTGGATCGTAGTCAGGGATGGTCACTTCCCGCTCGAAGGCAAACGAGGGTCGCAACCGACCCAAGAATTCGTTGGCCGATCTTGCAATGACCAGCGACGATTCATGCTCGCTGGCTTCTGCCAGCTCGCACAAGTCAGTGTCGTGGGTGTGACGCAGAAAGTAGCTGCCACTGGTAATACCCGGCAGCGATCGCAGCGTGTCGGAGCCGGTGGCATACGCGCGCTGAAAGTTCAGGCTCTCGGCTGCGAATCGGCTCACGTTCGGCATGATGCTCGGATCGTGCGCCACGTCGTAGCGCAGGGTATCGACGTAAAAGACCAGCACATTGAGCGTCGACGGGCCGTCTTCGGCCAACCGTTGCCTGGTTTCGCTGACTCGTTGCTGCGCAGGCGGAGCCAGCCACTCGGGTGCGACGGCCGTTTCGGCGATGGGGTAGCGGGTGCGTAGGCGCGCAAGGCGACTCATCTGAATACCCTTGTAGCCGGACGGGTCCTGCAGATAGGCCTCTAACTCCTGAACGCGGCGCAGCATTCGACCGGCATAAACCGGATCTACCCAGGCGTGGGTCAGCGCGTCGTCGATACGATCGCGCAGCGCGGCGCTCGACATCAGCGCGGCGCTCAGCAGCACCGACGCGAGCCCCAGCCCCGTCATCACGCGTCGTGCGACTCGACCGTGCCAGCGCACGAGCACGAGCGCCCAGGCAGTAGCCCACAGCACGAGCACCAAGCACTCCAAGTAGCTATGCAGTCGCTCATACAGCGAAACGAACACGTAGCGGTCCACCAGCGTGAGAGCCACGCCGAGCAGCACCAAGCCGCTCACCACGATGCGGTAGGCACGCCGCTTCGTCCCGGGCTCCGCCACGTCGATGACCCGCTGCGCGAGCAACGCCGCGCTCATGAAAACCGCGGACGACGCGACGAAGGGTCCCAGGCTGCCCCAAATGGTGCGCGAAATGCCCTCCCCCGAAAATGCCCAGCGCATGGTCGAATAGCTCGCACAGGCCGCGACGACACCGTAAAACACCGGGCCCAACCAGCGGTGCCACTTCCCCAGGGCAAACCGGCGCGACACCCACGCCGTGCTAGGCCGTTCGAGCAGCACCAAAAGGCTGGCTGCCACTCCCACCAGCGCTCCAATCGCCGTGTAGAGAGCCAAGACGCAGATCAGGTGTACGCCGAGCGAATCCGAGTAGTCGACGCGCCAGATGGCATCGGCCAGCATTTGACACTGCGCCGCCAGCACGGTCGAGCTGACAAGGGCTGCTGGGAAAATCCAATCGATGCGGCGCTTCATGCTGCGCGTCGTGCCCGAGCATCGAGGGGGTCGTGCCCACCTCCGACGACACTCGCGCGGAGAAACGTGGTTTCGACGGGCAGCATACCCGGAGTCGTCCCCGGATGTCACACGTATGGCGCAAAAAGAGCACGCATGCGCCGCGAAGGCGCTGGCCCTACCCCTGGCCGACCACGAAGCTCTGCCTCAACAGCTCGGCACCGCTAGCGTCGCGCACCTTGGCGACCCAGCGACCGCTTTTCTTGATTTGGCGAGTCTGTCCCCAAGTGCGCCAGCGCGTCTTGTCTTTGGGCACGGGCAGCTTCACGAATCCAACCTCTTGTCCGCTCTCGTGCTCGAAAACGATCTCGATGCGCTGCTCGCGAGCGCTGGCGTTCGTGAGCTCTACGAACGCGTAGACCTCTTCGCCGTTGGCACTGAACTCGCTGACTGCGGCGGGCTCGCGCCCTTCGATACGATTCGTCACGACTAAGCGACGCACGGCAAGGGCCTCGGTGGGCGCGACATGGCTCGGTGTCGACTCCGAGCCATGGGCCGCGGACCCATGGCCCTGCGAGTCATCGGCTGTTCGCTTCGTCGCCGAGCCGGCCATCTCGTTGGGAGCCGACGCCCCCACGCGGGTCGCATCGGCTTCTTCGGCGGAGTCTTCACCCGAAGTGGCGCTCAGCGGTTGCGACAAGCCCGACACGGGCGGTGGTTTAACCATCGACTTCATCGGCTCCAGTATTTGCTGCGGGCTCTCCGAGGCCCAGAGCGCCCCAAGACCCAATCCCAGCGCCCCACACGTCATCCCAGCTACCACTGCCTTACCTATTGTCGACACCATGCGATCTCCTCAACCGTGCGGCATTGCATTCAGAGTCTTGCCCTGACGACCGCACGCTAAGGGCAAATGCCGAGCCAACCAAGAAATCGGCGTGAAGCCGAGACCGCGGGCAAAAAGCGCGTCCGCATGACCACAGCCGCTGTGGATCCCGGCACGCAGCGCTTATCGAAGCGGCGACCTGCCGCCGGTCTCGGCAATCCCGGTAGGCTCTGACAGTCCGATCCGATTCGAGACGCCAGAAAACCGCCAAGTCGCCGAGAGCGCCAAGTTCGCCAAGTATTTTGGGAGGAGCGCGCTCGGGTGCGTGGTGAGTTGCGCGCTCGAGTCACGCGAGTGCTGCACACGCTCGCGAGCGTGATCCTCAAATGGCATCCGCCGGGTCGTGAACAGTCGCCGCCAATCAAAAATCCTTGGCGGCCCTAGGCGTGCTTGGCGTCGTGGCGCTGGAATAGGCGCTTCGGACCGCCACGCCCTAAGTGAGATTACTGGGCCTCCTGCGCAGGATTGCCGAGCTCGGCTTCCGCTGCCAACGTCATGAGTCTGGTCATGCGTTGTGCGAAGCTACCGGGATCGTCCAGCGGGCTACCTTCAGCGAGCAGGGCCTGTTCGTAGACCAGCTTCATCCAATCTTCGGCTGTTTGCTTGCTCTCGTTTCGTGCACACAGGCCGCCAATTTTCTGGATCAGCGGGTGCTCCACGTTGAGCTCGAGAATGCGCTTGGTCGGAGGCAGACCCTCGTTTCTGAGCCTGAGCATGCGTTCGATATGGGGAGCCAAACCGCCCTCGGGGGTCACCAGGCATGCCGGTGAGCTCGCCAGCCGCGACGATGGGCGCACCTCGCTCACGTGCTGGTCGAGCGCCGTTTTGAACGCGGAAAGCAGCGATTGGGTGGCCTCCGAGGAGCTCGCTTCGTCCCGTTTTTCGTCCGCGGCTTGCTCCCCGAACGACAGATCGGCGGACATGGCCGACACCAGTTTTTTGTCGCGATACTCGGTCAGCGTTTGCATGGCGAACGGATCGACCGGCTCGAACATCAAGAGCACCTCGTACCCGCGCTTGGTCAGCTGCTCCAGATGAGGACTGCTCTTCACCAGATCGCGCCCTACGCCGGTGGCGTAGTAGATTGCCGGCTGTTCGGCTGGCATGTTCTCCAGGTATTGATCCAGCGAAATCAGGCCATCGCGAGTCGAGCTTTCGTAGCGCAAGAGCTTCGCGATACGGTCTTTGTACTCCGGCTCGAAATGCAGCCCTTCTTTCAGGACGGAACCGAACGTCTGCCAGAATTCGCGATACTCGTCGGGCTTTTGCGTAGCAAGCTCGTCGAGCGCGTCCAGCGTCTGGTGGACCACCTGCTTTTTGATGATCTTCACCGCGCGCGAGTCCTGCAACACTTCGCGTGAAACGTTCAGCGGCAAGTCCTCGGAATCGATGACTCCGCGCACGAACCTGAGCCAGCGTGGAACCAGCTCCTCGCAGTTGTCCATGACGAAGACGCGCTTGACATGCAACCGCACGCCGTGCCGCGGCTCGGCCTCGAACAAGTCGAAAGGAGCGCGCTTCGGAATGAACAAAAGGCCCGCAAACATCTGCGTCCCTTCGATGTGAAAATGACGATGGCAGCGTGGCCCCTCCCAGTCGTGGCTCAGGTGTTTGTAGAACTCTTCGTATTGCTCGGCGGTGACGTCTTTGGGCGAGCGCTGCCATAGGGCATTGGCGCGATTGACCGCCTCGAAGGTGGGTTCGGCGTCCGGCTTTTCGGGCGCCTTTGCTAGCTCGATGGGATGGGAGATGTAGTCGGAGTAGCGGGTAACCAGCTGTCGCAGCCGAAAGCCCTCCAAATACTCGAGCTGATCGTCCTTCAAATGAAGGGTGATGGACGTGCCGACGCTGTCGCGTTCGGCAGGTTCCAACGTGTAGCTGTCTTGGCCAGTGGATTCCCAGCGGTACGCTTCCGCGTAGCCCGCTGCGCGTGACACGACTTCGACGCGATCGGCAACCAAATAGGCACTGTAAAAGCCGACCCCGAACTGACCGATCAACTGCAGGTCTTTCTTGTCGCTTTCCTTGGCAGCAGCCAGGGCGTCCAGAAAGGCCCGTGAACCGGACCACGCTACCGTGCCGAGGCTTTTCGCGAGCTCGTCGTGAGTCATGCCGATGCCGTTGTCGGCGATGGTCAGCGTTTTCTTGTCCGGGTTCGGGATGATGCGAATCTTGAGCTCTTCGTTTTCGCCCAACAGCTCTGGTTCTTGAATGGCGCGAAACCGCCGTTTATCGAGCGCGTCCGAGGCGTTGGAGATCAGCTCTCGGAGGAACACCTCTTTGTTGCTGTACAGCGAATTGATAACAAGCTTTAGGACCTGGCTGACTTCTGCCTCGAAGGCGTGCGTCTCTTTGCTCATCGTGCGCTACCTGACGAATCGGTGCGCAAAGATCTGCACTTTTCGTGCGATGTCAAGGCAT
>CBFGRJ010000243.1:0-11216 GCA_965651135.1 uncultured Myxococcales bacterium
ACTCTGGCAAAATTCGACGTGGCACATGACTTGCACCCTTCGCTTGCGAGTCATTGTTTCCAACCAGGAGATTTTTCAATGCTACGTTGGGCACTCATCTTCTTTATCGTTGCGCTTGTCGCAGCTCTCTTCGGCTTCGGAGGCATTGCCGGTGCGGCTGCTGGAATCGCCGAGATTCTGTTCTTTGCATTCCTGATCATCGCCGTGATTGCGCTCATCGCCGGTCTCGCTGGTGGGCGCGGAACCAGAAGCCTCTTGTAACGTCGACGAGCGTTCGCTGCGGTCGGGGCCGTCTGCCGCGTCATCCAAGGCGTCGGAACGGTCCCCGACCCCAGCGAAAGTACAACGTACCCAGGTTGTCTCGAAACAGCTGCAGGCAGCCGATGCGGAGTGTGAGCCTGAGCCAAGGCATACTCCCGCGGAGCATTGCAAGCTCCGCACCACGAACCTGCGCGTGTTTCGAGCTACGCCCGAACGCGTGATGGTTCGCTGCACCACCGGCTGGCAGGACAGCCCGGCTGGTTGCGGCTTTTTGTGACCCGCCAGGGGGTGGTCGCTTCGTCTTGTGTCTGCCTTCCCGCGATGCGCCCAGCTTCGCGCCTGAGGAAGCTGGCCAAGCATGAAGTCTACTAGAGTTTTGTGTCACAGGCGGGCATTTGGTCGCGCCGCGATCTGCATCGTTTTGACGTCGCCTGGCGTTTATGCGCAGCAGGCCGAAGCGCAGCCAGGCGACCCGACCGTGCCGCCGAACGAGCCCGCGTTGGAACCCAGTGAAGCAGCTCCCACTCTAGACCATCCCGACGAACGCACGGTAGAGAGCGACGCGCAAACAGCGCCGCAGACCGCACCCGAGTCGCGCTCGGCTCCAGCACCCCAGCCGTCGAGTCCCACCCCGGTGGAGCTCGAGGCGCGAGCGCCCAGTGACTCGCTTCAGCCGCAGGCGCCCATGCCAGACCCCCTGGCGGAGACACCGGTCGAGTGGTTCAGCTCCACGCCGCTCAGCGTGCAACTGGGAGAAGGCGCGCACAGCCTGCTATTTACCCTGTATGGTTTTTTGCAGACCGATTTCATCTACGATAGCACCCGAAGCTACCACGATGCGATCGGAACGAGCCTGGTGGCGCGAACGGACACGTACGACGGAACGGTAGCGCGCAATCAATTCTCCGTACGAAACACGCGTATCGGGCTCGCGTTCCATGGACCGTCCGTCGGCGACGTTCGGTCGAGCGCAGTGTTGGAAGCCGACTTTTTCGGCAACCAACCGGGCGAGCCGCCCGCGGTATCGGAGACGGCTTATTACGACAGCCCCACGTTTCGCTTGCGCCACGCCTTCGTGACTGTCGAGAATCCCTACGTCGACGTCCTGGTCGGGCAAACCTACGATGTCTTCGGCTGGCAGAACTATTTTTTCCCGACCACGGCCGAGTTCCTTGGAATCCCTCACCAGGTCTTTTCGCGGCACGCCCAACTCCGGCTGACCCGCGAGCTAGGTGAAGCAGGACCGGTCGGCCTCGATCTCTCCGTGGCGGCGTTGCGGCCCACACAGCGAGACTCCGGAGTCCCTGACGCGAATGCCGGCCTCCGGTTGAAGCTCAACTCATTCAAAGGCTTGAGAACCTCCGGCAACGGCGGCACCAAGGCGCTACCGCTGGCCCTAGGGGTTTCAGGGGTGGTTCGCCAATACAAGGTGGATGCCTTCACCCCACCGCCGACTCAGACGTCGAACAGCGTCACCGCGTGGGGCCTATCGGTCGACGCGTTGGTCCCCGTGCTGGCGGCGGCGAATGATACCGACCGCGGCAATAAGCTTACGTTCACGGGGTCATTCGTCACGGGAACTGGGATCGGAGACGCCATGACCGTCACCGGCGGCGCCACCTTTCCGACCCTGCCCAACCCGGCTCAGGCGAACCCGCCGCCCGAGTATACGGGCAACATCGACCCCGGCCTGGTCTCCTTCGACACGCAGGGCGTGCTGCACACCATCGACTGGCAAGCGTTTCGGGTCGGGCTCGTCTACTATTTCCCGCCCAGCGGGCGCGTCTTCGTATCGGCCAATTACACGCAAGCGTACTCCAAGAACATGAGGGACCTTTTCCCGCAAGGAGGCGCCGAGATCGAGCTCTTGACGCGGGTCGCCGATCGATCGCGATACGCAGACATCAACTTGTTCTTCGACGCCACACCGGCGTTTCGCCTGGGGATCGCCGGCGCCTATACGGTCGTCCAATACATCGATGGCGACGAGCCGCACAACTACCGCGGGCACGCCCAAGCGATGTACTTCTTTTAGCCTGAAGCTACTCGAAGTCGCAGCAATAAAGGCTTGCGGCGTATCCTTCGGCGCTGGTGCCCTTGAAACCGTCGTCGCAACGCATGGGAAGATAGTCGTCCTCGGGCCTGTCCGGACCGTAGCAGGCGAACCCGAACCGGCCAGGTGCACATCCAGGCACGCCCGTGTGATTGACACAGGTCCCCCCGATCGGCACCAGAGCAGGCATGTAGCAGCAGTAGCTCTTGAAATCTGGGTTCGGCGCTACCGTGGGCATGGAGCAGATCGGATGGAAGAAGTCCGCCCGGCTTTTGTTGGGACCTAGATTCTCACCGCGCGGCAGGCTGTCTCCCTCGCACAAAAAGCCGAGCATCCGTTCCGAGCAGCCGACCGCGTCAGTTTGCTGGCAGGTAGCCCGGCGTGGAGCGTTCTCGCAGCAGTAGTTGACGTATTCGGAACGCTTGCCTTCTCGATTGCCGTTGCTGCACGAAAGCGCCGGATTCAGCGATTCGGGGCGATTGGCGCCCCAACACCGGTAGCCGTCGCTCGAGTCGTCGCAGTCCGACGCCGGATCGTAGGCGCAATCGACTCTTTCTGCCGTACAGCAGTAGCCCGTGGCCTCCTCCGCCCCGGCGCCGCCCTCCCCGAGCTCGCCACTCCCGGGCACCGGCCCTCGATTCGCGCAAAGCAAGCCGCGCGGCACTCCCTCGATGAAGCTCGCGTCCAGATCCGGTCGTGCCCACCCCGTGCATGCGTAACCGACGAGCCCCGCATCCATCAGCTCTCCTGCGTAGCCATGCGCCCGGCAGTCGAGCACGTCGGGCGGCACCTTCGTGCAAATGCCCTCGACCTCAGCCGGTTCGGGGAAGCAAGTCGTCACGAACAGCGCGGAGACACACGTCACACCGCTCACAGCGGCGACCCAGTCGAAGCGCCACTTCATCTGAGCCACCCCGGTGGCAATGGTGGCGCAGGCAGCGTCGGAAATTCACAAGCCCGCGGAGCGCTTCCCGGAACGATGCCGTCGGTGACTCGCACCTCGGGTCCCGTAGGCCTGAAGTTGACATTGCCTGGACCAAGCTCGATGTCGACGTACTCTGCGGCCACGGCGCCCGGTCCAATGTTGTCGATGACGACATTGTCCAGCTTGACCGGGCCCGTTCTCCGGGTAGCGCTATGCCCTTCGAGCGTGACTACGGGCTGGCGGGTATTCATGCAGCTGACATGACGCACATTTTCGAATTGAACGCGACCGAACTCGGGAAAGAAGTCGCCTGCGAACAGCGGGTTGTAAGCGGTGCTGATCAGTATCGCGTTGTTCATGTCGCGCATGCAGATATCTTGGAAGGTGATATTGTCGACGAGCCCTCCTCGGCTGATATCGCTCTTGATACGAATTCCGTTGAAGTCTGCCTCTGTGGCGTCGTGCCCGACGCCGCGGGAGTCGGCATCGATGGTCAGGTCGTATACGAGCACGTTCTGAACTCCGCGCTCCACGTCCCCCGTCGCTTCGTCACCGACGGAGCCATAAGTCTCGCTACCGATGGACATGCCGTGCCCGGTTCCGAAGTGATTGTGCGCAATGATCAAATCTTTGACCAAGTGTCCACCCTTGATGGCGATCTGATCGTCGCCGGTCGTGATCGTGTTGCAAGCGATGACGCCGCACGTCGCCTTCGCCGTGGTTCCGGGGTCGATACCATCCGTGTTGCGAGCAAAGTGGGGCGTCATGGGTAGCCCCTGACTATTCTTGTGGTGCCTGGGCGTCAGAATGGTCACTCCCCAGACGATGAATCCTTCACCCGGCGCATCGCAGGTGCCGTCGGCCGGGTTCGAGGTGATCTTGACGTGAAACTTCGGAGAATCGTGGAGCGTGATGCGATACAGCAAAAAACCGGTGGTCCCCGACTTCAGGTTGATCAGTGTTGGGTTGCCTATGCTCCCGTTGATCGCCCGAAGCGCGCCCGATAGCTGCCACCACGAATAATCGCGGCCGACCAGAGGCTCTCCTGCTTGCCCGTCGATGGCTCCGTCACCCACGATGCCAGGGCTGTCGCCCATCACCGTGATGAAGTCTTGACAGGCCTGCGAATCGTTGACTCCCGGCACACCGCAGCTACCGGTCTTTTGGTACAAATCGGGATTGCGTGAAGCGAACAGCGTCACTCCCTCGTCAATCCAGAGAACGACGCTATCGACATCCAAGTGCGCGGTGATGAAAACGTCGTTCTTGCCGTCCGCGACGAGCTTGACGGCCCTACCCTTGCATGCGTTGAGCGCTTGCTGAACCCGTTCGGTGTCGAGCCGGCTCTCGTCGGGAGTGCTCTTGTCCGCCTTCAGCGTCTGGCACACGTCGGTCGGAAAGCTCGGCTCGGGCGGCAACTTGGGGTCGCCGTCTCCGCAACGAGAAAACTCGCCGCCCGCGGTATCGAAGGCAAGCTCGTCCGATGAGCCGCAGACGTACTCGTACCCGGCCGCTTCTTCATCGAGCGGCGCGCACGAGGCGGCCAGCAGCAGCATGGCCAAAGCGGCCGGCCTCCACGAGCGGCGGCTCAACACCCGTTGCCCAAAGGACACGGCCACGCCGTATCGCTCGCACAGGTCCACGACCGCGCTCCGTCGGCGTTCGGTGGATTACAGACACAGTATCCCATCTTCACATTGCCCCCGGAGTCGAGGTACTCGCCCCCAAGGTTGCACAACGTGCATTCGGGCACGTCGCATTCTTTTGTCGCCTGCGGAACTTCAGTGGGGCAAACTTCCGCATCGATCGCGTCGGGAATCGCGTAGCACGAGTAGTCGCCATCGGCGGGAAACTGGCAATCTCCCTCGGCGTAGGAGCCGGCAACACAGGTCTCGCTTTTCCAACCGACGGAGCCCGGTCCACATGTCCGCCAACAAAGCTGTGGGTCCTCCTCGGTGCACGCCACGCCCTTCTTGATCTCCTCGCCCGCGGCCGTAGGCATGCCATCGCACGCGGGATCGCCCAGCGTTTGAGTGGCGCTGCCCGTGGTCGACGCATCGGAGCTCGATGTCGCGCCACCGCCACTCCCGCTCGTGGAACTGGTAGAGCTGCCGCCATCGCTCGAGCTGGTTGGGCCATTGCTGCTGTCCGCACCCGAGTCGTTCGTATTCGAAACCGCGGGTTCGTTCTCGCTGGAGCAGCCGGCAAGCGCCGCACAGCCGGCAAAGGTGGCAATCAGCCCAACTCGTAGAACTTGAATCGACATCGGCATCTCCTTAAGCTTTGGGGGCCCGCTGCCCCCCGCTGTTGCAAGACGACGCCAGGGCTTTCGGAAAGCTCACGATTCGCGCCTGCCTGCGCGAGCCACTCACCGGCGCGCCGGCCTGCCGCCCATTCGAGAATTCACCGTGGGCAACGCCCTTTTCGTGATCGATTCGGCGCTCGAACGCATGCCGGCGATCGCGCGCAACTGTGATCGATTCTGCGGCCTAGCGCATTAGTGACCACACACGAGCCCGCGCGCGGGCCATCGCTTCACGCCTCGAGCTGCTGTTGAACCCCGTGTCCACCTCCTTGCCAGGCACACTCCAAACTTACCGCTATCCCTCGAAACTGGCTGCACGACGTGCTTCGACCATCGTCGATCAGCGCGCGCTGCTGGCCGCCCTGAAGCGCGGCGATTCTTCTGCGCGAGCCGATGTGTTCAGCCTCTACGAGTCCGCGGTTCGACGCGTGCTGATGCGCATCTTGCGCGAACGGCAGGACGTGCAAGATGCCCTACAAGATACCTTCGTGAAGGTTTTCAACAGCGCGTCGCAAGTCAAAGACCCCATGGCGCTGAAGGGTTGGATCCTCAAGGTCGCTACGTCGGTGGGCTTGGACGAATATAGGCGCCGGCAGCGCGCGCGCGAGCACAGACTCTGCGACCACGGGTACGAGCCAAGCGCCTCCAGTGCTCCGCCGGAGGTGCGGCGCGCGCTCAGGGACGCCTATCGCGTCCTCTCGATCCTGCCACAGCAAGAGCAGCAGGTCTTCACCCTGCGCTACATCGACGGTTTGGAATTGGAGAAAATCGCGGATGCCTGCGAGATCTCCCTGGCCACGGTCAAGCGACGCCTCGGACGTGCCGCTGTTCGCTTCAATACGCTGGCGCGTCGCCAACCAGCGCTGACGGAGTGGGTGGCGGCGGATACTCGGATCTAGTCCAACCTGACGGCATGCGGGCGCGCAAGGACCCGCCCACGGGCCACACTGGCGTGACAGCGCGCCCCGGTGAGGCAGGCGAGTCCGACCTTCGGGGCCCTCGTCGCCAGAATTCCATCGGCTTCATCTGGAACGACCCTTGCTGTGCTTCTCCGAGCAGTGGGCCTGTGCCCACTTCAGACTCGAGTCATGCAGCCATCGGCGACCACAGAGCGCGAAGCAAGGGGCATCCTGGGCGGGTACGCTCCCCACGAGCACGTCCCGCTCTACGGCTACACCGTGATGCTAGCCGGCTTTTCGATAGCATTCGCCGTCGCCGTCGCTCAGCTGAGGCGACGACATGCCATGCGCGCCGGGTTCGGCGACATCGCCCTGTTGGGCGTAGGCACTCACAAGCTCGGCCGCATCGTAGCCAAAGACTTCGTCACGGCGCCCCTACGCGCGCCGTTTACTCGTCGAGCGGAGGCCGAGGGCGGAGGCGAGGTCCATGATGAACCGCGCGGCGGCCCCATCCGAGAAACGTTGGGTAACCTGTTGAGCTGCCCATACTGTCTCGGCCCGTGGATAGCCGCAGGATTTGGGACAGCGCTCGCGTTACGACCGAAAGAGACACGCTTCGTACTAGCGACGCTGGCAGCCGTAACCATTTCGGACTTCTTGCACCAGCGCTACGCCACATTGAACGAACGCCGTAAGCTCGCTCTGGCTCAACGCCGGCACACGGAGTCGGTAGAACCATAGGCGAGATTGACCATGCGGACCAACCAACCAAGCCCAACCGGAGGGCCTTTTGGCGACTGAACACGAACGATCGCCGTTGAGCGGAGTCCCCCTGGAGCTCAGCACGCCGCACGACGGGCTCAACCTCAAACACGTCTACTACTTTCACGCCGTGGCCACCGAAGGGTCGATCGCGCGAGCAGCGCGGCGTCTGGGCGTATCACAATCGACGATCAGCGAGCAGATCAAGGCTTTGGAAGAGTTTCTCAATGCTCCACTGTTCGAACGGCGCAAAGGCGGTCTCCGACTCAACGCGACCGGAGACAGGGTCTACGAACACTCCAAAGTCATCTTCAGAGCGGCCCGGCGCATGATTCAGGATCTGAACCCCGAGAAGAACCAGCCAGACTGGGTGCTCGAAATCGGGGTGTGCCCGACGGTGTCGCGATCGCTTGCGGCCAGGGCGCTGCTGCCGGTCTTCGCCCTGGAGAGCGTATTTCCCAGAGTGCGCTTTGGGGCCTATCGCGACCTGCTCGAGGACTTATTGACCGGTGAGTTGGACCTCTTGCTCAGCGAGAACGAGCCGCCTCATACGCATCGAGCTCGGGTTGGAGTGCGAGCCATTTCCGAAAGCCCCCTCGTGATCGTCGCTGCCCCCCCATTGGCGGCCAAGGTCGACGACTTTCCACGCGGACTTACTGGTATACCAATGGCAACCTACACCAGGAGCTCGCGGTACAGATGGGAGATTGACGCCTTCTTCTTCGAGCATGGCTTGACCCCCGAGGTTATCGGCGAAGCCGACGATGTGACGCTCTTGAAGCAATTGGCAAAGCGTGGCCGCTGCGCCGTCGCGGTTCCCGAAGCGGTAGCACGCGCGGCGATCGACTCGCAGCGTCTGGTCCGTTTGGGACCGGTGAGCGACACCCCGACAGTGGTGTACGCGCACTACGCCGAAGCGAACACCGCAGAACTGGTACAGCAGGCGCTCGACGCGCTGGTCGCAGCCGCGTAGCCCCAACACGACGCGACATCCCTGGTACGAACGTTGCACTGATTCGGGCGAGCGGTTGCTGCTTGGACGCACAGTGCGAGCCGCGTAGCGATCAGCTGATGGAGATAGCCCATGATGATTCGCAAGTTGGTTCAGAAATCCCTGCTGTGTGGCACACTGGCGTGTCTTCCGCTCGCATGCGGAGACAACGGCAACGAAATCGAAGACGAAATCGAAGGCACGGCGGACTGCACCGCGATTTGCACACGCTACGACACCTGTGTCGAAGAAGTGGACGAGACCGAGTGCATCGACGAGTGCGAAGACATCGCTGATGCCAGCGAGGCCGGTGAGCAGTCGGCCAAGGACTGCGAAGATTGTCTCGACGGCAAGTCCTGCGCAGAAGCAGAAGGCTGCTGGGCGGGCTGCCCCGTGGTACGCATCCCAGATTGACGCCATTCAAGACGAAGGCCGAGGCTCAGGCGCGAAATCACGCGCCTCGAGCGCCTCTTCCACGCGGGCACGCTCGGACGAAACGCATGACAGCATCGAAGTGCAGAGCTCGAAATGGTCTTCGGCAACGTCGAACAGATCTTCGACGGCAATGCCGATAATCGTCGCCGCGCTGAGTGCCGTCGCTTCGCAAGTGTACTCGCCCCCCCCCAGCGCCGCGAGGCCGGCGATGAGACCTCCCACGCCAAGCTGAGCGGTGATGCCGCATTCGCGGTGTCGAACCTCCACCCGGCCTCGCGCAACGAAATGCACGTGCGACGAGGCAAGACCGGGCTCGATGATGCGCGATTCCGCCGGCCATTGCTTCACGGATGCCGACCGCGCAAGCCGCGCGAGGGCTTGGACGGGCGCGGTCTCGAACAAGCACGAGCAACGCAAGAGCCGCAGGCGTTCTACCCAGTCGAGCTCGCCGAGCGCTAGGGAGGCAGCGCTCTTGGGCCCCGACATCGCTTCCGAGTACGCAGCTTCGGCGCCGAGCCGAAGCGCGAGTGCCGACTGCTCGCGAGCGCCGGCACTCAGTGTATCTACCGCAAACCCAAAGTTGTCTTCCAGAATATCCAAATAGTCAGCGGCCTCGATCGACAACAGCCTGGTGGGGTCGAGCGCCGTCGCGCGGTGCGAACGCAGACGCGGTATGGTCGCGTCGCACAGGCCCACCATGGCGCCGGATTCCACGTCCCGCGTTGCCCCTCCCGGTGTATCGAGTCGCAGCCTGCCGGAGACCACGAAATGCAACGCGCTGGCGCGATCACGCTCCCGATACAAGATCTGGCCAGGTTCGAGCTCCGTATCGCGCATGGCGCGGCTGAGCTGTGCGGCGACACGCGCCGGAGGATTCGTCGCGAGAAACGCGCGCACGAACAGCTCGCGTTCTACTCGATTCTTCTGAGGATCCCGCAAGTCAGACATCACTTCTCGCTGGGCGCCAGGGGTTCCAAATCCGCTCCAAACGCGGGCGCTTCTGTTACGGGGAGCGCTTCTGCCAGGGAGGCATTGGTCGCTGGGAGGTTCGATGAGCGTGGAAGCGAGCGCTTCATGTGGTACGCGGCGATGGCACGCACGGCCTCATCGTCGTCCGTCACGAGCTCGTTCAGCGCGCCGGAATAATCCAGCGGCATGGGCAGCTCCAAGTGCGAGCGCGCTGCTTCGACCCGTAGCTCGGGCTCCAACTCGTCGGTCGCAAGACGCAAGAGCTCGCGCGCCTCTGCGTCGAGACCAAGCGCAAGCGTCGAAAGGTACTCCAAGGCTTGTGCTCGCTGAGTCCTCTCACCCGACAAGATCGCCTCCATGACGGCACGAATGCTCTCTTTTGGCTCGAGCAGCTGCACCAGGCGGAACGCTCGTTCCAAAGCTTGGCGTGCCTTGTCGGACAACAGGTCGAGCAGCAGCTGCGACCCGTCGTCGAGGAGCATGCGGTCCGTGCTCGAGCGAAGCACCCAATCAAACGAGACCATGCGCAAGTGTTCGCGCAGATTCGCCAACAGTTGCACCTCGAGCAGCTCGCGATCGAGCGAGACCTGCGTCTCTTCCGCCAAGCGGCCAAGGCCTCTGAGCGCCTTGTAGCGTATCAGCCCGTCGTGGTCGCCCGTCAGCACGGCGAGCAGGACGTCGGAAGCCCGCTGGGATGCGAATCGAGAGATCGTCCTCGGCAAATGCCGGCACACGCGAGGGTCCGTATCGCTCGCCTTCAACAGTGCAGAAACCGCCTCGAACGCGGCGTCTCCTTGCGCCACCAGCGCTTCGCGCACGAGCTCGCGTTGTTTGCGTATGGTAAGCCGCCCGATGAGTGGCGGCACCAACCGCGGGTCGACCAGCGTGGTAGCGGCATGCACGGCATGGGTCGACACCTCCTGATCGGGGTCGTCGAGCAGGCGAATCAGGACATTGACCCAGCGCCTATCGGGACGCGTTCGAATGGCCCGCAGCAGCGCAATCTTGCTGCGCACCGCGGCATCTTCACGCCCTTCCACCAACGATGCCACTGAGCTTCGCTCTTCGGGCGCACCTGTCAGGCGATCCATGAGGACGAACGCCGCATGCCCGCGCAAGGTCGGATCGCGGGCATTCAAGCGAGCTTCGATCGGCTGGGTAATGCCATGTTCCATGAGTGCGCCCATGGCTGCGAGCCGAACATTTTCGGAGTCATGCTCGACCAAGCGCTCCGTCGGGGCTATCCAATCTTCACGGTCGGCAGACGGCACGTGTTGTAGCGCGCTCAACAACACCTCTTCCGAGGGATGGAACAGGGTGAGCGCTGGAATCAAGCGGGCGCGCCGATGGGAGGCCAACAGCTGTATCGCAGCCACGGCGCGCGAAGGATTCATGCTCGACAGTGCTTCGACCAGTACTTCCAAGGAGCCCATGCTGAAGCTGAGCGGGCCGACCATTTCGCGATCGTCTTTCAGCGCATTTCTGAACAGAGCGAGATACGGCTTCTGCAGCAGGATGGTACAGCCGAGCCAGATGGCTGCCAGAGTAGCGACCACGAAAAGCAAAACCCGAGGGCTATCCAACTGCCACCACGACAAACCAAACACTGCAGCAGC
>CBFGRJ010000244.1:0-11214 GCA_965651135.1 uncultured Myxococcales bacterium
CGTCAGGACGTACCGGATCGTAGACGACGATGGCGCCCCGCTCGGGGTCTTCTACGTCGATCTGTACCCTCGTGAAAACAAGCGCGACGGAGCCTGGATGCATGGCCTGCTCAACGCCAAACCACCGGAACGCCACGTCGCCCTCTTCTGCGCCAATGCCAACCCTCCCGCGGGTGGCAAGCCGTCGCTCCTGAACCACCGCGACGTCGAAACCGTATTTCACGAATTCGGGCACCTCTTGCATCACTGCCTCAGCCAAGTGTCTGTGCGCAGCCTGGCTGGTACTCGCGTCGCCCAAGATTTCGTCGAGCTGCCTTCCCAAATCATGGAGAACTGGTGTTCCGAAAAAGCAGCGCTCGACACGTTCGCGGCGCACTACGAGACGGGTGAGCCCGTGCCGCAGGAATTGGTCGGGCGCTTGATAAAAGCTCGCAACTTCCGCGCCGCCAGTGCGCAGATGCGACAACTCGGTTTCGCCGCCGTCGATCTGGCACTACACATCGACTACGATCCGGACCGCGACGGCGATGCCAACGCCTATGCCAACCGGGTGTTGCAACGCTATTCACCAGCCAAGCTGCCGCGCGATTATGCGCTGATCGCGTCATTCAATCACTTGTTTTCCCACTCCGTCGGATACGCCGCTGGGTACTACTCCTACAAGTGGGCCGAAGTCCTGGACGCCGACGCTTTCACGCGCTTCAAGCAAGAAGGCTTGTTCAATCGCGAGATCGGCATGCAGTTCCGCGAGCGCGTACTCGCGCGCGGCGACAGCGCTGACCCCATGCAGCTATTCGTGGACTTCATGGGGCGCGAGCCAAAGCTGGAGCCCATGCTGGAACGTCAAGGCCTAAGCTGAGAGCGTGAACGCTCAGCCCGAGCTCGGGGGCGGGTTGCTCGGCGTCTGCGCGAGCAATTCGCGTTCCGCTTGCGCCACCAAGCGCGAGTAGCCATCGAAATGCGGATCGCTCGGTGTCAGGCGCTCTGAAACCGCCCCGGGTATGGGCGAGGCACTTCGCATCGGCGGTGGCCGCGTCGCGAAAGACGCTAGGCTCGACGTGCGCGCGCTACGATCGACGCGCACCTCGCTGAGCTCGGCGAGCTTGTCGACGACCTGGTCGAGCTTCTGTGCTTGGCTCCCCCCAAGCTCGCCGAAATAGCTGAAATCGGTCTTGCGCGCGTCCAGGCGTGCCGTCCAGAACACGGTCGCAAAATGCAGATCCGCGACGTGGAAACCGTCGTAGCTGACGCTGCTCTGGCTTTCGCGAAACGCCTGGATGTCCTCCACCGTCGGTACTACTGCACGATACGAGTTACCGCTCGAGGGACCGGCGCCGCGCCACTCCGAACGCACGTGCACCTCGCCGCGCACGATGGTGAGCAACCCCTTGTACGGGACCGGCATACTGCGTCCCTGCAGCTCGAGCAGCATTTCGGTGGGCTCGAAGCGCAACTTTTCGACTGGGACGATGCGGCGGTTCTGGTCGTACGCCACTCCGGAGTCGACGAGCACCGCTGGAAAACCAGCGCTCTTGAGCTGTGCCGTCAGTTCGCGCGCCTTGTCTGCGTCGGCCAGCACCCTCACCACGCCCCAAGATCCAGGCCTGATTTTGGTCTTGAGATCGTACGTGACCAGACCGGTCAGCTGAGCAAGCTGCTGGAAGCTAGCTGTAGTCGGCTGGAACGCGGGTCCAATCAGAATCAGCACAGCAGAGTCCCTGACTAGAAGCCTACCGCGAACGCGCGCTTTTGGCCTATCAAATGGCCGCGGAGGACCCACAAAGCAGCCCAATGGCCGAGAAGCAGTCGTAAAGTACACCCCAATCGTGTTAAGAATCGGACGCCGTCGGGGGTCGAGAAGGCAGACTGACTATGATTGATTGGGCACCGTTCTTCAAAGCATTCGTCGCGTCGGTCCTGTACTCGCTCTTGGGCATCGTCATGTTCGCCGCGAGTTTCGCCATCATCAAAATGGTGACACCCTTTTCGCTGCGCAAAGAGATCGAGGAAGACCACAACACGGCGCTCGCCATCTTGATCGGCTCCGTAATCCTTGGACTCAGCATCATCATCGCAGCAGCCATCGGCGGCTGAGACGGCGCCAACAGCCTCCCCTAGCTGGCCGCACCTGCGTTCGTCGGGTGAGCGGCCACACCGCCTGTTGCCGCACGCCCTACTCGGCATCGTGCTGGTCATTGCCGTTGCAGGCCTGGTTTACGAGCTCGTGATCGCGGCGGTCGCCAGCTATGTGCTGGGCGACTCGGTACGGCAGTTTTCCTTGATCATCGGAGTGTACCTGTCAGCCATGGGGCTTGGTGCCTACCTCTCGAGAGCCATCGACTCGAACCTCGAGCTCATTTTCGTCGACGTGGAGCTGGCCGCGGCGCTCATCGGAGGGCTGTCGGCGCCGCTGCTATTCGTCGCGTTCAGTTTCACGCAGCTGTTCCAGCTGATCTTGTACAGCACGGTGGTGCTGGTCGGCGCGCTGGTGGGTTTGGAGCTGCCGCTGTTGATCCGCATTCTCAAGCGCGAGTTCGAATTCAAGGACCTGATCGCCAAATCCCTGACCTTCGACTACGCCGGTGCTCTGCTGGGTTCATTGGCCTTTTCGCTGATACTGATGCCGGAGTTGGGCCTGGTGAGAACGTCGCTCTTGTGCGGTCTCTTGAACGCTGCAGCAGCACTCTTGGCCATTGTGTTGTTGGGCAGCCGCAGCCAGGCGCCGCATCGCAAGCTCCGGTTGGCCAAGGTCAGGGCCGGTTTGATCCTGGCCTTGTTGCTGGTGGCGTTCGCTCAGGCAGAAAGCATCACTCGCTTTGCCGAAAGTGCTACGTTCCAAGGTGAAATCGTGACGGCAAAGAGCTCGCCGTATCAACGCACGCTGCTCGTTTCGCGCGGTGGCGAGTACGAGCTCTACCTGAACGGGCACCTGCAATTCTCGTCGCGAGACGAGCATCGCTATCACGAGGCGCTGGTGCACCCGGCGATGTCGAGCGTACCCAATCCTCGCCGAGTGCTGATTGGTGGCGGCGGCGACGGACTCGCCGTGAGAGAAGTGCTCAAGTGGCCTACTGTAGAGTCGGTGCTGGTGGTGGATTTGGATCCGGCTGTCACCTCACTGGCCTCCACACACGAGGTTCTCACTGAGCTCAACCAGCGTGCGTTCTCCGACCCGCGTGTGCGTATCCTCAATCGAGACGCCATGGTGGCCTTCACCGAGCTCGAGCCAGGGTACGACGTGATCCTGCTGGACTTTCCCGATCCGAGCACCTACTCGCTCGGAAAGCTGTACTCGCGGCGCTTCTATGGCTCGGTGTACCGCTTGCTCGCCGCCGATGGCGCCCTGGCGGTTCAGTCGACCTCTCCTCAGCTGGCTCGGCGTGCCTTTTGGTGCGTCGTCACGACCTTGGAAAGCGTCGGCTTCTTTGCACGGCCGTATCACGTGTTTCTGCCCTCTTTTGGGGATTGGGGATACGTGCTCGCCACCAAAGGCCCCGCGCGCCAGCCCTCGGAGCTGCCCGGCTCGCTCAGATATCTCGATGTCGAGAGCTTCGCAGCGCTCTTCGCGTTACCGGCGGATGCGGCCCGCGTACCAACACGCGTCAATCGACTGGTGAGCCAGGCACTGGTCTCCTACTATCTTGACGAGTGGGGCGGCCTCGATTGACCTTTGGGTGCCTTCGAGCCACTGCAACACGCCAAGCTCGTGCTAAACGGTACCGGTCAATGGCCCGCTTTTGCTCGACACGACGCAGATCCAGGCTCTTTTTAGCAGCTATCTGGGTTGCGTGTCTGAATGCGCTGTCGACCCCGTGTGGAGCAACCCCAAGCTCGAGCGCGACGCCTTACGAAAGCGTCGATCGCTACTTCTCCAAGCTTCTCGTTGGGCTTCAGAAATCGCAGCTCGACAGCGGCCTCAGAGTGCTTTTGAGCGTCGACCGGGAACACCCGGTGGTGGCGCTCGCAACCTGTTTCCAGGCGGGCCGGGCAGAGCCAGGCCACGCGTTTATACTGCCCGATTTGGCAGCTTATTTGAGACACCGCCGGGTCACGCCAGCCAAACCCGATCATTCCCTGGTTCGGGCGAGAGGCGCCGGCGAAAGCGAGCACCTGGCCCACGACCACAGCTGCTTTACGAGCTTGATGCCTGCGAGTGAGCTGGCGTTCGGGTTATGGCTCGAGGCCCGGCGCCTCGAACCGGTAGCAGAGGTGCCCGAGGTCGCAGCCACCGTCGCGCGACAGCGCTACGAGGCATGGAAGCTGCTGCGGCCCCACGCCGCCGCCGAGCTCGAGCTCGCGCGCTTGGCATGGGGGGCCGGTTCCGCCGCAGCTGCGCGTACCCCCGAAGGGTCGCTTGCAGAGCTGGCTTTCGCCCTCAATCAACGCTTCTCGGTCGACAATGCCGTGCTGGTGCTGGTCGGCGACTTCGATCCCGATCAGGCAAGCCGATGGATCCGTGAATACTTCTCGCCGCGTGACCCGAAGCACAAGGCTCGACAGCCGGCAGCCACCAGCGTCGAGCCGGCGCCAACCGCTGCCGTCGAGGCAGGCCCCCCCCAGTCGACGGCGGGCCAGAGCTCGGTGTTCGTGGGATTCGCTCACCCCGCAGGATCGGTCGGCGAACACGCGGCACTCGAGCTACTGGCTCGACTGCTTTCTCTGGATGGCGAGTCTCGCGCGCATGCCGCCTTTCTGAAGGCTGCCGGGGCTCTCGACTTCGGTGCGGAGGTTCGCGGCTGGGGCGAGCACAGCCTGTTCGTCACACACCTGAAGCTGTCGGCCGCAGCCAATCCGGCGCGCGCGGAGGCCGAGCTGCTCCGGCGAGTCACCGCGTATGCTACACGCGCGCCGCGAGTCGCCGAGCTCGAGCGCGCCAAGAAGGGGGCGCTCGTCAGCTGGCTTAGCGAGCTCGCCTCCCCCGAGCGGCGTGCGGCGCTGCTCGGGCGCTTCGAAGTGATGCTGGGCGATGCTCGGCTGGCGGCACGCCAGCATTTGGCCCTGAGCCCGGTCACACCAGAAGACATCCAGCGCGCCAGCAAGAGCCTGGTTGCCGCGCGTCGCGTCACTCTCCGAGCGAGCACTGCTACCGGGAGCAAGCCATGAGGCGAGCCTTGCCGTTGCTGGCCCTGCTGACTCTCGTGGGCTGCGCTGCCCTGGGTGGCTCCGCGTCGACGGCCACGAGTGCCCATCAGGGTCGGGCTGGTTCGGGCGGGGAGCACGGGGCGGTGGAGGAACCGGCAAACCTGAGGGAGCCGCCGGCACCCGGGCTCTCGCAGCCACCGAGCTTCCCTCCAGTGCACCGCCAGACGCTCGCCAACGGACTGCGCATCAGCCACCTGCAGCAGAGCGGCTTGCCGCTGACGCACGTGATGCTGAGCTTCGGCTCGGGTCGTGCTCGAGAAGGCAACCAGACCGGCGTGGCGCGCTTGACCGCTCGTCTGATGAAGGTGGGTGGCGCCGGCCAGTATCCGGGAGCTCAGCTGATCGAGCAATTCGAGGCGCTGGGCAGCCGTTTGCAGGTGAACACGTACAGCGATCAAACCACCTTTTCGCTGAGCGTGCTCGAGCAAGACCTGGGGCGAGCGCTCGCCTTGCTGAACA
The DNA here is from genome assembly GCA_965651135.1 of uncultured Myxococcales bacterium. Lineage (GTDB taxonomy): Bacteria > Myxococcota_A > Polyangia > Polyangiales > Polyangiaceae > JAICQQ01. The sequence goes on from CBFGRJ010000244.1 coordinate 5,602, forward strand.
GCCTGGTCGAAGCCCCGCGCATGGCGGCGGCGGACTTCACGCAGTTGCAACAACAAGAGCGCGAGCAAGCGAACGCCCGGGCTCGCGGCGATTGGGTTTGGGGCAATCGGATGGTTCTGTATCGCGAGCTGTTCGAAAGCCCGACCGGTGTGCACCCCTATGCCCGTTTCGATGCAACCTCCGGGGACATCGAGAGCCTGAAGCTCGCCGACTGCACGATGTGGCGCAACCAACACCTGGTGCCCAACAACGCCGAGCTCATCGTCGTGGGCTCGCCCGAAGCCACGGTCGTGTTCGAGGCTGCCAAGGCGGCTTTCGAAACCTGGAAACCCGGGCCGGCGCGAACACCTCGCGGTCTGAACCGCCCGCTCGGGCCCAAGCGACTACGCATTTTCTTGATCGACCGCCCCGAGAGCACGCTCGACGAGATCTTGGCGGGAGTGCTGGGGGCTCCACAGAACAGCGCCGCTTGGCCGGCCCTGACGGTTGCCACGCATCTGCTCGGTGTTGGCGCGGGTTCCCGGCTGTTCCTCGAACTCCATGAACAGCGCGCCATAGCGCTCAGAGCTCGGGCCAATCTGGTCGCGCTGGCGGATGCACCCGCAGTCGTCGAACTGCGCGCCACGACAAAGCCCGATGACACCGTCGCCGTGGTCAAATCCCTGATTTCGCAGATCGACCGGCTCGGGCAAACGCCGCCCACGCAGGCGGAAGTGACGCATGCCGCAAGGGCGTTGACCAGCGGCTTTCTGAATCATCCCGATCCGCTCCACTCGCTGGCGCGCATGCTCGCTGCCCAAAGCAGGTTCGAGCTCGGCGACGATTACTACACGTCCTTTCACCAGGCGTTGCTCGAGCTGGACGCCGATACCGTGCACCGCGTGGTTCAGCCCTACTTCGACAGTACGCTTGCCGTCGTGGCCGTGAGCGCCGACGCAGCAAAGCTCGCGGCACCGCTCTCCGCTCTTGCCCCTGTCGTCGTCATCGATCCGGAGAAGAGCTTCTCGATCAAGCGGACGCTACCTTACAGCCCACTGGGTTAGCGGGTTGCCCCCGGCGGGTTGCTTAGTGCAGGGGCCGCAAGAAAGTGTCGCGGACTTCGTGCATAAGATCCGGATCGCGACCACGCGCCTACTTGCAGGCCGTGGGCATACCCGCTGTCTGCAACGCAGCACGGATCGCCGCCAGTGCAGCGCCTTGGGTCTGACCCGCAGCCGCCGCCGAGCGGCACGCCAGCGCAGCCGACCGCATGTACGTGGCGTTCGGCTCCGGCGCGTTGGCTGCGTTCTGTTCCAGCGCCGCGCAACAGGCGCCCAGGCTACCGCCACCGCCACCACCCTTGCCGACCTTCTTGGCATCTTCTGCCGCATCCACCGCAGCATCCTCCTCCACGATCGTGAGATCCACTTGCGGAGGTGGGGTTGGAGCCGGCGCCGCCGAGGGCAACGGTGGAGGGGGTTCGTCTTTTTCGCAGGACCAGGTCGCCAGAGCGGTGACCAAAACCGATAGCCCAACGAACCAGGGAGTTCCTGCGGGCCGCGTGACAGAACCTGAAGCCTTCATGTGTCTTCCTCCAACGGTCGGGTGACCCACTCCGTATTACTAAACGCGCCCGCGAAATGGGAAATCTCCGACGCGTTCGGCCTACACGGCCCAAAGTTCGGCCGGCCGACCCTTGGTCGACCGGCCCTACTTGGTAAGCCCGTGCCGCTATGCCTTATCAGCTGCACCCCATCGAGTTGCCGCAGTTCAGGCATTTATAGCAGGCGCCGTTGCGAACGGTGATATGGCCACAGCCGTCGCAGACGGGAGCGTCGCCCATCATCTCTTCGAGCTGTTGGTCGAGCGAAGCATGGCTTTCACTGCCGTGGACGGTGGATTCGGCGAACAGCTCCTGCGCAGGAGGGTGCACGTCGACGGCGGGTTCCTCCAGCTGCTTTCCGGTAGGGTCATCGATGCCGGGCGCTTCGGCGACCGGCTTGACCTGGGCAAAATCGTACCGTCGCAAGTACTCCACGCCCAGCACGCGGAAGATGTAGTCGACGATCGACGTGGCAAACTTGATGTTCGGATGCCCGGAAACCGGACCGTGCGGCTCGAATCGCGTGAACGTGAACTGCTCGACGTAGGTCTCCAAGGGAACCCCATATTGCAGCCCAACGGATACCGCCATGGCGAAGCAATTCATCAGCGAGCGGAAAGCCGCACCTTCTTTGTGCATGTCGATGAAGATCTCGCCGAGCGAGCCGTCTTCGTACTCGCCGGTGCGCAAGAAGACCTTGTGACCACCGACCAGGGCTTCTTGCGTGAAGCCTCGTCGCTTCTTGGGTAGACGCACACGCGAACCTTCGGGACGCACGGAGGGCGCCTTGAGCGTCGGCGTCAGCCGGGGCTGCTCGGCAGCCTGCTCCGAGGCGGCGTCCGCTTCGCTCGCTTGCTCGTCGGCCGCTTTGTCTTTTGCTTTACCCGAAGTGGAGAGCGGTTGCGACGCCTTGCAGCCGTCGCGATACAGAGCCACCGCCTTGAGCCCGAGCTTCCAGCCCTCCTCGTAGATGCGGCGCACATCGTCGACGGTGGCGTCGTTGGGTAGATTGACGGTCTTGCTGATGGCTCCCGACAAGAAAGGCTGCGTGGCCGCCATCATGCGAACGTGGGCCATGGGAGCCAAGTAGCGCTGGCCGATTCGGCCGCAGCGATTCGCGCAATCGAACACCGGCAGATGTTCCTCGAGCAGATGAGGCGCCCCCTCGATCGTCATGCGGCCCACGATGACGTCGTTGGCTTCTTCGATCTGCTGACTGGAAAATCCGAGGTGCTTGAGCAGATTGAACCCCGGCTGGCTCATCTTTTCCGGGGTGACGCCCAAACGCGCGTACGCCTCCTTGCCAATCACCCATGGCGCAAAGGCCAGATTGAGGTCGAAGATTCCCGGCAAGGCAGCCTCCACCTTCGACAGCTCCTCGTCGGTGAGCCCCTTGGCCTTGAGCGCGGCACGGCTCACGTGTGGCGCTCCCAAAAGTGTGTTCGTCCCGGAAATATAGGCCACGATCTCGGCGATTTGAGCCTCTGAGTAGCCCAAGCGCTTGAGCGCTTCGGGGACCGACTGATTGACGATCTTGAAGTAGCCGCCACCCGCCAGCTTCTTGAACTTCACCAGTGCGAAGTCGGGCTCGATACCGGTCGTATCACAATCCATCAAAAGGCCGATGGTGCCGGTCGGTGCCAGCACGGTAGCCTGAGCATTGCGATAGCCGTGTTGCTCGCCGAGCCTCACCGCGTCGTCCCAATCCTCGACGGCCGCTCGCCAGAGTGCCTCCGGACACTCGTCTCGATTGATGGCGTAGGCAGCCTCTTGGTGCATGCGCATGACTCTCAACATCGGTTCGCGGTTTTGCGCATGGCCGGCAAAGGCTCCCTTGGAACCGGCCATTTGCGCGCTCGTTCGATACGCGTGCCCGCACAAAATTGCGGTCAACGCCGCCGCGATCGCGCGGCCCTGCTCCGAGTCGTAAGGAATGCCCTGGAGCATCAGCAGCGTGCCCAAATTGGCATAGCCAAGCCCCAAGGGCCGGTAGTCATGCGAATTGCGCGCGATTTCTTGAGTCGGGTAGCTCGAGAAATCCACCAAGATCTCTTGAGCCATGAAGAAGATCTCGATCGCGCGGCGATACCCTTCGATATCGAACTGACCGTCTGCATCGAGAAACTTGGTCAAGTTCAGCGAAGCCAGATTGCACGCAGAGTTGTCCAAGAACATGTACTCGGAGCAGGGGTTCGAGGCGTTGATGCGAGCGGTATTCGGGCAGGTGTGCCAGCGATTGATGGTGGAATCGTACTGCACACCGGGATCGGCGCACGCCCACGCTGCTTCGGCGATCATGTTCCAAAGCTCGGAGGCTTCATAGGTATCGACGACCTCACGGGTGGTGCGCGCGATGGTTTGCCATTGGCCTCCGCTCAGCGCGGCACGCATGAAATCATCGCTCACCCTTACGGAGTTGTTCGAGTTTTGCCCACTGACCGTGCGATAGGCTTCGCCGTTGAAGTCGCTCTCGTAGCCCATCGCGATCAGGGCTTGAGCCTTGCGTTCCTCGCGCACCTTCCATTGAATGAAATCCGCGATCTCGGGATGATCCATGTCGAGGCAGACCATCTTGGCGGCGCGTCTCGTGGTGCCACCGCTCTTGGTAGCCCCTGCCGCACGATCGAACACTTCGAGAAAGCTCATCAACCCGCTGGAGGTCCCGCCGCCGCTGAGCTTTTCTTGCTTGCCGCGAATGGTGCTGAAGTTGCTACCCGTGCCCGAACCGTACTTGAACAGCCGCGCCTCGTGCTTCACCAAGTCGTAGATCCCCATCAGATCGTCGGGCACGGCTTGGATGAAGCATGCCGAGCACTGGGGCTGCGCGTAGGCAGTGGTCGTCTCGCGAATGAGATCGCTTTCGGGCTCGTAGTACCAATTGCCGCCCGAGCCTTCGATGCCGTACTCGTGGTAAAGCCCGCAGTTGAACCAGACGGGCGAGTTGAAGGCGCCGTACTGGTTGACCAAGAGCCAACTGAGCTCCGCTTCGAAAGCGTCCGCATCTTGCACGCTGGCGAAGTACCCTCCGAAGCGCTCACCTGCTTGGCGGATGCTGTGCGCGACGCGATGCACGACTTGGCGAACGCTGGTCTCGCCTTGGTGCTTGTCACCGTACAACCCGGCCTTGCGGAAGTACTTGGAGACGACGATGTCCGTGGCCAGCTGCGACCAACCCGCGGGGATCTCCGCGCCTTCCATTTTGAAGACGATCGAACCGTCGGGATTGGTGATCACACTCTGGCGCTTTTCCCAGACGATGTCGTCGAACGGATTGGGGCTGTTGCGGGAAAAGTAGCGGGTAACGGTCAACCCATGACCACGAGCCCCACCCCGTGGGGATGGCTGGTTCAGGGAGGCACGGTGTTGGGAAACGGGTTGACCAGCACCGTCACCGCCACGCGACGGCTCGGATCGTGTCTGGCTAGTGCCAACCGGCTGTTTCACTGACTCGCTCACTGTTTCTCTCTCGCTCTCGTGACCCACAATGGTTGATTGCGCCATTCGACTACCTTTCCCAGTGGTTGACGTTCGCAGCGTTGCTGGCCTTGCTCACAAATATTGGAAATAAAAAAGGAATTTATTCGACACCCGACACGTCGGAACGCAAGCGCCCCGCCCCCGCCATCCGGGTGTGGTTGGCTGTGCGCTAGCGGCTCCCTGCTGATTTCAGCGCTGGCGGATGGGCAGCCGCGGCTGCCCGTCACAGACCACCGTGTTGGCACCGCTGCATGCTCCCCAGAGGGAGCAGTTGTCCAGCAGTGGCCGCGAATGGCTCCTAATCGGATGCTCAGGAGGGAGACCGCGGCGAGTGCTACATACCCCCATCAAATGAACAGTCCTGATAATCATACTAGGAAACCGATGATCAGTGATGGTGCCGAAAGCCCGGTGCCCACAAAAAAGACGAGCACCGGGTTTACCCCAATCCGTTGGGGTCGAGCAAGAAAAAACCACAAGGTGTTGGGCCAGTTCGGAGCCGGGTGCCCAAGCCTCAAGATTTTCGCAAAGTTACTGCCCATTTTCTCCTTGGA
>CBFGRJ010000245.1:0-11173 GCA_965651135.1 uncultured Myxococcales bacterium
TGCGGACGCGGTGACCGGCCCGTCTAAAAAACACAAGGACCGAAAAAACAAGCGACCCCCGGAACCCAAGATGCCTCTGCTGGCCAAAGGGACGAAAGGTAAGAAGAAGGGGGACAAGCGCGCTCACGACCGGTGAGGCGCTCGATGCCCGGACCAAACGGGCGGTGACCTCCCGTGGCCGACAGGGTACCGTAGTGTGAGCACATGCATCGGTACGGCGCGGCATTGGTTCTTGGGCTCGGCTCTTCGATGTACGCGAGCTCAGCGCTCGGCGCCGATTCCAGCATCGATCCCGAAACGCGCCAAATGACGCGAGAAGAGATCGAGGCGTGGCTGGATGCTTCGGCTGTCGAGAGCGAGCGCGATGTCGGCGTGGTGGAGGCAATGCCCGAGGCCCCTCCCCCACCTCCCCGCCGGCATGGCCTGGTGGTGGAAGGGGGCATCGGCGCTGCCGGTCATTTGAGCACGCTCAAGAACATTTCGCCGACTTCCCCCGAGTTCAACCTCGCGGTGGGTTACGAGGTGATCGATCCCCTCTTGTTGTTTTTGGACGCAACGCTCCTCATGTCCAGTACGCGCTACGCCAAGCAGCCACCGGACGCCAGGACCTACGCCTATTATGGCTTTGGTGGGGGTGCACGCTTCACATTCGAAATAGGCGAGTCGTTTGGTGTGTACCTTCAGGGCAATGCTGGGATGGCAGCAGCCACCGAAGACGTCTTGGTGGTCTACGGCTATACCGAGGCGGACCAGCTCAACCTTTATTATGGAGGCCAGTTGGGCTTCGAGTGGTTCCAAGTCAATCCGCACTATGCTCTGGCGGCGCACGCAGGGGTCAAGAACTACATGGGCCTCGAACGCGAAGCCAGCAACGAGCCACCGCTCGTCGTCAGCGGCGGCCTGGCGATCAAGTACACGTTCTGAATGCTTCAGCAGGGCTCGAGCACGCGCACGACCACGAACTTGAGGTAGCGACCTTCGGGGTGAGCGAGAAATGTCGGATGATCCACGGCATGGTACGCCTCGTGAATCAACTGAACGCGGCGGTTGGTACGGAGCGCAGCCTCCTCCAAGGTCTGCCGAAACTGGTCGGGCGACACCTGACTCGTGCAACTCGCCGCTGCGTACACGCCGCCTGGAGCCGTCACCCTCAAACACAATCCGGCAAGTCTTCGGTAAGCCTTCAACGCCTGCCTTAGTTGCTCGCGGCGCTTCGCAAAACTCGGCGGATCACTGATCACCAAGTCGAACGTTCGTCCAGCGGTCCTCGCCTTGTCGAGATATTCGAAGGCGTCCTCGGTATGAAAAGCCGACGCACTGGGATCGTAGCCGTTCCGGCTGAAGTTCTCTCGCGCTGCCTGGATGCTCGGCGCCGCACTGTCCACACTGGTCACCTGCTTCGCGCCGCCCTCGAGCGCGCTCAGCGAGAATGCCCCCGTGTAGCAGAACAAGTTGAGTACCGTTTTGTCCCGAGCGTGCGCCGCGACGAAACGACGATTGTCTCGATGATCGAGGAAGAGTCCGGTCTTTTGCCCACGCGCTAGATCGACGCCGAGCTCGTGAGGGCCTTCGCGCACGGTCAATCCGGGCTCCGGCGCCGTTCCGGCCAAAACCTCCAAACCGCTTGGGCGGGTCGGATCACGCCGCACGACACCGCGCACGTGGCCGAGCTGCATCAGCGCTGACGTGACCCAACCTTGCACGTCGGCCAGCGCATCGGAATACGCGGCGAGCAGGCAGTAACCGTCGTAGTAGTCCACCACGATACCGGGAAGCGCATCACCCTCCCCGAAGATCAGGCGAAACGCCGTGGTCCCGGAACGCAGTAGGTCCCGTCTGAGCGCCCAGGCTTCCGACACTCGAGCAGCCACCCAGTCCGCATTGGGTGGGCGCTTTCTCGAGAAAACCCTGACTGCAATCGCGGATTGCTCGTCCCACAACCCGTAACCGGAAAATGTCCCAGCCGTGACGTGGACCCAGTCCCCGGTCTTTGCATCAAAGCCACCTGGGACTTGGTCCCTGTAGATCCAGGGATGCCCCGCTGCGAGGCGACTGCCTAGCGCCACCGCCAAGCGGAGCGTGGGCAACGGCCCCCTAACGACGGAGCGTGGGCCAGACGCGGACCCACGCCGGCGGCCAGGCCTTCGATGGCTTGCGCTGCTCACCTGCCCGCCGACGCGGTCAAGCCGCGATCACTGCCCGCAGCCGATCAGCTCGACGTTGTCGATCCAGATCTCGAAGTCTTTGTTCGGCTCTTTGACCTGCCACTGCAGACCATAAATGTGTGTCGGCATGATGCCCGAAAACTTGTCGCCCCAGCTCGGCTCTTGGGTCATTTCAGCGAACTGAAGCTCGTATTTGGTCCACTCGTCGGTGAACATGTAGTCGCGCCCGAAGTCGTTAAAGCATTCTTTGCACTGATTGCCTTCGGGGGTGGTTTGCACATCGGGCACCTTGAGCCGCACGGCGGCAATACCGCTGCCGGCCTTCTTGCCCCAAAACGACACGCCCTTGCAGCAGGATAGATCGACGGGCGCCTTCGGATCGGTAATCGAGAAGCCAACCCCTGCGTAGAGAATACCGCCAGGACCGGTCTTGCCGCTCATCTTGGCCGCCCACTTGGAACCTTCAGGGCCTCCTTCGGACATCTTGAACTCGCCGCTGGGTTCGACGACGGTTCCGGCCTTGTCTGCATACGTGTACCAGTAGCCGCCTCGCTGATCGTCTTTGTATGCCTGGTGGTCACCGTCTTCAGCGTCATCGAGCACGGTCTTGGTCGGGCACACACCAGCAGCCACGTTGGGCGGAATCGGACCGCTGCCACTGGGTTTGCCGCCAGTCTCGTCCTGAATTTGCGTGGCGTTCCCGACCGGTGGCGGGGGGGGAGCATCGGCGTCTTGCTTGGGAACGCAGCCGACCGCAGACAGGTAGCCGCCGACTACGACGAGTCCAAAGATACGTTTGTGCATCACGAGATCCTTTCAAGCTTTGGGTTGCGCCTTACACGAGTCACCGCGCCGAGACCAGAGCCGGGGCGACTGAATCAGCACCCCATGACTGCCGGGATTCCGACGTCCAGCGAAGTTTCCTAGCTGGAGCGACCGCAAGTTCACGCAACGATGTATGCCCGAGCCCCTCGATTCCTTCAGGACCCCTTCAAACCGGCCAGCCGAAATCGCACGTTAGCGACACCGAGCGGGTCACGTCAATGGTCGTCAGGCGGCTTTCCGGAAGGCTTGCGTGATTCGCACTGCGACACTTGGAGCTCGAGCTCGTCGAAACCGTCGAACGAAACACTGAGCACCATTCCCGATGGAAAGTCAGCGATCACCTTCCTTCGCGGCTCCATGCTTTTCGCTTCGGGTCGTTTTTCGTATCTCATCTCGTCTTTCCTCATCGTCAGGCGCGCCGGCGAAAGTGCGCTCGGGACCAACTGCCATCCAAAAGCTCCGCCACACTCGTGCGAGTTTCGCCCTCGTCCACCAGTGATTGTTCCGTAAACCAGAACTCTCCTGAATTCCAAGCAAGCGCCATGCTCAATGCATCGGACCAAGCGTTGGAGAGCTCGTGTAAGGTCTGGACGCGTCCAAGCTCGCCGCCGTGCAGCTCGATTCGTACGCACGCGCCGGAGTGCTGCACCAAGAGCACCCCCGTCTTCTTTTCGAGGGCAAGCAAGCGCAGCACCGAGCCGAGTGGGAAGTTTTCGAGGCGCCCCTGCACGTCCGACGGAGGTGGCCCCGTGAAGGGTCGTTCGATGATGCGACTTCGGCGTAGGATTCGGTCCAAGCGCCGCACTAGCTCTTCAGGCTCGAAAGGTTTCGGCAAATAGTCGTCGACGCCGTTACGGAACGCCATGAGCCTGAGCTCCTTGTCATCGGCTGCTCCCAACAGAACGATCGAGAGCCGCGCGTAGCGTTCATCGCCTCTGAGGTGTCGCACGAGGCTCCACCCATCGACGTTTCGGGGGCCGGCGTCGCATACCAGTACGTCCGGTTGGTTCCATTCCAACTCTTCCAGGGCTTCTCGCGTATCGACCGCCGTGCACACCTGGTGGCCGGCACTCAGAAGGGCGTCGGCATTCTTGGTGAGCTGCAGCGTGTCCTCATCGACCAGAAGCACCATTGTCATGTGGGATGTAACCTCCAACCAACGACCTCGGCGCACGAGGGCACCGGCGGTTGTCCGAACTCGTCGCTCACACAAAGCAATCGCCATACCAGCGCTGCAGCCGCCCTCTCAAGTTCACCAACGCATGGCCGTTCATGAATGGCACATGCTGCCGCGAGTCTTGTTAGTCGACGACGAGCCCGAAGTGATTGCCGCAGTGCAGGCCGCACTCAAGTCGGAACCGTTTGACGTCGTTGGCGCGAACGGCGCGACGCAGGCTCGTGAGCTACTGGGTCAACAAGACTTCAAAGTGGTGGTGTCCGACGAGGAGATGCCGGACACCAAGGGTGCGGAGTTCTTGGCTTGGGCGCAGCAGCATCATCCGAGCGTCGTGCGCATCATGCTGTCGGGCAGGGCGGACATGCGCGCCCTGACCAAAGCCGTGAATGATGCAGAAATCTTCAAGTTTCTTGCAAAGCCGGTGAAAGCGCGCGACCTGGCGCTCGCGATCAAGGATGCCTTACGCCTACAAAAACTCGCCAGCGTTCACCGTGAAGTTTTGAGTGCGGCACGTCAGCAGCAGGCCGCGCTGGCTTCACTCGATGGGGGCGGGGCTGCCGGCGAGGACGATGGCGCGTCGTACTCGCGCGTCCGCTTGGCAGGCTTCAAGCTCGAGCACGCCGGACCCTCGCCTAGGCCGAGCGAACCCAAAGCTGGGTACGCCGAGCGTTTGAGCACGCGAGAGCGCGAAATCGTCGAAGCCATTGCCTCGGGCAAGCGCGTGAGGGACGTCGCCGCCTCATTCTCGATAAGCACACACACCGTGCGCAATCACCTCAAGGCGATTTACCGCAAGCTCAATGTGCGATCTCAGCTCGAGCTGTTGAGTCTCATCACGAGAAGCTCGAACAGCGACGATGCTCCAGGTTGAGACACCCGAAAACTCGAAGCACTCGCACCCCTGATGAAGGACGGGAAGAACGTCGCATCCGGTTTCAGCATCCACTGCCGGGTCGGTTGGTTGTTTGGCGGCTTTGGCGGTTCTGCGGTTAGCCCTTGTGAGGACGCCTGAAGGAATGTCGCATCAAGGCTAACCGGCACCTATTAGGTGCTTCAAGGTGGGGAAATCGCCGTCTTCGACTGCACCGTTGACGATGCAGCGCGCGAGGCCTTTCGGATCCACCAAGATATGGGCCGGCAACTCGGGGTCGGGCTCCATACCGATCTTCGCAAACCATTCCTCACGGGCGTCGCCCTCCTGGATCCAGTAGGTGCGCTTCAGCCCGCCTGGGGGTTGTTGCTCGAGAAATTGCGTGAGCTGACGCTTGTCGTCGTCGAGCGAAACGAAGACCAAACGAAACTGCTTTTTGCCGCTATTCAGCTGGGATTCCCAGCTTTTCAGGCGGGGGATTTCCTCGCGGCACGGCACGCACCAAGCAGCCCAGAAGTTCAACCAAGTCCATTGCCCGTTGCCTAGCGGCAATGCTTCGGGAAGCGGCGCTTCGCCTTCGGCCAACTCGCGCCCTAGTGTTGCGCTGGACAGCGTTTGGCCCGGCTTGTCGAGCTGGCCGGCGCACAGCGCCCGTTGGCGGGTCGGAGCCGCGGGCCCTTCGCCAGCGCTTTCTGCTGTTTTGGGCTGAGCAGCCCCGGGCGCTGACTCTGCCTGTTGGCTGCCCTCTGCCTGTTCTGCAACGACCGCCTGGCTGCGAGCTTTGGGTGCAAAGGGCTGCTCCTTCTCGGCTCCCTTGTCGCAGGCCAGCACGAGGCTCGCACATGCGATACCCGATAGCAGCGCCCGACTCATCACAATCGACAATCTACCCATGAAACGAATGCGCTGCGGTTGATTGGTTCCTCGCCACATTTCTCGCCTGGTCGCGAATTGGGCCACTGGCAGTAGTCCTCCGACAACTGCGCGAACTCGTTGCCCAGCCACAGTAGCCCTACCTTCTTCTCGAGCTCGGGATCCTTTGCCACCTCGTTGAGGTGGAACATGACGGAATTGGCCCGGCGATGCGAGAGCTGCCGATTCTTGAGGGGCGTTCCGGTCTTGGAGGCACGCGCGACCACGAAGAAGTAGCGAGCGCCCTTGCGGTCGAACCAGCGCTGCTCGAGCAACTGCTTGGCTGCCGCGTCGAGCTCGTGAGAGCCGACGTCGAACCGCAGCACTCCACCTCGCTCTTTGAGCGGGGTGAAGAGCGCATTGAAATCTTCGTCGCTGATCGACGCGAACGTTTTCACGTCGGCTGGCTTGCAACCGCGACGTTGGTTTCCTTCTGCCAGACCGCAAGAGTGCAATACGCGCTCGAGCACCTCTTTGAACTGCGGCGTGCAGTAAGCCACTTCGGCTTGCGCCGCGACGGCAACCTTCGGTTTGTTTTCCGGCTCGGGTTTGAGCAACCGTTCTTCTGCAGCAGAAACCTTCGCCAACACCGAGAAAGTCACGATCGCCAAAATCGCGACCGCGAAACCAGTAGCGGCGACTGGCGCCAGCCAAGCTGGAAGGTTCGGCTCTTCGTCCATCACAACAACTCCGGTGCCAGCTTCTTCAGGGTGAATCTGAGACCGATGTCGGTATCTTCGTCGCAAATGCGGCGCTTGCCAAGGTAGACCTGCGGCGTGGAGACAGGCACGGAGTTCTCAGCCGCGAAATGCAGGTGATTGTTCAAGCGCACGGTCGTCTCGTTCTTGTCGATGCAGGCCAACATGTCGTGGCCCCAGCGTTGCCGAATCACTTCGCGTAGCGTGGGTTCGCCGGCCTTGCCCGCGCGGAGCAGATACGCTTGTTCCTCGTAAGCCCACTCCATCACGCGGCGAGCCTCGGGGCCTGCACACAAAACGGCTTTACTCACGGTACAGGCGCCCGGATGCAGGGGGCGATCGAGCATCCAGTTACACGAGTTATCGAGCGGGAACAGCGCCAACTGAACGTCGAGCTTGTCGAAAATACCCTCGGCCACGAGCCGCTCGTGAAAGGCCTTGCATGTCGGGCACAAGGGGTCCTCGAACAAGGTTGCCGGTTGACGCGACAGCTGGGTGCGCATCTTCACGAGCGCGTCGTGTTTTTCGATAGGCTGCGCCAACGTGCCACAATCGGCTAGATGCTTGGTGTGATCCGGCATGCTGGCCGCATAGGCCACCGCGGGAATCAGCGTGACGACCGCGAGACACGCCAACCACACCAAAGGCAGGAGTGCACCACCTCCGTCTTGATCACTGTGGCGACGCCCTGCCAGGTAGGTCCACACCCCACCTATCGCAAGCAACAACGATGCGGTGTAGATGCCGGCACAGGTCTTACATATCGTGCCGAGCTGAGTCACGCTGATGACGAACATGCCCGCTGAAACCAAGAGTGGGGACGAGCTGACGGTCGCAAAAAAGGCCAGCGCTCCCCTCGAGGCTCGACCGCCCAAGATCAGAAGATAGCAAGCGAACCCCGCAAAAAAGGTGAACGCTCCGAGCGCGAAGAGTGAAATGGGAATGCCGCCCCAGTACTCTTCTTTGAGCAGCGCTGAATACGGGCTGTACATCGCAGCCCGACAAGCCTCCGCCTCGGAGGTCGTACCGGACCCCGGAATGAAGCTGCAGTGCATGTCATGCAGCTGTCGATCCAGGTGCGACGCATAATCCGCCGTGGAGTTGTACGCGAACACCAAACCAAGGAGGCAGGCGAGCAGCGCAACGGCGGCTGGTAGACGAGAAGCCAAGCCAGGCATGGCTCCTTGGTAGAATCACCCCGGTCCCAAAAGCAAGTCCCTAGCGCATCTGCCTCTGGGTTGCGCTCACGTCAAAAACCATGGCGCTGCCAAAATGACACAGATAGCGCCTACTTCGCGGCGACCTTGAGCTCGCTGAGCTTCTTCTCCGCCTTCTCGCGCGCCGGGTGTTGGCGTGGAGCATCGTCCAAGTATCGCTCGAACATCGCGCGGGCCTCGGTGGGCTTTTGTAGATGGTCGGCGTACAGCAAACCCAAGTTGAATGCGGCGCGGAAGGAGCGAGGTTGCTGCTCGAGCACTGCCAGAAGCAGCTTTTCCGCCTCCTGGTACGGACCTGGATTGTCGCGCGAGCCTTGCCCTCGGAGAGATGCTGCCAGCCCAAGGCTGGCGTCGACGTCGAGCGGTTTCACCTCCAGCACCGCCCGGAACTGCTGTTCGGCCTTGTCGTACACCCCCGCCTCCAAGAGCACCGTGCCCATATTGGACCGAGCCGTGGTGTCGCTGGGATCGAGCTCGCTGGCGCGCGCGAAATGCCGAAAGGCCACCGCATCGTCCCCCTTTTTCAGCGCGACCAATCCTGCCGTTCGCTCCGCAACCGCGCTGGCCTTGGACTTCAGCGACTCCTGACTCAATAGCTCCGCCGTGTCGACTTCGCCTTTGTCGAGATACGCCAGCGCCAACTCGGAGAGGGCGCTGGGGTCACCCGATCGCCGAACCAACACCTCTTGCGCATGTTGAATCGCCTCGTCGGTTCGACCGCTTTCTCTCAGGGCGCTCATCAAAGCTACGCGCGCGACGACCGCGTCCGGATGCTTCTTCACGAATCGCTCGAGCGCCGCTACGGCGCCCTCTGCGTCGCCCTGACGGCGGCGGACTTCGCTCAGCGCCACCAGTACGTCCTCGGCATTCGGCGCGAGCTCAGCGGCCGCGCTCAAGTGCCGTTCGGCGTCCTCGAGCTGCCCTGTCTCAGCGAGCAGCACACCCAGGTCGTAGCGCGCCTCCCAGAGTTTTGCATCGGCCTTGAGTGCATCTTGAAACAGATTGATCGCCTGAGGCAGCCCTTCTTTGCTCTTGGCGGCCTCGACCGCTTGAGCCATCTTGCTCACCGCTGCTGGATTCGCTGGCGGCAAGCTCGGCGCTTTCGCCTCCTGCTTTTCGGCGGAACAAGCCGACAGCGCCAGCAGTAAGACCCAGCAGTTCGAGCGGGTCCAGTTCACGGCGCCTCCTCGACTTCGATGCCATCGCCGAAGGCTGACTGGGCCTTCCCAGCCTTCGCGGACTTACTCTCGGCCTCTGGAATCAGAAAGAGCTGGCTATTGCCGTCCGGTCCTCGTCGCGGTCCTTCAATCAAAGGGGGCATGGGCAATGGGCCCTTCGACCTCAGGCTGAACCCGATCTCGTTCAGAGGAGGGTAGAGCTCCGAATTGAGCCTCCCGAGAGCCTCGCGCATCTTCGCCGTCCAGCTGTTGAAGATGCCGAGCTCGACCGCTTTGAGCCACCCACTTTCGTAAGCCTCGAGACTGTTTTCTTCGATGGGGATCACGAACTCGTCAATCGCCTGCATGTACAGGTCCTTGTCTTCTGGACTCAGGCTTTCGGGAGGCGGTGAGTTCAACAACGCCTGAGCGAAGGATTCATAGATGAAACCGATCTGATAGAGCGAGGCGGTGGTCCACTCGGCCACCCCCATCTTGGATGCATCCAGAAAGGTTTCTGCCGCCTGTTTGAGCAACTCGCTTTTGGTTTTCAGGCGGCGCTTCAGTTGCTTGACATCGCCCTCGATGGTCACCTCGCTGAACTTTGCCAAGATGGCTTCGCCCTGCATGTAGCGCGCCTTGGCGGCGAAGTATTTTCCGCTGTCGTTCAAGCGCCCCTTGTGCAGCTTGTGCACCTGCATGGCCTTCGTCAGGGCACGCTTTTGCCCGGTCGCATCGCCCTTGCGCACGACTGCAAGCCTCACCAAGGCTTCGATCTGGGCGTTCGGATCGCGAGTCGTGTTCGAGTAGCTCGCGTAGACCTGCTCTGCGTCCTTCCATTTCTCGGCCTTCTCGTGAGCCTTGCCCATGAGAAACGTCACCTCCGCCATCGAGGGATCGCGCCGATAGTATTTGGCGAAGTCGTTACCGCTGGCGATCGCTTTGTCGTGCTCGCCCACCGTCGTACGCAGGAGCACGGCATTGTAGGCCGCGTCCTTGTGGTGCTCGTACTTTGGCCAATTGTCGACGATGAGCTCGTGATAGTCGGCCGCTTCGCTGAACAACCCGACCTCTTGGTAGGTGGTGGCTGCTATCCAAATGCCCTGCGCGGCTTCCGGCCGGTGCTTGTGATCTTTCACCAACAAGCCTGCCGCCAGCGCCATGGTCTTCAGATCGGCGGCTCGGCGGGCCTCGACTTCGGCGTTGACCGCTGCTTGAGCGGCGCGCGCTTCTTTGGGGAATTCCGTGGCGGCGCGCAGGTAGGCCTGCGCCGCCTTGTCATGTGCACCGGACTCGCTGAACTGCTCTCCTTGTTTGAACACCGCCGTGACAATCAATAGGTCCAGCTTCGCTTGCTGGGCCGCGGACTGGAAGCTCGGCGCCGTCTTCAGCCGGCGCGCCCAGGTCTCGATGTTTTCGTAGTCCTTGCTCTTGTTGAAGCTGTCCAGGATCAGCTCGCCCGCCCAAGTAGCAAATTTGCCGGTGGGATACTTCTCCAACAAAAGGCCCCATTGCCGTACGGCCGGGTCGTAGACCTCGTAGTCGTAGTAGAGCTTACCCTGCCGAAACAAAAGCTCGGGGATTTGCCGGTCTTCGGGATACGTAGCGATATACAGCTCCATCGCCTCGGTGAGCTTCTTGTCGGTAGCCGTCTCCTGCGGCTTTTCACCCTTCTTCCTGTTTTGCTCGAACTCCTCGGCACGCGCGACCTCGAGTGCGGCCAACGAGTTGTACAGCGCATCGCGCGACAGCTCCCCCTTTGGGTTCAGGCGCACCGCTTTCAAATAGTTGTCGGCCGCCTTGTTCGCGTCCTTCAGGTGATAGAAATAGATCTCCGCAGCGTTGAAGTGCATTTCATACGCCGCCTTGGTTCGGCCAAAGCGACTCAAGTAGACTTCGTACAGGCGCGCTGCTGCCGAAAACTCGGATTGGCTTTTGTCCGCTTGCGCCTTGGCGTGCAGTCCCACAGCGTCTTGCCGCGCCTGTTTTTCCGTAGCCTCGAAGGACTTCTGGAGTGTGGCCCGATTCTGGGTGCTCACCCAGGCACTCGCTCCCTGCTTTCGAGCGCGCTTACCTTTCGCGGGCTCGACGTAGGTTTTTATGATCCACAGGTAGTCTTTTCGCAGCTCTTCCCAAGCCTCCATGGTGGAG
>CBFGRJ010000246.1:0-11136 GCA_965651135.1 uncultured Myxococcales bacterium
ACGCCTGGGGGGGCGCAAGGTGTCTGGCTGCTTCTCGAAGAACCAGAAAATTTGATGAGCCCGGCCCGCCTTGCCGTTCACTGGGAAAAATTTCCCAACGTTTGCGGAGATTTCCCCTGGATGCAGTGCGGAACTGGTTCTAACCAATCGAGATGGTCCGCCCCAGGGTCGTGCGAGTGCCTTGCTCCAAGTGGGACCGGTGAAAGCGCCGGTCGCTCCCATGGCCGAATGAATCGCTGCGGTCTCGGTATTGGCCAGGTCACCAGCTACTCAACCTCGCGGGGTTATTGGTTTTCGGGGTCGTCGATCCCGCCCACGGCGTGCAGAAGCCCCGTCGCCGCGTCGACCAGGCATGGAGGCTTTTGGCATGGTGCTGGCTCGCCGGAGCCGCAGCGAAGAGGAATGAGCTTGCAACACCTGATAGACAGCATGCTGCTGCGTAAGAGCTATCGTAAAGGCGAGCGGTTAGTCGTAGAAGATCGACGCGCGGCGCGTCTTGAAGTGCCTGACGCGCTGCGTGAGCTCTATCGCGTTGGCTTCAGCAGCGGCTGTCCGTTTCCAGCGCGTGACCCATGGAACGAAAGGGCGGGGATATGTCGGACACGAACGAGCTGAGGAAGCGAGCGGAGTCGAAGGTCAGGCTCACGCTGCGAAACCAGAGCCGCCCTGACACAGCGGATCCCAGCCAGCTTTGGTACGAGCTGCAAGTGCATCGAGTCGAGCTCGAGCTGCAGAACGACGAATTGCGCGCTGCCCGAGCCACGATCGCCGAAATCCGCGATCGTTATTCCGAGCTATACGACCGAGCCAACGAGGCACTCGCGGGGCAGCTTGCCTCCGAAGCGCAAAGCACCGCGCTGCTCGATACCGCGTCGGACGCCATCGTGTGCAGCGACTCCTCGGGAACGATCGAAGTGTTCAACCGGGCTGCCGAGCGGCTGTTCGGTTACACCCGCGAAGAGATCCTCGGCACGCCCATCCGGCACTTGCTGGCGCCGCCCGATCGCGAGCAGCTCGACGCCCGGCTTGGGTCGCGGGAGATGACGGGCACTCCCGACGTTACCCCCCAGCCGCATTGGGAGGCACAGGGGGTAAGAAAAGATGGTTCCCTGATTCCTCTCGAGATCGGTATCGGGCGCTGGTCCTCCCGCGGCGAGCGCAAGTTCACGGTGATCTTGCACGACCTCAGCAATCGCAAGCGAGCGGAGGCCGAGCTGCGCAATAGCGAGCTCTTGTTCCGCTCCGTATTCGAGCACTCACCAGTGGGCATGGCGATTCTTTCCCTCGAGGGGTACGTGCAACAGGTCAACGCTGCTTTGGCCCGTTTCTTGGGTCGCGATCGTGGCGATCTCATGGGCGAGCCCTTTGCCGATCTGATCCATGCCGACGACCGTGAGATTGCTCGGCAGGCCTTCGAGCAGGCGCACTCCAACCACGTCGACGGTTGCCGACTCGAGCTTCGCTATTCGACCAGAGGCGGGCCCGTTGCGTTGGGGCAAAGCATTCTCGCTTGGATCTACGGCGATGCCGGTAAACCTCGGCACGGCATTGCTTTGGTTGCGGATGTGACGGCGCAACGCAAAGCCGAGGTAGAAGATGCTCGCAGGGCAGTGCAGCTGAGTCATGCCAGGAAATTGGAAGCTCTGGGCACACTCGCGAGTGGTGTGGCTCACGATTTCGGCAATCTCTTGATGGGCATTCGTGGTTGTGCTCACATTGGGCTCGATGCCTTGGCGCCCGAAAGCCCCGCTCGCATCTACGTGGAAGAAATCAAACGGGCGGCGGAGCGAGGAGCTGTCATTCCCAAAAGGCTCTTGCAGTTCAGCCGCAAGCGGAGCGCAGAGCCATCGGTATTCGAGCTCAATCATGTGGTGGCTGGCGCGCGGCGTATGCTCGAACGCTTACTCGGTGAAGACATAGAGCTGTGTGTGCGCACCGCCGCCGAGGACAGTCGCATTCTGTCCGATGCCGGTCAAATGGAACAGATCTTGTTGAACCTCGCTGCGAACGCTCGGGATGCAATGCCCGGCGGTGGAGTGCTCGTGATCGAGACTCGCAATCAGACGGTGCTACCGAATGACGAGCGACTGATCCCAGCCGGAGAGTACGTAGCGTTGAGCGTCACCGATAGCGGCCAGGGTATGAGCGACGAGGTCCGCGA
Organism: uncultured Myxococcales bacterium; assembly: GCA_965651135.1. Lineage (GTDB taxonomy): Bacteria > Myxococcota_A > Polyangia > Polyangiales > Polyangiaceae > JAICQQ01. The sequence continues at coordinate 2,162 of CBFGRJ010000246.1, forward strand.
GCGCATTTTCGAGCCGTTCTTTACGACGAAGGAGAGCGGCCGCGGAACGGGGCTCGGCTTGTCCGCCGTTCACGGGATCGTCGAACAGGCGGGGGGGCACATTCGTGTGATCAGTCAGCCGAACCAGGGTGCGTCGTTCGAAATTCTGCTGCCAAAGACCAACAGGCGGGTGCCCACCACACATCTCGTCCCCGAGCCGGAAGCGGACATGCCGCAAGGTCACGGCACGGTTCTGGTGGTGGAAGACGATCCAGCCGTGCGCCTAGGCATCCGCTACTATCTGGAGCGCGGGGGCTATCGAGTGCTGGAGGCCGGTACCGGCGCAAAGGCGATCGAATGCGGCACGAAGTTTCCTGGTTGTATCGATCTACTCCTGATCGACGTGGTTCTCCCTCAGACCGGCGGTGCTCGGATCGCCCGGGAGTTTACACTGCTCAAACCAGCCTGTGCCGTGCTGTTCATGTCGGCGCATCCCGCCGAGCATCTCGAGCGCGAGGGCCGTTTACCGCTTGGCGCGCCCGTGCTTCAAAAGCCGTTTGGTCCTGAAATCTTGCTGGCCCGCGTGCACGAAGAGCTCGGCGGTGAAAAGGTCGTGCACCCTGCCGTCTTGCAGGCACGAGAGGCGCGGTGCCGAGCGCCAGCCGGGGCAATTCTGGTGGTGGACGACGAACCAGTGTCCCGTCTGGCGATTAGCGAGCATTTTCGCAACGAGGGCTGGGTCGTCTTCGAAAGCGGCGTGGGTCGGCAGGCACTCGAGCTGTGTCGCAAGCACCGGGACCAGATCACCGTCCTTCTCATCGATTACTCCTTGCCCGATATGAGTGGCGACGACCTTGCCAGCCAAATCAAGCAGACCTGTCCCGAAGCGTCGCTGGTGTACATGTCCGGCTATCCGGGCCTGAAGCTCGAGCCACCGGGAACGCTGCTCCAAAAGCCCATCGATCTAGAGCTCATTAGTGCCACGGTGGCCGAGATCGCGCGCCACGCGAAGCCGTAGCGCTGGAGTCGGAGCCATCCGACCCAAGACGGATATACTGTGGCGCAATACTCGTGCCGTCCGCTTCGAAAAGGCGCCCGCGCCAAGTCTGCGTTCGCGCGCACGGGCGGCGCAAGTTCTGCGTCTTGACCATCGAACTACTGGCGTTGCCGCGTTATCGGCGGTATTCGGGCCGATATGACGATTGAGGCACAGCCCGTGCAGCTTGGCTTGGGCTTCGAGAACGAGCCGCGTGAAGCGGCCGCGAGCCTCGCGAAAAGCCCGCTGGCGCTTCGCCTCGCCGCCCTGGAAAAGGAACGGGACAAGCTGCTCCGCAGCATCGAGCGAAAGAAGCTCGCGCTCGATGCCAGCCTGGAACAGGTCCGGCGTCTCGCGCACGAAGTGTTCAACCTCGTTCAACCGCTGAGAGAACGTGCCCTGGCCTATGCGCAAGAGATCGCGGACCTGTTTCGCTCCTTGTTGGGCCCCCAAAGCCGCCTGAGCACTCGTGACAAGCGCAAAGTGAGAGCCGTGTACGACGACCTGCGTGACGCGCTGGCGCTAGACGAGCTGATCGCGATCTGCGAGCAACCGCCCGCTCCCGCTGCCGACGATCCGGGCGCAAATCGTGGACCTACCGGCGGGGGCACGCCGAGCGATGCGAATCGAGGCCGGTCCGCCAACAAGCCAACGGGCAAGAATGCAGGCTCCGTAACGGCGCTATTCCGTAAGCTGGCTCTAGCGCTGCATCCGGACCGCGTTCGCGAAGAATCGGAGAAGGCCAAACGCACCGAGCTGATGAGGGAGGTAACGCGAGCTTACGAGCAGGGCGATTTGGCTCAGCTACTACACTTGGAACGAGTTTGGCTCGAGCGGGGTGACGTGCAGGCTGCGGACGGCGAACAGGCCGCGCACCAGCGCATCGAAGAGCTCGTCTTGATGAACCAGCAACTGAGGCGACAGCTGCGCCTGCTGCGCAAGGAAGAAAAAAGCATACGAAGCACTTCGCCCGGGACCCTCGACGAGCGTGGCCGCTTTCATCCGGCACCGGACCTGCAAATGGCGGTGGACGACATGGAGCGCGAGCTCGTCCGGCTCGATCAAGTAGTGCAGTTCACGCGACGCTTCGAAGCGGGCGCTGTCACGCTCCAGGAGTTTTGCGCCGGGCCCGATCTCGAGCTCGACGACGAGTTTGGCGATCCGGACGACGAAGATCTCGACGCGCTTTTGATTGAATTCCTCGAGGAAGGGCTGCTCGACGATCTCATGCAAGATTTGCGCGCTTCGCACGCCAAGTCCGGCAGGCGCCGCAAAGGCCCTCGTAAGCGGAAGCGGCAACAAACCCGCGCCCGTTAGGGGATTGACAGCACTTCAAGGGCAAAAAGCCTTGTTTGGAACGAGTATTGCAACTCGGTTCATCGACTGGGTTTCTGCAGGGGGGCTGCAGAGGCCCCCTTTTGAGAGGAGTTGTAGCGTGAAACCGTTCATGAATAAGAAGAGTATTTGGTGGTTGGTTGGCATGGCCGCCTTGGTCGTGGGCTTTCTGGTCGTGGCGATGCTACCGATTCGAGAGCCTGTGAAGGGCCTCGATGAGCCTGCCGTCAACGTTCCCAGCATGGAGAATGTGCCGCCCGACGGCGCCCTGAAGCTCGAAACGGAATGAATCGATGGCCCATCTTGCTTCGTACACGGCGTGGCAACAGCCAGTTTCACGCAGGGTGAAGAGTAGCTCCGGCGGCATTTCGAGATGCCGGCGCTCGTGCTGAGATCGCCCTCGGTGTCAAAGCCACGCCGTGTCCACGCCGTGCGCAGCATTCCCCAGCGGTGCGGAACACTACGCGGGCTGCACGGTGATATTAGCCATATGTGATTCCTTTCTTTGCGTGCCATGCCGGCGGACCTGGCATGGCGAGGACCCCGAACCGGTCCTGCCGAGGGGTGAGGCTCTGCAACAACCAGACCTGCCTTCCGTCATTCGACGGCCTGCTGCTTTCGACTCGGCGTTCTAGAAGTTCGCGTTTTAGCGCCGGCGAAAGGAATGTTCTGCGCTCGAGATCCCGCGCACATCGTGCGCGAGTGGCACTGTCCGTTCCGTAGCAGCCGTGAACATCTCGTCAGATTTCCCTGTGGATAACGCTGATGAATGCCCGGCGGGGGCACGACGATTGCATCGCTCCAAGGTCATCACGGGCGCTCATTTTTCGGCCGGAGGACCCATGGATACGACTCAGATATCTTCAACTCCAAAAAAGAAAGAACTGATCGATGCACTGACCACGGCGCGTGACAGCGTGCGTGTCCAGTTGCATCTGCTGTCCTTGGAAGCGCGGGAGCGATGGCAGGAGCTGGAATCCAAACTGGAGGCCCTGCAAGCCAAGCTCGAGCGTGAGGGGGAACGGGTGAGCGAAACCGCTACTCGAAAGGTTCGCGACTTGACTCGATCAGTCAGCCAATTCGTACGAGAAAACGGTGGCGGTGCCGAGCTCGGTGTCTCTGCTGAGCGGTTGATGAAACCCGCGCGGGCTTGCCAGCCCGGTGACCCATTGAGCGAAGCGGCCCGCCTGATGTGGGAGCTCGATTGTGGCGCGGTACCGGTAGTGAGCTCCGCAGGCAAGCTCGTGGGCATGATTACCGATCGCGATATCTGCATGGCGGCTTACACGAGGGGACAGTCGCTGTCGGCGATGAACGTCGAAAGCACGATGTCCTCCAATTTGGTTACGGCTGCGCCCGGTGATTCACTCGCGAAAGTCACGTCACTCATGCGAGAGCGGCAAGTCCGTCGCATTCCCATAGTCGATGACGGCAAGCTCGCCGGCATCGTGACCCTTGCGGATATCGCCCGCTACATCGAAGACTCGGCGGGCTTCGCCACTAGTGGCGTGCTCGAGCTGGCCCACACGCTAGCCGCGATTTCGCAGCCCCGACCCACTACGACGAAGGCGGCAGCAGAGTGAGCGCCGTGGAAACCGCACTCGACACCAGCAGGTTTCGTTTCGAACGCGAAGCCATGGTCACGCGGCAACTCCGCGATCGAGGGATCACCGACGAGCGCGTGCTCGAGGCTATGCTGAGGCTTCCACGTCACCTGTTCGTTCCCGACGAAGAAAGGTATTCCGCCTATCGCGATACCGCATTGCCGATCGGGTTCGGGCAAACCATCTCGCAGCCATACATGGTGGCGACCATGCTCGAGGCTTTGCAGCTCAAAGGGCACGAGCGCGTGCTCGATATCGGCACGGGGTCGGGCTATCAAGCCGCTTTGTTGGGGCTTCTGACTCGAAAGGTCTACTCGGTCGAAATCATTCCGGAGCTCACGGCGCGAGCGCGCAGTACCATCGAGGCGCTGGGCCTCGACAACGTCCGAGTGGTGCAGGCAAACGGCAGCATCGGGCTGCCGCAAGCCGCGCCTTTCGACGCGATTGTCGTGGCCGCCGGCGCGCCGGACGTGCCGCCCGCGTTGACCGCGCAACTGGCCGAGGGCGGAACCCTGGTGATCCCGGTCGGCGGGGATGCCTGGCAAGAGCTACTGCGCATTAGAAAGCGCGATGGTCGCCTGATTCGCGAAGAGGTTACCACGTGCGCGTTCGTGCCGCTGGTCGGCGAGCAAGGCTGGGGTCAATCGCAACGGAGCGGCTCGATGTGGCGCGTCTAAACCGTGCAAACCGATAACCCTTAGGAGTTCTCATGCACCTATCTGAAATCGCACAGCTCATTCCATGTGCCGCGTGCGGCGCCGAAGTTTCTCAGCGGGACCGGGCCTATGCGTTCGGTGACGATGACCTGCTTTGTTTCGCCTGCGCGACCGAGCGCCGGGGAGTCTACGACGAGGCTCGCGATCGTTGGGTCGTCGAACCGGACATCTCCGACCTCGTTTCAGAGGGGCCGTAAGGCGAACGGGTGGAATAGCCAAGGAGGTTCTTACATGGCACTGAAATCGATACTGGCCCCTGTGGATTTTTCGGAAGACTCGCTGAGGGGGGCACGCCTGGCGAGAGACATCGCAGCGCGACACGACGCACGGCTTACCTTGTTGCACGTCGATGGTCTGCCCGTTCATGACCAGCATGTAGCCAAGGCTTCGACGGCCGAGGGCTGGAGCGACTATCTCGAGCAGCGAAACAGGGATTTCGAGCAGCGTCTTCTGAAGGTGGCCCGGCAATTGGAAGCCGAGCGCGTGATAGACACTGCCGTCGCCCGCGGTGACGCCGCCAAGGCCATCGTCGAGCATGCTGCCAGAAAGGGCTATGACCTCGTGGTCATTTCTCCGCGCGGGGGCGGCTATGGCCACCAGTTCTTGCTGGGCAGCGTCTCCGCCGCCGTCACGGCAGATGCCTCGTGCCCAGTGCTGGTGGCGCGCGTGCGCTCTGGAGCGGCCGCCCAGGGCGGCGAGTTTACGGACCCATTGGTCGCGGTGTCCAATCGTGCTCTGGCCGAGCGCGCGCTACGCGTGACCATGGCGCTGGCCTGCAAGGGAACCCGCATCGATTTGCTGCACGTGTTGGAAGGCACCGAAATCAGCCTTGGACCACCGGTGCCCGGCGCCTTTCACGAAGCCGTGAGACAGCGTCGCAACGAGTTGCTCGAACAACTCGCAGTTTTGGCAAAACCGGCGGAACTAGCGGGTTTCAGCACCTCGGTGCGTGTAGAAACAGGGGACCCCTCGTACTGCGTGCTGTCCCGACTCGAGCTCCAGCGCAGCGGGCTGGTGGTCGTGGCGCGCAAGACGCACCCCAACGGGCGAGGAGGGCTATCGACACCCGCGTATCGTTTGGTGAAGCATAGCCCGGTGCCGGTATTGGTGGTGCCCGGGTCGGCACACGCGAGCTAGAGGGTATTGTAGAACAGCGTCAGGTCCACGGCGTTGCCCATGGCCTCGTAGCCGGCGATATTCGGATGCAGCCAGTCGTTGCTGTACATTTGTAGCAGCTGCTCTTTGTCGGATGGGTCGGCGATGGCATCCGCAAGATCGACGACGGCGTCGAAGGCTCCACTGGTCTTCACCCAGTCGTTGATCTGTGAACGAATGGTGAGCGCCTGACCGCCCGCATAGCTGTGGTTTTTGAACGGGGTAATGGGCGAACCAAAGGCTAAAATGCCCGCCTCATGGGCCTTGTCGATGATCTGTTGATAGGCTCCGGTGATCTGATCCACGAGCGCCAGGTTCGATTGGTTGCCGATGTCGTTCACGCCATGTAGAACGATGACCCACTTCACCTTGGGGCGGCCCAGCACATCCCTCTCGAAACGCACGAGGCCGGAATCTTGATCGCCATTGCCATTCAAGAGCGCATTGGCCCCCATGCCGGCGTTCAGTACGGACACCTTGTCGCGCAGCATGGGATCTTCTTTGATGGCCAGCGTCAGAAAATCCGGCCAGCGAGCGAATTGATTGAGCACTCCGTACCCGTCGGTGATCGAGTCGCCCAACACCGAAATCGCGGCCGCGTCCGCGGGGGCCATGACCTCGATCGCGTTGATGAAATACCAGCGATCGCGCGTCTGCGCTCCGCTCATGCTCTGCGACGACACCGCATCGCCGTCGACCACGTAGGAAGTCGTGCGGGCTCCCGGGTGGCCGGTTATTTCGGTGGGGACTGCCGCGCCGAACTGAATGGTCAAGGCCGTGAGCTCCAGCTCTTCGAGCGGCCACTCCAGAGCGTCGGACCATACGGTGGCGCCGGGGTCGATGGTGACGTTCGGGTTGCCGCCGAAGGTAAACGCTGCGTCGGTGGCGGTGTCGATTTCTCCGGCGCCGGCGCCGGCTGCCGCAATATGCACTTTGTTGATCTGTACGGGGCTGGTTGCCTTCTCGTTGCTGAGCTGCACGCGGATCTGATTGCCAGAAAATGTGGGCCACACGAATTGGCGCAGCGTGTTGTTGGCCAGCGGAGGGGGGAGATTGCTCTGCTCGGTGCGCTGAATCGACGTAGCCCACGAGGGCAGCCACTCCATCTCGGTCGAGCCGCCACCGGTGCCACCAGAACCGGTACCGCCGTCGCTGGTGCTGGTTCCTCCCATGCCTCCTGCCGAGCTCCCCATGCTGCCGGTCGTCGCGTCGGTCGAGCTGCTGCTGCTGGCGCCACCCCCGGAAGTACTCGGAGACGTCGTCGTGCTCGTGCTCGCTCCGCTCGAGCCCGTTGCATTGGAGGTGGTCGCACTGCTGGCCGTGGTCGCGGCGCTCGTGCTTCCTGTTGTCGATGGGCCGCCGGTGGTCAGGCTGCTCGAGCCGGACGACGTGGTCGTCGGGTTGTGCGAGGCGGGTGGATCCGCACACGCCACCCAACAGAGGCTGGCGAAACCCAGGACTTTCGTTCTGTTGAACATGCTAATCTTCCATGTCTAAGCAGGCGCCCCGCTCGACGCACGGCCAACAAGTTTACCCGAACTGTCGGCCGACAACAATCGGACATCGAATGCAACCCGAGCCCCAGTACACGATTGTCGACGATGCCCTCGTGCGTGCCGACGACGCGCAACTCGTCGGTTTGTTGCGTGCCGTCTATGTTGGCGGTGGCTTCACCGCCGAAGAGGTCGCCGCGACGGTGTTCTCGCCCGCGGCAGTGCGGGCACGCGGGCAATTGTTGTATGCCAGGGCCGAGGGCGGAGAACTGGTCGGGACGGTAGTCGTCGTGCCACCCGAGTCAGAAGCCAGCCATCTCGCTCGAAGCGACGAAGCGGAATTGCACCTGTTGGCCGTGAGCAACGGATGGCGCGGTCACGGTATTGGCCGGGCGCTGGTCGATGCTGCCATCGCCGCCGCGCTCGACGCCGGGTACCGGGGCATGGTGCTCTGGACGCAGCCGACCATGCACGCCGCCCACCGTGTGTACGAGCGTGCCGGCTTCGTCCGCGTCCCATCCCAAGACTTCGAGCGCCAGGGCCGCAGGTTCCAGGTCTATCGAAGGTACCCTTGACTCCCGCTCGCTAAAACGTTTTAGTCACCCGCCGCATGTGGTCTACCGCTCGCCTCAACGCGCTTCTATCGTGTGCCGTCATTACGGGCACGTTGGGTATTGGCCCAGCTTGCATTCCAAAGGCCAAGCCGGGCGAAGCCTTGCCCCCGGGGAGTCAGGCCGAGCCTGCATCGCCCATGCCGGAGCCACCCAATCGCAAGGCCCCGGTAGTGCGCCACGGGCAGCTCAGCGTGCGCGGGGCACAGCTGGTCGATGCGAGTGGGCAGCCGGTGACGCTGCGCGGTCAGGCCTTCGGCTGGGACAACTGGTGGCCTCAGTATTACAACCGCGACGTCGTCCAATGGCTGCGAGACGACTGGTGCGTGGACGTCGTGCGCCCCGCCATGGGCATCGAACCGAGCGGCGCGTACTTGAGCAATCGAGATGCATCGAAGCAGCGCATTACGGCGGTGGTCGATGCGGCGCTGGAGGCTGATGTGTACGTCATCATCGATTGGCACGCCCACGACTTACACCAGGCCGAAGCAGTGGCTTTCTTCGAGGCCATGGCCCAGCGCTATGGGCGGCATCCTCACGTGATCTACGAAATCTTCAACGAGCCGGAGCAAGACGAGACCTGGCCCCAGGTGAAGGAGTATGCCAAGGCCGTCATCGGAGCCATCCGTCGCCATGACCCCGACAACATCGTGATCGTCGGGTCCCCCGAATGGGACCAGCGCATCGATCTGGTCGCTGCCGATCCGCTCGAGGGCATGACCCAGGTCATGTATTCGGTCCACTTCTATGCCGGCACGCACGGCCAGTGGCTGCGCGATCGCACTCAGGCAGCCATCGACGCCGGCATCCCCGTGTTCGTTACGGAATCGAGCGGTGCCGAGGCGTCGGGCCGCGGGCAGAACAACTACCAAGAGTGGGACGCTTGGCTCACCTTCATGGAAAAGAACCGGGTGAGCTGGCTCAACTATTCCGTTTCGGACAAGGCGGGGGAGACCAAGCTGTCAGGATGCTCGGCCAGGACGGCCACGGCGGCAGTGAGCTGGCGGCGGGTGGTCTCGGAGCCAGCGAACACGAACCCGGTGATC
>CBFGRJ010000247.1:0-11109 GCA_965651135.1 uncultured Myxococcales bacterium
GCGAGCAAGGCCGCCTTGCTAGCGTTGTCGCTGCTCGTCCCGCCAGCGACGGTGATGGCCCAGGCGCCCGAAGCGGGTGAGACAGCGGCACAGGCGGTGACGCCGCCTCGCTTGCGCGACTTCGTCGAAGCGCCTTATCCCCCCAAGGCCGCGGAGCAGGGGCTCGAAGCGGATGTCGATCTGGTGCTCGAAATCGATGCGGAGGGGCGGGTCACCGGCGCGGAGGTGACCGAACCGAAAGGCCACGGGTTCGATGAAGCCGCTCGTGCGGCCGCTCTGCAGTTTCGCTTCGACCCAGCGCTGCGCGGTGATCGCCCGGTGCCCTCGAAGATCTTGTATCGCTACTCGTTTCACTTGGACGAAAAGCTGGAAGAGGTCGCTGGTCCCAAGCCGGCGCTGCTTTCCGGTCGGCTCGAGATCGCGGGTTCCGATAGCGCGCTGGCCGGCGCCAGGGTGACGCTCGAGCGGGGCGGCAAACGAGTGGCCGTCGCGATGAGCGATGCGAACGGCGAGTGGGCCTTCGAAGCGCTGGAACCTGGCTCGTATCGCATCACGATTGAGGCGGAAGGTTTCGAGCCGTACGAGGTGACCGAAAGCCTGCGCGCCTCCGAAGCCGTGGAGGTCAAGTACCGGCTCGTCCCTGCCAGTGACGATGACGAAGAGAGCACCGTGATCGTGGTGCGCGGGGAGCGACCAGCCCGCGAAGTGACCCGCCGTACCGTGACGCGCCGTGAAATGAGCCGAGTGCCGGGAACCTCTGGCGACGCCCTCAGGTCGTTGCAGAATCTGCCGGGTGTAGCGAGACCGCCTTCGCTCTCGGGTGTGTTGGTCGTGCGCGGTACGCCGGCCATGTCCACACCGGTGTTCATCGAGGGCATGTTCATGCCGAACGTGTATCACTTGGGCGGACTTTCCAGCGTGATTCCCACCGAGTTGATGGAAGAGATCGACTTTTATCCCGGCAACTACAGCGTTCGCTTCGGGCGAGGGCTCGGTGGCATCGTCGACGTGACGTTGCGAAAAACTCGGGAAGACGGGCAATACCACGGGTTGGCCCAAGTCGACCTGATCGATGTGCGGGCCATGCTCGAAGGACCCCTGCCCGCCGTCGATTCGTGGAACGTGATCGGTGGCTTCAGGCGCAGTCACGTCGACGCCTGGCTCGTGCCCTTGGTGGACGGCGAAGACACGACCATCAGCGCGGCGCCCGTTTATTACGACTACCAGCTGTTTGCCGATACCCGCCCCGACCGCGACTCTTACTTGCGCCTCGGCTTTCTGGGCTACGACGACCGGCTCAGGATCATCAACCGTACGGCGGCGGAGGGCGGCGAGCTATCGACGGTCGACAACCTCAACGGTTTTGGATCGATTTACACGAACCAGATCAGCAAGGACCTGTTTTTCGAAGGCAACCTGACCGCGGCGCGCCTAGAGCAGCGTTTTGCCTTGAGCACCATCTTGTTCGATACGGTGGCGTACGGCTCGATTGCTCGCGGGGAGCTCTCGTATCGCATGTGGCCCAACGTGCTGTTCGTGAACGGCGTGGACATCTTGGTGGCGCCTTACGAAACCGAAGCGCGAATCCCTGAAGATCCGGGTCCCAGCGCTCCGGACATCGGCTCGTTCGTCACCACGCCCAGCCGCATCGTGGACAAGCGCGGCGTTTTCTTCCAGCCGGCGCTGTTCAGCGAAATGCAGATGCAGCCGAGTCGGCGAGCCCGCGTGGTAACGGGGCTCCGCGTCGACTTCACCCACTCGACACGCAGGGTCGACGTGAGCCCTCGCATCAACGGACGCTACGATGTGGTCCAAGGGTTTCCGCGCACGACGCTCAAGGGGGGCAGCGGCTACTTTTTTCAACCACCTGGCTTCGACGTCGCCTTGTTCAAGGGCGACGAAAAGCTGCGCTCGATGCGCTCTTTGCAGAACTCGATAGGCGTCGAACAAGAGCTGTCGCGGCAGGTGGAGGTCTCACTTGAAGGATTCTACAACCTGCTGGACGATCTGATTTCGCGAGGCCCCGATGAACGAGGTATCCTGCGCTACAACAACGACGGCGAGGGGTTCGTGGTCGGTGCGGAGTTGATGCTGCGCTACAAGCCCGACGAGCGATTTTTCGGCTGGCTCGCCTACACACTGTCGCGCTCGGAGCGCACCTGGGCAGACGGTGAGCCCTCCGTCGTGTTCGGCCTGGACCAAACGCACATCGTGACCGCCTTGGCCAGCTACGCGCTGGGAGGCGGTTGGGAGGTCGGCGCCCGGTTCCGCTACGTGAGCGGCAACCCCTACACTCCGTGCGAGGGCGGCATTTTCAGCAGTACTTCGACCACGTACCTGTGCGTCAACGGAGAGACGAACAGCCGCCGGTTGGGCGCCTTTCATCAGCTCGACGTTCGAGTCGACAAGACCTGGTCCTTCGAGAGCTTCGAGCTGGCCGCCTACCTCGATCTGATCAACGCCTACAATCGCAACAACCCCGACTTCATCCAGTACAATTACAACTACACCGAGCAGCGCGCGATCTCCGCGAGCCTGCCCATCGTGCCCAGTTTGGGTATCAGGGGGGAGTTCTGATGGCCAGGTGGCAGCGAGCGATCACAGGGTTGTGCGCGTGCTTGCTTTTGAGCTGCGCCGAGGAATTCGCCCCACCTTCGGAGGTGACGAGCCTGCGCGTGCTCGCGGTCGCACCGGAACCGGCGTCTGGTGTGCCGGGCGAGGAGGTGGAGCTCAGCATGCTGCTCCACGACGGTCGGGTCCGCGGCGCGGCCCGAGGCGAGGAGCCGCCGCCGGCTCAAGTGGTCTGGATCGCCGGCTGCCACAATCCGCCATCGCGGCAGTTCTTCGGGTGCTACGAGCTGTTCGAACGGCTGGCGAGCGAGTTTGCCGATTCGGAAGACGAGCTGCCGCCTGTGGCGCCCGTGCCGGGCTTGCTGGGTTTTGGCGACAAGTTCGCGTTTACCGTTCCGAGCGACATTTTGGAGAGCGCGCCCAGGCTGGAGACCGATCCGATTCACTTCGGCGTCTCGTACGTCTTCTTCGCGGCATGCGCCGGGGAGCTGAGGCTCGTCCCGCGCGCTCGCGGCGGGCTTCCGCTAGGGTGCTTCGACCGCGACAGCGGGGCCGAGCTCGGGGCCCAAGACTATGTAGAGGGGTTCACCACGGTGTTCACCTACGAGGGAGCCACCAATCGGAGCCCGAGCATCGACGCGCTGCGCTTTGCGGGCACCGAGCTCCCGGAGCGGGCTTGTGAGCAGGACGCGGATTGCGATGAGCTCGACGCCGTTGGGTTCAGCCGCTTCGCTTGCGGCACTGGACAGCGCTGCGTCCCGGTCGTGAAGCGCTGCAACCCCGACCGGGAAGACCGCTGTCCCGAATTCGAAGTCTTTCCGATCATCGACCCGGAAAGCATCGAACCGGATCCGGGCGCTGCGGACGACGGACTCATCCCCGGTGAAATCGTGTGGCTGAACTTCTACGCGGATGCCGGTCGCTTCTCCTCGGACACGCGGTTGGTCAACGACCGTGAAACGGGGTTCGTCCACAATCACGGAAGCCGCTGGCGCCCCCTCAGCTCCCAAGCAGGCAGCGTGCAGCTCTTCACCACCCTACACGACAACCGCGGCGGGGCGAGCTGGCGGGCGTTCGAGGTGTTGCTCGAAGACCCCTGACCGAACCTTTCAGCTGACTTCGAGCACGCGCAACCGGCGCACCTTGCCGCCGGGCAACGGCCAATCGATGTCGTCCCCTGCTCTGAGGCCGATGAGCGCGCTGCCCACCGGGCTGAGCACGGAGATCCGACCTTGGTCCGAAGCGGCTTTGGAGGGGACGACCAAGGTCACTTCGCGTACCTCGTCGGAATCGCCGGTTTGAAAGCGAACGCAAGAGTCGAGTGCCACGGTCTGCGGGGGCAAGGCGTCGTCTGGCACGATCGTGGCCCGCGCCAGTTCCTCACCCAGCAGCTCGGCGACCTCCGCATTTCGACCGTCGCCGGACCCATCGACCAACTTCTCGAGAGCCTCGGCATCGGAGGCTCTCAAATAGATCTTTTCTGGACGTGTCATGATTTTCTATCCCTTTGGTAACGTTGAAACTTCGCAGTAAGTGACTGCGATCAGGAGCGAACCGCCGCCGCGAGCTTTCCCCTTGGCGTTTGCCCCTACGCGAAGCTGATCCTCAGTCGCGCAGGGGAGCGCCGGGTGGCGCGGAAGCGTTGGCGCGCACGCATGCGGCCGTGCTGGGCGCCACGAGTCGCCCCAAGCCGGTTTTCCGGGTGCGCGTCATCCACAGATCATGACTCCGGCGAAGCCGAAAGCAAGCCCCGCCCGCGGCCCTGGGTATTCCCTCGGGGTAAATCCCGAGCAGTTTTCATGGCAGCAGTATCGACTCCGGGGCCAGCGCCTCGGCATCCGGCCCGCGCGAAAGGGGAGGTTTCCGTTCGAGCTTGCCTGATGCAGGGGGGCCACCTACTGCGTTACTTGGACCATGGTCGAACGATCGAAAATCGTCGGTTTCAGTTTGTTGGTCATCGCTGCGCTCGGCGTCTGGGCGATGCTCAGGTGGTTCGTGTCCGATAGCGACGGGCAGCCCGCGAACGCCCCAACCGAGCAAGACATCGAGCTAGCCGTGGTTGCGCGAGGGTTTCGACAGGTCACTGACATTCAATTCGTTCCCGGTTCTCATGACCGCGCCGTAGTGTTGGTGAAAGACGGCACGGCGCGCTACGTATCGCTTTCGAACGAGCGCGTCGTCACGGCCACGGAGAGCCCGATTGTGTTTCGAGTCGATGTGCTGACCGCCTCGGAGTTGGGCCTCTTGGGAATGGTATTTCACCCGAAATACGAAGACAATGGCCTGTTCTACGTCAACTATTCGCCCAAAGGCCCGCGGGAGCTGACGCGGGTTTCCGAATGGCGCCTGCACAAACGGGCGTTAGGCCATGAAACAGCCGAGGAGCTCAGAACCATTCTGGAGGTCGAGCAGCCCTACAACAACCACAACGCCGGGCAGCTGGCGTTCGGGCAAGACGGGATGCTGTACGTCGGGCTGGGCGACGGCGGTAAGCGCGCCGATCCGCTTGGAGCCGGGCAAGACCTGGGTCGCCTGCTCGGCAAAATGCTGCGTATCGATGTGGACCGCAAATCCGAGGGGCGAGAGTACGCGATCCCCGCCGACAATCCCTTCGTGGGTCAGAAGGGGGTTCGACCCGAAATTTGGGCCTACGGACTGCGCAACCCCTGGCGCTACTCGTTCGACGAGCGCGGGCGCTTGATCGTCGCCGATGTCGGGCAAGACGAATTCGAAGAGGTGAGCATCGTCGAGCGCGGCGACAATCTGGGGTGGGTGGTGCGCGAAGGGCGGCATTGCTTTCCCCCGGGAGCCACTTGTCAGGCGCAAGGATTCAAGGATCCGGTCTTCGAGTACGGGCGCAAGCTCGGGCAGAGTATTACGGGCGGGTATGTCTATCAGGGTAAGCTGCTGCCGGCGCTCGCCGGTCGGTACATTTGTGCGGACTACCAGCTCGGCAACCTGTGGGCCCTCGAGCTCCCCGATTCGGCTCGAGGAGACGCCAAGGCCACGCACCTCGGCCGCTTTCCGCGCATGATCACGACCTTTGGCCAAGGCGCGGACGGTGAGATCTACGCGGGGGACTTCGCTTCGGGAGACCTGTTGCGACTGGCCCCGAAGGGCGGCAGCTAGGGCTGCTAGTGCTTTGCGCTCCGTAGCGCCCGGATTCACACTGTGGGCGATGCAGCATTGTCGTCTGCTCCTTTTGGTAGTGGCGCTCGTGCTTTCGACGGCTTGCAAGAGCGAGCCTATCGGTGACGAAAGCGACGGCGCAGCAGGCGCATCGGGGAACGATGCCAGCGTCATCCTTGGCACGGGCGAAGCCGTCTTCGAACCCATGGAAGGGGAGCCCACCTTGGAAATGGCAGCCGGCTTTCAAGGCGGCTTTCACGTGTGGGCAAGCTTTCGCGCCTATGGATTCAGCGAAGAGCGGCTCGGCATGGTGTTGGTCACGGAGCTCCAGGGTGAACCCGAGTCAGCGCCCCTGACCATGCGCGCCACACTGAAGGGAAAGGAAGCGACGGACGATGAGGGAAATCCGGTTTGGACCTTCGCCGGCTATCCCGCTCAGATCCGCGATGCGCGTTGTGCCACTGGGCGGCGCGCCCGCGTTCGAGTGACCCTCAGCGACACGTTCGGGCACGAAGCGTCAGACGAGCGCTTTTGCGAAGTATTTCTCGATGAAACGTATCGTGACAAAGACTGCGATTGAGCGCCGTCACGCGAGCGCGCGCTCCAGCGATCTCGAAAATTGAAACAGGGCCGCCCACCCCAGGTCCCAGATCGCCATGGCGAAGTAAACCCAGCCGTAGTCGAAAGCAACGTCCCTGAGTGGCCCGTGCTCCATGGCCATCATACTCACGAAGGCATAAAGCTCGAAAGCGGCGGTGCTGACCAGGTGCAGCACCAAGAGGTGCTTGGCCAGCCGCACGCGAAACGCGACGCCCAGCGCTGTCAACATGCCCAACACCAGCCACGCAAAAATCACCCACAGCCGAAGCTCCAGCGTATCGTCACGGATTGCGCTCTGGCGCGCAAACAGGACGGCTGAGCCCACCACCAAAACGCTCGTCATCTTCAACGCCACGAACGCGTAAACCCAAAAGCCCAGCTCTCGCTTGGCCTCGTGCACGAGGCCCAGATCATCGGGAGGAGCCTGGTAGGGATTGTCTTGGTCCATGGCGGCCGATGGCGATGGTTTCCAGCAAGGCTGAGGTTTTGAAAAAGCTGCGTCAGTTTAGCTGCGATACTTCGCGGTGGTCACAGTTCGCGTATTGGGCTGCGGTATTTGGGCAGCCGCGGAAAGGCTATCCGGTCCAATTGTGGTAGATCGACCTCGATGAGAGCCTTTTGCTTGACCAGCTTTCCCTTTCTTGTCGCGCTCACGCTCGGTTGCAGCGACGACCCGGCGCCGGGCACCAGCAGCACCGGCCCCTCCACGGGTACTGCTACCAGCAGCGCAGGAAGCACCGGGGGCATGACTGCGACGACCGGCACCCCCACGACTGCAAGCACGGGCGCGAGCAGCTCGGCGAGCAATGTCAGCACCGGCGCAGCCACCACCACCGGCTCTGGAGGAACCAGCTCTTCGAACACGACCGACGCCGGAATGACAGACAGCGGCAGCAGCTCCGGCGGTATGACGGCGAGCAGCTCGGCAGGAGGCATGGGCGGCAGCGGCGGTGGTACGGGCTCGAGCATTTGCCCCCCGGGCTCGGAAAGCATGGCTCCGACGCTTACGGGATCACCGACACAGATCACGGCGGTCCCGCCAGACGACGGCTACAATCCCTTCAATATCGAGGGACCCGTCTGGATCGATGGTGCGCTCTACCTCACCGAAATGGCCAATGGCCAGAATCCGCCACCCGCCCGCATTTTGAAATACACTCCCGGTGGGGGTGTGGAGATCTGGAAAGACGACGTCGGGACCAACGGGCTCGCGGTCGACGCCAACGGCGTGCTCTACGGGGCGTCACACAAAGACGGCTCGATTTCTCGCTATGACCTGAGCAACCCGAGCGCCGATCCGGTTCCGCTCGTCGACGAGTACATGGGAACGCGCTTCAGCTCACCCAATGATCTGACCATTCGCTCCGATGGGATCATCTACTTCACCGATCCATTCTACCAATCCGATCCTCAGAACCGTCAGTCCGAGGAGCGCGCCTACTGGTTCGACTCGGCGAATCCAACCACCATCAACGTGATTGCCGGCTTCAACGGCACACCCAATGGCATCACGCTGTCGGCTGACGAGCAAACGCTCTACATCGCGGGCGGTGGCCCCATCATGGCCTTCCCCGTCAATGCCGATGGCTCGCTTGGGGCCGGATCGATGTTCGGCAGTCAAGAGTTTCAGGGCGTCGATGGCATGGGCATGGACTGCGCTGGCAATCTCTATGCTGCCGTGCACAACGGGGGCTACGTGGTCGTACTCGCCCCCTCGGGAGACGAGCTCGGTCGCATCCAAATTGGCCAGGGTGTGACCAACGTCGCGTTCGGCGGCGCCGATCGGACCACGTTGTACATCACCCGCTTGACCGAGACTCAGCTCTGGGAAATCAACGTAGGCATCCCAGGCTACCCGTTCTAGCTCTCGGAACCTTTGGGTGCCTGCATGCTGTGCAGCGCAGGGTCGAACGCCACCACGCGATCGCGGCCCTCGCGCTTGGCGTTGTACAAAGCCGCATCCGCAGCGCGAATCAAGCCTTCGGCGTTCGTGTCATCGAGATCCGAATCGGCGGCCACACCGAAGCTCGCAGTGACTCGCAGCTGTCGATCGTCGACCCGCACGCTTCGAGAGTGCAGAGACTCGTGAAGCCGCTCCGCCACGGTGATCGCCCCTTCTTTGTTGGTTTGGGGTAGCAAGATGGCGAACTCTTCGCCGCCGTAGCGAGCAGCGAGATCGACCTCCCGCAAGCCCTCGCCGAGCGCCCGAGCCACTTCTTTCAGAATGGCATCGCCGGTATCGTGACCGAAGCGATCGTTGAAGTCCTTGAAGTGGTCGATATCCACCATGATGCAGGAGAGATCGTTCTTGTAGCGCTTGGCCACGGCCCACTCTCTTCGGAGCACGTCAGCAAGCCGCCTGCGATTGTAAAGGCCTGTCAAAGGATCGGTGATCGCGAGCGCCTCCACGTGGTGCAACATCGATTCGAGCTGTGAGTTGCGGCGCTTCAGCTCGCTCTGGCTGGCCTGGATGCGGAGTGCAGCGAAAATCCGCGCTTCGAGCTCTTCGGGGGCAAAGGGTTTGGGTAAGTAGTCGTCTGCGCCGACGTGCAGGCCTTCGACTCGATCTCTCAGCTCACCTCGCTGGGTCAGCATGATGACGGGGATGTCGCGCGTCGTTCCGTGCATCTTCAGCCAGCGGCAGACGGCAAAGCCATCCATGTCATCCATGATGACGTCGAGCACGATGAGGTCCGGTGGAGAGCTGCGCGCGATCGTCAGGCCCTGCATGCCCGACTTGGCCCACTTGACTTCGTAGCCCAGGTTCTCGAGCGCTGTCTTGAGCTGGCTGCCTTGCGTATCGCTATCTTCGATAAGCAGGAGCGTCGCCTTTACCGGCATTCACCATAGGATTGGCGAGTCCCGAGCCCGGCGCAATACCATAAATCGCGCAGCGCTGGCGACGCTGTTTTCGCGAGCGCTTCGGCTTCTCAGTAAGCACACACTAGCCGCGCTTGGGCGAACGCGGAGCGCTCGGGGGCTGCAGTAGGGCCGACTCGTACCAGGGGAGGGACCGCCACGGGACCCGCGGACAATTTTGTAAATTGCCGACGAAACAGCGGAAGCATCTCTCCGAAAAGGCGACCCGGGCATCGTTCGCGCCGATGACCGACGGTGGCCATCGCGGGTGGTTCCGGGCCAGCCCGACCCTGGAGGATCCAGTGACGCTGAACCTAGCCAAAGCAACCAAGATCGACCTGTTCTCGCTCGAGACCGTGCAGATGCGCACGTTTCACCTGACGTGGCTGGCCTTCTTCATCTGCTTCTTCGGCTGGTTTTCGCATGCCCCCCTGATCACCGCGACCATTGGTCCCGACCTCGGCCTGACCAAGGCTCAGAAGATCACGGCGTTCATTGCCTCGGTCGGCGTGACCATCTTCGCGCGGCTTTTGATCGGCTACTTTTGCGACCGCTACGGGCCGCGCAAGAGCTACGTGGCGCTCTTGGTGTTCGGAGCGGCGATCGTCGCGGGGTCGTCGTTTGCCTTCAACTGGGAGACTTACTTTCTTTCGAGCCTACTGATCGGTGTGATCGGCGCATCCTTCGTGATCACTCAGTACCACACGAGCGTCATGTTCGCTCCGAACTGCGTGGGGATTGCCAACGCAACCACGGCGGGGTGGGGCAACCTGGGCGGCGGCGTCACTCAGGCCGTCATGCCCATGATCGCCGCGGCGATGCTGAGTTTGGGCCTGGCGAGCTCGGAGCTTTCGAAATGGCGACCGGCGATGTGGGTGCCGGCCGCGGCCATGCTCGTGATCGCTTATCTCTACTGGAAGTACACCACGGATTGCCCCAAGGGTAACTACAGCGACCTACCGGAGGAACGCCCGCAGGCGCGCCAGGGAGAGCAAGGCCTATTCGCTGCCGCCGTGAAAGACTACCGAGTCTGGACCCTGTTTCTGATCTATGGCGGTTGCTTCGGAATGGAGCTGTTCGTGAACGGGCGCGCCGCCGAGTATTACCAGGAGCGGTTCCAGCTCGACGAAAAAGCGGCCGGCGTGATCGCCTCGCTGTTCGGTCTCATGAACATCTTCGCGCGAAGTCTGGGTGGATGGTTCGGAGACAGGTTCGCCGCCAGCGGTGGGTTGACCGGACGTGTGCGTTGGCTGGTCATGGTGATGATAGCCGAAGGCATCGCGTTGGTGTTCTTCTCGCGCATGGGGCACCTTGGGATCGCGGTCCTGGCGATGGTGGTCTTCAGCCTGTTCGTACAAATGGCCGAAGGCGCCACGTACTCCGTCGTGCCTTTCATCAACAAGCGCTCGCTCGGAGCGGTCAGCGGCATCGTGGGCGCCGGTGGCAACGTGGGCGCTGTGCTGTACGCGCAGTTCTTGCTCCGCAGCGGACTGCCGCTCGAGGATTGCTTCTTGTACTTCGGCCTCATCGTATCGGGCATTGGTTTGCTCGGATTCTTGGTGCGGTTTTCGGAACAGGCCGAGGCCGAAGCCAGCAGGGAATTCGAGGCTGGGCGCTCCGAAGCGGAGGCTACCAGGGTTGCCCCGGCCACGACGTGAAGAGCCAACCCTAGTTGTCCACTGGTGCGTCCGGCCGTTGACAGTCAACGGCTCGCCCGATACTCGTCGAGTGCGGTGATCGTCGCTGGCGCTGTCCCAAGGGCTTTTCGGGGCCTTCTGTCATGAAGCGGCGCGCCGTGGTGCCGGCGATCATCGTGGCGGCGTGTCTACCTCGAGTCGCGCTTGCCGCCGAAGCCGAGGTGCATGCGGATTTTCATGCGCAGCTCTACGATGCCATCAGCCCGTGGGGGGAGCCGGTGGCGCCTGCTTGCGCCGCAGCACGACCGACTGC
>CBFGRJ010000248.1:0-11091 GCA_965651135.1 uncultured Myxococcales bacterium
GGCATCACCCGCCACGGAAATACCCGGGTGAACCACTCGCGTTCCACCGCTGCGTCCAGGCGCTCCGCCACATGCAAAAAAGCCGACCATTGCTCGGCGCCAAATGCCGAGAAGGGAACACCGCTGGCGCGAGCGTCCGTGAGCAGCTCCTCGAGCAGGCTTTGCGGGATAGTGCTCCAGAGCAGGTCGGCTCCGGCGTGCTCCGGGGCCAGAAATGCGGCGCCCGTCTCGGGTCTGGCCGCCTGATTCCAGGCATGCCAGACGGCCTGCCCTACTTTTGACCAAGGCATGCCCCTCTGCTCGGCGAGAGCCTTGAGCGTACCGATCCCGCCGGGCAGCGCGTCCAGGTGCTTCACGCTGTCGAAATCGAGGACCTCATGCTCGATCTCGTCCAGAATCGCGCCGGGTCGTTCGAGAATGTGCAAGCGCTCTTCGCGCTGACCCAGCGTCTGCCGCATGCGGTCGACCACTGCGACGGCTGCCTGCTTCGAGCCTTGCGTCATGTGGCTGCCTCTCAGCACGCCTTCTAGCGAGTCGTATAGCTCGAGGAGCAGCGGGGAAGGCTCCGTTTCGGACCAGGGTCTGAGCAGCCGATGGCGCTTTCCGACCCCATGCGGTAGCTGTTCTGAAATGGCCAGCGCCGCCAAGTGCAGCGTGCCGGGCACGAACCAGCCGTCTGCTCGCGCATTGTCGCCAGACGTGTCCGCAAACAATAGTCGCGTGCGGGGCAGCGCACCGTCGAGCTCGACGAGCAACCCAAGCTGCTCGTCCCACAAGGTTTCGAGCAGCTCTTGTGGGACATCGAGCCCAGCCAAGACGGCCATGCCTGCGGCCACGAAGCTGGCTTCTACTGCCGCAACGCTCGCCGGATCGTCCTCCGTGTCGAGCTCGAGCGCCGCTTCGATGGGAGTGTAGTCGAGCTCGAGCGCGCGTTCTATCAGATGTGAAAGCAGCTCGGGCGCCTCACGCGGATTGAGCAGCGCCTCACCCCACTCGAGCGGCGAGGAGTCCAAGAGCTGCCTGCGCGCACTTCGCTGCAAGGCGCACGCAAACCAACGCGGCGCGAGCGACAGTGCATGGCCGTCGGTCCGTTTCAGGAGCTGCGCTTGCTCTAGAGCCTGGACGACGCGGAACGAGCCGGGTGGCATTCGCGCGGCAGCTCGTGCGATGTCACGGGGGCGCACCGGGCTATCGGCGCTGGAAAGCGCCAACTTCATCCATTCCAAATCTCCGCCGCGCTGGTGCTCGACGGGCACCACCGCCAGCCAATCATCGAAGCTGCGTGGATGATCGATGGATCGCTCGCGATCGAGCAAAAGCCGCGCCACGATGCCTATCATCACCCCCAACCCCGCGCGCCGCAGCCAGGCTACGGCGGCATTGTCCGCAGAATGCGCGTGACCCAGGCGGTGTGCGAAATAGCTGGCAGCGACGCCATCGATCGATTGATGTTCGATGCGCCGGATCCCGATCTCGTCGGCTACGCTGCACAGGCCCAGAAGGGTCTCCAGCGAGTCGAGCGCTCCTTCTTGCAAAGGTCCGGCGCGTAGCCAGCGCCGGCAAGTCTCGGGATCGAAGTGGCCGTCGTCCGGCAAGCGCCGCGCGAGCCAGCCGACGAGCTCGTCCAGATAGTCGCTCGGCTCAGGCGAGCGAACCACGTACCAAGCACTCGAGCCCTCACCCTGGGGCAAGCAGGGAGCGGCGATGCAGACGTCGTCGCGTATCGAGCGCAGATCGGCGTGGTCCACGCGATCGAGCGACAGCAGCGTGGCGCCCTGCGACGGGAGTTTCGCGAGGCCCGACGCCCATTCGTCGGCGTGCACCACATGGCACGCGCCTCGCGCGCGCAGCCAGGCCTCCACCAGGTTGCGGCCCGCGCCGGCCGGCGCATACCACCAGGTGCGGCTCCAAACGCCGGGCAGCGTCACTTCGGGAGGAAACCCAGGACAAAGGGGCTCGCGCACGAGATCGAGCGGCTGTGCGTAGGGTACCTCGCTCAGACGCAGCGTCCCGAGCTCCTGAACCACTTGCGCTCGAGGTTCGAGCACAGCGGTCACCGAGCCCAGCGGGCAGGCCAACGCCGAGGCGAGGGCGCGCTGAACTTCTGGCCTGTCGGCGAGCCAGTCGAGCTCCTGCCTGCGGTCGAGCTTACTGAAAAGCGCGGCCAGCGACCGGGGTTGAGGTCGTGTTGCGTCCGGCCAGGTGGGAGCTTTTAGTACCTCGCGCGCCAGCGTGCCGAAACTACGCACTGGCGGCTCGGCAGCATCCATCAGGCTGCGCAACCAGCCCACGGCGAGCTCCTCCCTAACCAGTGCATCAGAATGCATTATGCATGCATTCTGCACTTTAATGCAACGCCTGCTCCCCGATCAAAGTGAATTCAGCAACTTACTAAACGCGTCGCTGCCGCGTTCACAGCGTGCTCAAGACCTTCTAACGGCACGCGCGGGGCGAAAGATCGAGCTCGAGTCGGCTCCGCGCCTCAGTGAAAATACCTCCAGCCGCCGTCGTGTAGCTCGAGGATGTACCGTCCACCTGGTTGGAGCCGCAGACCCGCAATGTGCTGAAAGCGCCCTTCTTCGTCGACCGGCCGTGCGTCCCAGCTCCCCGCGGTTCGCACCCGAATCGACTGCTCCTCGTTGGCCTCGAGTGACGACCGCAGCAGATCGTCGCCCCAGGTTTCGGCCTCCATGACTGAGCCGAGCTCGGCGTGCCCCACGGCTGTTCGCACCTTTTCGGTTTCCGCGAGGTAAAAGCCGTCGATCACGACATCGGTGCGGTTGCGCACGATCAGGGTCAGCTCTCCCTGCGAGCCGGCGGATTGCACCGTGATGAGCTTCGCCGAAGGTCCACCGCAGGCGCCGGCAAGCCAAGACCCCAACAGCAAAGGCAATTTCCACAGGCAGCGTCGAGAGGGCATCACTCAGCCTCGTCAGCGGGGCGAGTGTACCGAGACGAGCGCGTTTGACCAGAGCAATCGGGACAACGAGAGACAACGAGAAATGTACACCATGGGCGCGTGTGGCGGGGTGACCTGCCCCACGCTATGACTTTACTTGCTCGCGGGCCGAGAGTAACTGGCTAGCATCGCTGATGATCGCTGACATTTTGGTGTGGTTTCTCGTGTTCGTGTTCAGCACCACGTGTCACGAGTTTGCCCACGCATTCGTCGCGTTCAAGGGTGGGGATAGCACTGCATACGAAGGCGGACAGGTGAGCCTGGACCCGAGGCCACACATCAAGCGCTCACCTATCGGCATGGTGGTCGTACCGCTGGCCTCGATGTTCCTGTCGAACATGACGTCGATGATCGGTTGGGGGGCCGCACCTTACAACCCGTTTTGGGCGAGCCGGCATCCCAAACGCTACGCATTGATGTCGCTTGCAGGCCCGTGTGCGAACGTTGTCTTGGCCTCGATCGCCTTCGTCAGTCTGATTGCGTTGTCGAAGGCCGACCTGTTGATGCTCTCGGAAGCGCCCTCGTTCGACACTCTCGTCACACCGCCGGGTGAAGCACTGAACACGCCGCTCGGCGCCCTTGCGCGCGTGCTCAGCGTGATGTTTTCGCTGAACGTGTTGTTGGCCATCTTCAACCTACTTCCCGTTCCGCCGCTGGACGGTGCGGCCGTCATCGAAGGCTTCTGGCCGGAGCGCGTGGGCGGCTTCATGGCCAAGGTGCGTGAGACTCCGATGTACGGCCTATTGGGCTTGGTCGTGGTCTGGCAGCTTGTGCCTCACATCGTGACGCCCGTTTGGGTGGCGCTGGTGATCACGATGCACCAGCTGTGAATGCGGGAGCTATTCGACGTAGTCTCGCAAAGTGAAGTGCTTGTCCCCGAGCTCTAGCTTGGCCAACGCTTGTATCTCGATTTGACGTGCTCGTTCACGGGTGACGTTCATCAGCTCGCCCACGTCTTCGAGCCGCATGCCGCCGTGGTCGGCTATGTCCAAAGCGCACGACACGCGCATCTCCCAAACTTCGATATCGGGGAAGTTGATCTTGATGGTACCGGTGTACGGCGAAACATCGAGGTATAAATGGTGCTTGCAAGACACGTGCGGGCACGGCCGCGGGCCGCTCTTGCATTCCGCGCGTGTGCGCGGTCGCTCGGGCAGCGGCTCGGTTCTCAGGCGCAGGCGCGCGTGTTCGATTTCTCGCTTGCTGGCGCGTGCGACGCGAATACTGCGCGACCGAACCGGACGCTTCCTGCGACGTCGAGTCGTCGTCTCGAGCGCTTCGCCGGCCTTACTGGCTTCGGTTTTTGATTGAGTAGGGTCACTTGGGTCAACCTTGGGCATTTCCAACACGACACCTCCCAGCGCCTTCTTTCATGCACCAAGCCGAGCTCAATGGAAATAGGCTTCGAGCGCCGGCACGCAAAATAGCAGCGCCCACGTGTGACATGGATGACATGGACACACAGGCTCGCCGCCTCCAGTCACGACTGGGTCATTCCCGGCTAAGGCACGTGATATGGACGACTTAGCCGGCTAGGTGTCAGCCAATGCTTGAACGCTGCGCGAGCCGGCGAGCGACCGACGAGGCCTTCTGGCGCGAGGGTTTCAGATGACGTCCCAGACGTACTTTTCGACGGTAAACGTATAGTCGGCCAGACTCTTGATCTCTTCGTCGGCGTTGTCGTCAATCTCGTCGATATTGACGCGCACGCGGCGTCGCACCTGGCTCGCGAACGCGGTCGCAATCTCCAACTCTCGCGCAGCCTTCTTCTCGCCCTGCGCCTCGATGGCGCTGTGTACTCGGCTGAGCACACTGGCCAGCACGAACAAGTCGATCATGATGTCTGCCAAGCGCTTCGTGGCGAACTGTCGCTCGATGATTTTTCGACCATGTTTGCGAAGCAGGCGATCGGTTGCTGCCGCGAGATCGCGTGTGGCGTCTTCGAACACCGAAGCCTGCTGGCGCAGCAGCGGATTCAGCTTCGAAAACCGATACTTCTCGCGACGTATCCCGGTGGCGATCGTGGCGCGCCTTAGGGCGTAATCGCTCAGCACACCGAAGCCTTTGATGGGATCGTTGAACACGCCTTCCAAGCCCTGCGCCAGCTCCTTGAGCTGACGCCCTACGTCGTTCATCGCGGTGAGCGCAATGAAAAGTCTCAGGATGTCGTTCGTGCCTTCGAAAATGCGGTTGATACGACTGTCGCGAACGGCGCGCTCGTAGGGGTACTCGCGCATGTATCCATTGCCGCCGGCGATCTGCAAGGCTTCGTCCGCGGTGGTCCACAGCGCTTCGCTCGCGAATACTTTGCTGATGGCCGCTTCGATCGCATAGTCCTCGTACTTTTGATCCGTCAGGCCACCCACCATTGTGACCACCGATTCGGCCGCGTAGCAGTCGACGACCATCTGCCCGATTTTTTTCTTGATCAGCCCGAACTCGGAGATCGGCTTGCCGAACTGGATGCGGCTGTTGGCTTGCTGAGCGGCCATACCGATCAGCCGCTTCATGCCTCCCACCGAGCCGCCACCTAGACCGGTACGACCGCTGTTCAAGATGTTCATCGCGATCTTGAAGCCTTTGCCTTCTTCTCCCAGCATGTTTTCCGCGGGGACGCGCACGTTTTCGAAGGTCACGGTGGTCGTGGAGCTGGCGCGAATGCCCATCTTTTCTTCGTGCTTGCCGATGATCACTCCGGGCATGTCGCGCGTGACGATGAAGGCGCTCAGGTGCCGGCGTTCGTCGGGCGCACCCGTTTTGGCGAACACCGTAAAAAAGTCGGCGATGCCGCCGTTGGTGATCCAGATTTTCTCTCCGTTCATCACGAAGTGGTCGCCCTCGCGCACGGCCCTAGTCTTGATCGACGCCGCATCGGAGCCCGAGCTGGGCTCGGTCAGACAAAATGCGGCAACCATCTCGCCGCTGGCCAGCTTCGCGTAGTACCTGGCGCGCTGCTCTTCGGTGCCGTACAAAAGGAGGCCCCGCATACCGATCGAGCTGTGTGCGCCGACCGTAACGGCTACCGAGGCATCGTAGCGAGCGATCTCCTGGAGCGCGCGGGAGTACGCCATGCTGCCGAAGCCCATGCCCCCGGCTTCTTCCGGTATGACAAAGCTGAACATGCCGAACTCTTTGAGCTCGTCCACGAAGGAGCTCGGCAGCTCTCCTCGTTCGTCCCAGACCTTGAAGTCGGCTTCCCGCGGTTTCAACAGCGCTTCGATGGAGTCCGTGACCGTGCGCAGCGTCTCTTTCTCTTGGTCGGAAATCTCGGGGAAGGGGATGATGATGTCCTCTTCGATTTCACCCAGACACAGAGACCGCATGAAGCTCACGTTGCGTTTGTCGACCACTAAGCACCTCCAGCTTGCGTGATACACGTTAGAGCGCCCACCGCTGGACGGCAAATTGAGCCGCTGATGAAGCTTCGGGGGCCCACAATTGTCGCGGACAATCCCGCCGAGTGCGCTAAAGATCACCGGCAGCCTTTTTCGACGATGACACCTCTGCCGCTGCTCGCGCCCCCACCCGCCAAGGGGCATTATTCGGTCGCCCGGCTGGCCAAGTACTGGTACGCGGTTTGCCTTTCGGAGACGCTGCGGCGCAAGCCGATGGCGGTGACGCTGCTCGGAATACCTCTAGTCGTCTTTCGCACGAAGGCGGGGGTTGCCGCGCTGTTGGACCGCTGCCCGCACCGCAACGTTCCGCTTTCTGCCGGTCGAGTGCAGCCCGATGCATCGCTCGAGTGCGCTTACCACGGCTGGCGTTTCGACGGAGAGGGGCGATGCGTCAAGGTACCTGGACTCATGGGGGAGCACTCGAGTGCTTGGCGAGTGCCGTCGTATCCAGCCAAGGAGCGCCATGGTTTGGTGTGGGTCTATGCCACGCCGGATGTCGAGCCCGAATCGGAGCCTTTCGAGCTGGGTGAGCCTCGCGGCAAGCCTTACGCAACGGTGATGCGCGAGGTACGGGTGGAGTCCACATTGCACGCCGCGATCGAGAACGCGCTCGATGTTCCTCACACGGCTTTTCTGCATCGCGGCCTGTTTCGAGGCGGCAAGAAGCACCGCATCACCGCGGTCGTGTCCCGGTACCCCGATCGCGTGGTGATTGAATACGAGGGAGAGCCGCGGCCTCCTGGCGCCGTAGCCAAGATCCTGTCACCCAGCGGCGGCATCGTTGAACATTGGGATCGCTTTTTTCTGCCCTCGATCGCACAGGTCGAATACCGCCTGGGTGAGGAAAATCATTTCCTGATCACTTCGTTGTGCACGCCCGTGAGCGATACCCTGACGAAGATGTTCGCCGTCGCGACGTTCAAGACGCGCGTTCCGGCGCGCTTTCTCAAGCATCTGATCGAGCCCTTCGCGATGAGAATTTTTCATCAAGACGCCAGAATTCTGAAGCTCCAGACAGAAACGGTGCGGCGGTTCGGTGGTGAGCAGTTCGTATCCAGTGAGCTCGATCTCATGGGGCCGCAGGTATGGCGGTTGATGAAACAAGCCGAAAGCGGCGCGCTTACGAAAGATCACGAGCCCAACGTGAAGCGGATACAATTTTGGGCGTGAGGCTCCACTCGTCATGACTACCGAATCGTCCCGTGAATCTCAGGGAGTGCGCGCCGCCATCTACGTGCTTTCTGGCCTGGTGGTGCTGGCGGTCGGCGTGGTCATTTACGCGCTTCCAGCCGAGCGCGGTGCGCATGCGCCCACTGCCCTGGCCAGCGTCAATGCCCTGCTGAACGCCGCGGCTGCTTTGTGTCTGCTGATGGGTTTCGGCTTCGTGCGGCAGAAAAATATCGCTGCCCACCGCGCCAGCATGCTCACCGCTTTTGGATTTTCCGCTATTTTTCTGGTGACGTATTTGCTTCATCACGCGCAGGTGGGGTCCGTTCCGTTTCAGGGGCAGGGGCTGGTGCGCACGCTGTATTTCGCCATACTCATCCCGCACATTCTGCTGGCTGCGCTGGTCGTGCCCCTGGCGCTTTTTACCATTTACCGTGGCTGGACGAACCGCGTGGAGCTGCACAAGAAAGTGGCGCGGATCACGCTACCCATTTGGCTCTATGTTTCCCTGAGCGGGGTGGTCGTCTACCTGATGCTGTACCATCTTTGAGCAGCGGCTCGCGGAGTCGATGCGCCAAGCACCCCGGGGAACATGGCAAGCAAAGACGAATCCGCAGTTGTCTTGATGCTTGCGGGGCACGAAGTGCGCATCACCCACCCCGACAAGCCTTACTTCACCAGGCAAGCGCAGCTCTCGAAGCTCGACATCGTGCGATACTACCTGTCGGTTGCGCCAGGTGCGCTCAAGGGTATCGCCGATCGGCCCCTGGTGCTCAAACGTTTCGTCAACGGCGCAGAAGCTCCTGCCTTCTATCAAAAGCGTGCCCCCAGCAAGCGCCCCAGTTGGATCAAAACGGCCACCCTCGCGTTTCCCTCCGGGCGTACTGCCGAAGAGGTGGTCGTCGACGACGAAGCGGGGCTCGCGTGGGTGGTCAACTTGGGATGCATCGAGCTTCACCCCCATCCGGTGCGTTCCTCCGATCTAGTGCACCCAGACGAACTCCGCATCGATCTCGACCCCGGTCCAGGCGTGGGCTTTGCAGACGTGAGGCGCGTGGCGCTCGAGGTGCGCGCGCTACTCGATGAGCTGGGCCTGCAAGGCTGGCCGAAGACGAGCGGTTCGCGAGGCATGCACGTCAACGTCCGCATCGAACCGCGCTGGGGTTTTGCGGATGTGCGGCAGGCTGCGTTGGCTTTGGCGCGCGAGGTGGAGCGGCGCGCGCCGAAATTGGCGACCTCGAAATGGTGGAAAGAGGAGCGGCACGGGGTGTTCCTCGACTACAACCAAAACGCGAAGGACCGCACCACGTGCAGCGCGTATTCGGTGCGACCGTTGCCGGATGCGCGTGTTTCTGCGCCGCTCGACTGGGACGAGGTGTCCGTGGCCGAGCCGGCCGACTTCACGGTGTTCACGGTGCCTCGGCGATTCGCCGAGCGCGGCGACCCCCATGCAGCCATGGACCAAGCGGTGGGTTCGCTCGAACCTCTGCTCGAGCTTGCCCGACGGGACGCAGCGGCGGGGCTTGGAGACGCACCGTGGCCCCCACATTTCCGAAAGGCTACCAGCGAGCCGACGCGAGTAGCGCCATCACGGGCCAAGTCGAGCAGAGGGGCAGGGAGGCGCTCGTCGATGCCGCTCATCGTGGTGGCAAACTCGCCCGATCGCGACGCCGCCCTTGCGGGCCTAGAGCGCTGGAAGGCGCGGCACGCGGAGATCGCCAGCTACTTGAAGCCGGAAGACGTGCTGGTGGATTCGATGCGCGGCCGATCGTCGACCTGGACGCGCATTCGGATCAATCTGCGGCACGTACCTGAAAGCCTTCGGCCGGCTCCCGAACGCCCCGATCCCGACGACGATCCCACACGCGCGTACCCCAAGCGCCTCAAAAACTAAACTAGCCGGCGATCAGCCTTCAGCTCTCAGCCATCAGCCCATCCACCAATCCTCACGCAACATCACAGTGGGCCGTGGCGGGCTGATTGCTGATCGCTGACAGCCGGCCCCAATTCGACGAATGTCGGATTGGGGCTAACTGCTGCCGAAGATGGCGGCGACTTCTTCGGGGGCGGCGACTTCGAGCTGGGCGTAGGTGCAGTCGCGCGGGGGTTTGTCGGGGCGCCAGCGTCTGAAATGCGCGGTGTGCCGGAATCGTGTTCCCTGCATGTGATCGTAGGCCACCATGGCTACTAGCTCCGGCCTCAGCGGTTGCCACGACAGATCTTTGCCTTGGCTCCACCGACTCTTCGCCCCTGGCATGCGTTGATCGGAAGCAACGGACTCGGTATCTGCGCCGGCCCATGCCTTCCAGGGGTGATCGCGGAGAGCGTCTTTACGGTAGGGCGCAAGGAAGTCGACCAGCTCTTGGCGCTTCTTGTCCGTGAAGCTCGCGGCGACGCCCACGTGGTGCAAGACACCGGCCTCGTCGTATAGGCCGAGCAGCAAAGAGCCGACCTTGCTTTCATGCCCAGTTTTGTGCCAGCGAAACCCTGCCACCACGCAATCGCACTCGCGTTCGTGCTTGACCTTGTACATGACGCGCTTGTTTGGCTCGTAGGTCCCCATCAGTGGCTTGGCCATGACGCCATCGAGGCCTGCCCCCTCGAAACGCTGAAACCAATCGGCGGCTAGCGCGCGGTCGCGGGTGGCGGGCGTTAGGTGAATGGGGGCTTTCGAGCCTGCCAATACCTGTTCGAGCTCCGCTCGCCGCTCGACAAAGGGACGCTCCGATAGATTGCGGTCGCCCTGACACAAGAGATCGAAAAACACCAGGGACGCCGGCGTTTGTTGCGACAGAAGCTCGACTCGCGAGGCTGCCGGATGAACGCGAAGCTGGAGCGCTTCGAAGTCGAGCACGCCGTCCCGAGCCACGACCAACTCACCGTCGAGCACCACTCTCTCGGGCAGCTGCGCCTTCAGCGGCTCGGGCAACTCTGGAAAGTACCGGTTGAGCGGCTTCGTGTCCCGGCTCTGCAAATAGATCTCGTCACCGTCCCGAAAGACGAGCACGCGGAAGCCGTCCCACTTCGGCTCGAAGATGAATCCTTCGCCGCTAGGCAGCTCAGCCACGCGCTTGGCAAGCATGGGGAGCACCGGAGGGTTCACTGGCAGGTCCATGAGCTCAGCTTGGATCGTTGGCTTCGGATGCCAAGCAAGATCGGATTTTGATTGAGAGAACCGGTGGCTTACCACTGTGGGTTGCCGGATGCCTGGAATCGCCTTCTGGCCGGTGGCATGCTGCAAGCAATCGAGGTGCCGGGGATGAACACCGAAAAGACACGCGAGTCGGTTCCCACCTACTGCGCCCTGTGCGTTTCGCGCTGTGGCGCTCGAGCGGTAGTGCAGGACGGCAGACTCGTGTCGTTGGAGGCCGATCCGTCGCATCCGACCGGTGGGGCGTTATGCATCAAAGGCAAGGCGGCTCCCGAGCTCGTCTATCATCCAGAAAGGCTGCTGACGCCGCTGAAACGCACGCGGCCCAAGGAAGATCCCGATCCCGGATGGCAGGCGATCAGCTGGGATGAGGCGCTCGATACCGTCGCCGCTCGGTTGCTCGAGCTGTCTCGGCGCTT
>CBFGRJ010000249.1:0-11031 GCA_965651135.1 uncultured Myxococcales bacterium
CGACGAAATTCACAGCCCCGTCGACCACCCCAAACACCAACGCAAAAACCAACGACAAAACCCCAGACTCGACCTACTTTATGGAGTGCTGAACTAGCGGGCCCGCGGGCGCCAAGCAGCTACCAGGCAGCCCATGGCACACAAACTGCTAAACGCTAGCGGAGTCATGAGCCCCGCTCCCATCGTTGCGCTTCTCGAGTCCAGAATGAGCAGCGAGCTCGCCCGCTTGATCGCCAAGCATGGTGGTACACCGCTTTCGGTACCCGCCGTGCGTGAGTCGCCGGAGCTGACCCTGCCAGCCGCACGTCGCTTGATCGACGACCTCGAAGCGGCTCGCTACGAAATGGTCATTTTCATGACCGGCGTGGCCGTTTCGCTGCTGTTCGAAGCGGCCGAGCAAATCGGTCGACGTCCCGATTTGGTCCATGCGCTCAGACAGGTGACCACGGTGTGTCGTGGTCCAAAGCCCACCGCGGCCCTACGCGGCTTCGGATTGCCTCCCACGCTGTCGGCTCAAGAACCCTTCACCGCGGCGGAAGTCCTCGACGCCATGAGCGGCATCGATCTTGCCGGCAAGAGGGTGCTTTTGTTTCACTACGGAGAACGCAGCGACACGCTCGCAGAAACGTTGATCGCGTGGCAAGCCAATTTGGAGGAGTTCTGGCTCTACCGCTGGCTGATGCCGGCGGACCTTTCGGGCCTGCAAGAGCTGGTGAGGCGCATCGTCGAGCGCGAGATTCATGGCCTGGCGATCACCTGCCAGATCCAATTTCGTCATTTGATGAAGGTCGCCGAGGACATGAGAATCGAGCGTTCACTGGTGCGCGCGCTCAATGAACGTGTCGTCGTTGGCGCGGTAGGCCCCAAGTGCACTGCGGTGCTGCAATCTCGCGGTGTTCGCGTTCAAGTCATTCCCGAGCATCCCAAAATGGGACCGCTCGCGGTGGCGATGATGCGATACATCCACGGCCTTTCTCACGCCGACCGTCCAGCGGTTGCGACGACTTCGCCGTAAGCAGCGAAACGTTCGCGATCCAAACATCATACAGAAGGGAAACCTATCGTGATCGAGTCTAGGGTCATGACGAACGACGGTGCCAAACCAGAGCGAAAGCGTTCACTGGTCGTCGTGGGCAATGGCATGGTGGGTCACCACTTCGTGAATAAGGTGGCCGAGCGAGGCTTGCTTGCACAGTTCGATGTCACGGTGGTTTCCGAGGAAGTCGATCTCGCCTACGATCGCGTGAACCTCTCCAAGTTCTTCGAGGGCAAGGGAAAGAGCGACCTGGCACTGGCCGACCCCGCGGTCTACGCAGAGCTCGGTGTGCGCGTCCTCGCCGGCGATCCGGTCGTCGCTTTGGATCGTGAGGCGCGCTCGCTCACGACCAAGGCTGGCGTAGCGCTAGGATACGACGTATTGGTGCTGGCCACGGGCTCGCGCGCATTCGTACCGCCCATTCAGGGCGCGGCGTCACCCGGCTGCTTCGTGTATCGCACACTCGCCGATCTCGAGGCGATTCAGGCAGCGGCCCGAGAGTGCCGCGTCGGAGTGGTGATTGGCGGCGGACTCTTGGGTCTAGAAGCAGCCAAGGCACTGCAATCACTGGGGCTCACGACCCACGTCGTGGAGTTCGCACCGCGTTTGATGCCGCTGCAGGTGGACTCTGCGGGTGGCGCGCTTCTGTCCGCTCGTATCGAAGAGCTCGGCGTGCAGGTTCACGTCAACACCAGCACCCAAAGCATCCTTCAAGACGACCAGGGAAAGGTGCGGGCGCTGCGTTTTGCGGACGGCTCCGAGCTCCCTGTCGATATGGTGGTGTTCTCGGCCGGCATTCGGGCACGTGACGAGCTCGCCCGCGCCAGTGGACTCGCCGTCGCCGCGCGCGGAGGCGTCGTGATCGATCGCAGCACACGCACCAGCGACCCGCACATCTACGCCATTGGCGAATGTGCGGCGTTCGACGACCGCTGCTACGGCCTGGTGGCTCCCGGCTACCGCATGGCGGAGACCTGTGCGGCGGTCATCACCGGCGAAGCCAACGAGTTCGCCGATTTCGACATGAGCACCAAGCTCAAGCTGCTCGGAGTCGACGTCGCAAGTTTCGGCGATGCTTTCGGCACGACCAAAGGCGCCAAGGAGATCAGCCTGCTCGATACCCTGACGGGCAGTTACAAGAAACTAGTGCTGAGCCCCGACACGAAGCGCCTCTTGGGCGGCATCCTCGTCGGTGATGCCTCGCGCTACGCGGAGCTGGTCAGCTACGTGCAGAACGATCTGCCGCTGCCCGATCAACCCGATCAACTCATCGTAGAAGCGCGCGACGCCTCCCAAAGCTCCGGGCTGGGCGTCGATGCTCTGCCGGACAAGGCGACGATTTGCTCCTGCCACAACCTGGACAAGGCCACCATTTGCCGGTCGATCCGCACGGAACAGCTGCGCGAGGTAGGGGCCATCAAGTCCTGCACCAAGGCAGGCACCGGCTGCGGTTCCTGCGTGCCGCTCTTGGGGCAGCTCTTGAACAGCGAGCTGAAGCGCGCGGGGCTCGAGGTCAACAACCACCTGTGCGAACACTTCGAGTTCAGCCGGCAAGAGTTGTATCACCTGGTGCGGGTAGAAAAGATCAAGACGTTCGACGAGCTGATCGCACGCCACGGCAGCGGCGTGGGCTGCGAGATCTGCAAGCCTGCGGTGGCGTCCATTTTGGCCTCGACATGGAACGAGTACATCCTGAAAGAGCCGCACGCAGGGCTGCAGGACACGAATGACCGCTACCTCGCCAACATTCAGCGCGACGGAACCTACTCCGTGATTCCGCGCATTGCCGGCGGCGAAGTCACCCCCAAGCAGCTGATGACCCTCGGGCGAATCGCCGAAAAGTATGGTCTTTATACCAAGATCACCGGCGGGCAGCGCATCGACATGTTCGGCGCGCGGCTCGATCAGCTCCCCAGCATTTGGCGCGAGCTGGTCGACGCGGGCTTCGAGTCGGGTCACGCCTATGGCAAGGCCTTGCGCACCGTCAAATCGTGCGTGGGCAGCACGTGGTGCCGCTATGGTGTCGGCGATTCGGTCGGCCTGGCCATCTTGCTCGAGAATCGCTACAAAGGGCTGCGGAGCCCCCACAAGCTCAAAGGCGCCGTTTCGGGCTGTGCCCGCGAATGCGCCGAAGCTCAGGGCAAAGACTTCGGCGTGATCGCCACGGAGCGCGGCTTCAATCTGTATGTCTGCGGCAACGGCGGCATGAAACCCCAACACGCCGTACTGTTGGCTCAGGACATCGACGCAAACACGGTCGTCAAGTACCTCGACCGCTTTCTGATGTTCTACATCAGAACCGCCGATCGACTGCAGCGCACCGCCTCCTGGCTCAACAACTTGGAAGGCGGCATCGATTATCTGAAGCGCGTCATCGTCGAAGATTCACTGGGCATTGCCGCTGAGCTCGAAACCGAAATGGAGCATGTCGTGCGCACTTATCAGTGCGAATGGAAAACCACCGTCAACGATCCCGAGCGTCTCAAGGCATTCAAGCCGTTTCTCAATAGCAGTGAGGCGGACCCTAGCGTGGTGTTCGTGCCCGAGCGTGAACAGCACCGGCCTGCGCAGTGGCACGAGAAGCGAGAGCGCCTGGCCAATCAAGTGCACCTGCCCATGCTTCAAGAGTGACCGAGGAGACCACGCGCATGCTCGCTCTGAACAACGATAAAACGCCGAGTGCAGCCTCTGATTCGATTCAATGGGTCGAGGTCTGCGCGCTCGGAGACATCGTGATCGGAACCGGTGCCGCTGCCTTGGTACGCGGCCATCAAATAGCCATCTTCCGACCTACGGCGGACGGACCGCTTTATGCTCTCTCCAATTTCGACCCTTTCAGCCAGGCCTTCGTCATGGCTCGTGGAATCATCGGAGACAAAGCAGGCACGCTGAAGGTGGCTTCACCCATCTACAAGCAAAACTTCGCGCTAGAAACCGGGCAATGCCTGGACGATCCCAAGGTGCGCCTGCCGAGCTACCCGGTTCGCGTGAAAGACGGACGGGTCTGGATTGGAGTACCAAGGTGAGCAGCGCCGTGATTGAAGCCTCGTTGCCCAGGGTGGAACGTCAGCCCCGGTCGAAGCGGCGGCTTCCGGTGCTTTCGGTGGCCAAGCTGCTGCAAGATCAGCAAACGCTGACCGCCGTCGAGCGCTTCGCTCGCTTGCACGAAAGCCACCAAGTTCCCAAACAGCGCCAGTACTACCAAGACTTGATTCCGCTCGAACGCCCTCGGCCCGGGGAGCAGTACGCATTTCAGGTCGATCTGGATGCCTGCACGGGCTGCAAGGCGTGCGTTACCGCCTGCCATAGTCTCAATGGCCTCGATGAAAGCGAGCTCTGGCGCACGACGGGCCTCTTGCATGGCGGCCTGCCCAGCGCACCGGCACAGCAGACGGTGACCACCTCTTGCCACCACTGTCTGGAGCCGGCTTGCATGCACGGCTGCCCCACCCAAGCCTACGAGAAGGACCCCGTCACCGGCATCGTCAAGCACCTCGATGACCAGTGCTTCGGCTGCCAGTACTGCACGCTGATGTGCCCGTACGATGCGCCCAAGTACAACGCGAAGCTCGGCATCGTGCGCAAATGCGACATGTGCAGCAACCGTTTGGCCGCGGGTGAAGCTCCTGCCTGTGTGCAGGCCTGCCCGAACCAAGCCATTTCCATTCAATTGGTGGATCAAGAAAGCGTGGTGCAGCGCAGTGAAGCCAACGGCTTTTTGCCGGGCGCGCCCACGCCGGAGCACACCTTGCCCACCACCATTTACGCAACGAAAAAGCCGCTTCCCTCGAACTTGCTGCCCGCGGACTTCTACACCACTCGTCCAGAGCACTCCCATTTCCCGCTCGTGGTCATGCTGACTTTGACTCAGCTTGCCATCGGCGCCTTCTGCCTAGAGTCGGTGATTTCACGATTGACGGGGGCCAGCCTCGGCAATCCAATGCTGCAGGCCAGCTTCGGCTGTGCGCTGGCGCTGGTGGCGCTGGGCGCCAGCTTGTTTCACCTGGGGCGACCATGGTTGGCGTGGCGTGCGGTACTGGGGCTCAAATCGTCGTGGATGAGCCGCGAGGTACTCGCGCTCGGGTTGTTTGCCAAGCTCGCCATCGCATACGCGGTGCTCACGGCGCTACCGTCGCCGGCGGCAGCAACGCTGTTCGGCGAGCTTGCCTACCGCGACGCGCTGCTCGCGGCGGCACCTGTCGTGCAGCTGTCAGCCGCGGTGATCGGGCTTCTTGGCGTGTTCTGCTCGGTCATGGTGTACGTGGCCACCAAACGCGCACCGTGGTCGGGCGCGCGCACGGGCACCAAGTTTTTGGGGACCACCAGCATTCTGGGCGCAGCGTCCGTGTTTGCGGTTTCGCAATGGACGGGCCCAGCAGTGCTAGCCACCGGGACCAGCGCGCTCTTGTGGGTGGTGCTGGCAGCTAGCTCGGCCAAGCTCGCGTTCGAGGCGAGCGGTTTGCTCCACGCGCGAGACCGCCGAAACTCCGTCTTCAAGCGCATGGCCAGAATCATGTTGGGCGACTTGAAGAGTACGACTGGGTTGCGCTTTCTCGCGGGAGTAGTGGGCGGCATCCTGATTCCGCTCGCCTTGTTGAGCGCACCCGTGAACCTAGCTTTCATGCAGATTCTGGCGCTGGTCATGCTCACGCTGCTCATGCTCGGCGAAGCGGCCGAACGCTATCTGTTCTTCCGCGCTGCTCCCGCCTCCCGCATGCCGGGGGCCCTGCGATGACACTCCTCCCGATGACGGACCTGCGATGACGGGTATGGGCAAGAAACTCGGAGCGCTGGGGCGAACGTTGCTCGTCAAGCGCGACGGACCCCTCACGCGCGAGCTGTTGCTCACGCCCGGTCGATTTGGCCTCGGTCTGGTGCCAGAGCGCAAAGCACCCGATCAAACCACGGCCATGGTGTGCGGCTTCTGTTCGACCGGCTGCAGCCTCGATGTCCACCTCAAAGACGGCGTTGCCGTTGGCCTCACGCCGACGGTCGACTATCCGGTGAACCTGGGCATGGCCTGCCCCAAAGGTTGGGAGGCGCTGACGCCGCTCAAGGGTCCAGGGCGTGCCACGACGCCGATGTTGCGAAAAAACGGCCAGCTCTGCCCAGTCAGCTGGGAAAAGGCGCTCGACGCCATGGTTCGCCGCTTCAAGGCCGTGCAGGCGACATACGGAAACGAGGCGGTCGCCTGGCTTGGAACGGGTCAGATGCCGACCGAAGAGCTGGCGTTCCTAGGAGCGCTGGGCAAATTCGGCATGAACATGCTGCACGGCGACGGCAACACGCGCCAGTGCATGGCCACGGCGGCGACCGCATACAAGCAAGCCTTCGGCTTCGACGCTCCACCGTTCACCTACCAAGACTTCGAAGAGTCGGACACCATCATTCTGGTCGGCTCGAACCTGTGTATCGCGCATCCCATCATGTGGGAGCGCATTTGCCGAAATCGGCATCGACCCACCATCGTGGTGGTCGATCCGCGCCGCACCGAGACCGCGATGGCGGCCACCCATCATTTCGCTCTCGCGCCCAAGAGCGATTTGACCCTGTTTTATGCCGTGGCGCGCGAGCTCATCGTGCGCGGCGCCATCGATCGCGACTTCATTCAACAGCACACCGACGGGTTCGAGGCTTTCGCGGCTCACGTCATGGCGTTCACGCTCGAGCGGGCAGCAGCAGAGACCGGCCTTTCCCAAGAGCGCATCAGGCTGCTGGCCGAGCTGATCGAATCCGGAAAAAGGGTGAGCTTTTGGTGGACCATGGGGGTGAACCAAAGCCACCAGGGCACGCGCACCGCGCAAGCCTTGATCGCGCTGGCGCTGATGACCCGCAACATCGGCCGACCCGGCACGGGAGCGAACTCCATCACGGGGCAGTGCAACGCCATGGGCTCGCGCATCTTCAGCAACACCACGACTCTGCTGGGCGGTCGCTCTTTCGACAACGCCAGCCACCGCAGCGAAGTCGCAGAGGTCCTGCAAATCGACCCGGAGCGCATCCCCACCGAGCCCAGCCTGGCGTACGACCAGATCATCGAGAAAATCTTGGCTGGCAAGATACGCGCCCTCTGGGTCGTAGCCACCAACCCCGCTCACTCGTGGATCAACCACGATCACCTGAAAGACGTGCTCTCGCGGCTCGACTGTTTGGTCGTGCAGGACATGTATCAGGATACCGAAACCGCGGCTTTCGCCGATATCTTGCTGCCAGCGGCCGGTTGGGGCGAAAAAGAAGGCACCTTCATCAATTCCGAACGGCGCCTAGGGGTGATCAAACGCGTGGCGCGAGCTCCGGGCCAAGCGCTGGCCGATTTCCACATCTTCCAACTCGTGGCCGAGGCTTGGGGCTGCGCCAACTTGTTTCGCGAGTGGCAAAGCCCCGAAGCGGTATTCCAGATCCTCAAGCGGCTCAGCCGTGGCCGCCCCTGTGACATTACCGGCGTCAAAGACTACGTCATGCTCGACCGCGCGGGCGGCATCCAGTGGCCTTTCCCGGAGGGCAGCTCGCTCGACGACAACCAGCGGCGCTTGTTCGAAGACGGTCGCTACTTCACGGAAAATGGCCGAGCGCATTTCCTGTTCAGCGATCCAGCCCCGCTTCCCGAAGCGACCAATGAGCGCTTCCCGCTCCTGCTGCTGAGCGGGCGCGGCACCTCGAGCCAGTGGCACACTCAAACGCGAACCAAGCGCTCGAGCGTATTGAATCGCTTGTGCCCCGCTGAGCTTTACGTCGAGCTCTCACCGGTGGACGCCAAAGAGCTCGGCATCTTGCCGGACGAACAGGTGAGCGTGACCTCGCAACGAGCCAGCGTGAACGCTCGCGCCTTCGTTACCAATACCGTGCAGCCCGGCCAGGTCTTCATGCCCATGCACTACGAAACCATGAACCGGCTGACATTCCCGGCCTTCGACCCGTATTCGCGCCAACCGGCCTACAAGGCCTGCGCGGTCAGAGTGTCGAGACTGCACGATACCCGAGGCTGACTCTCGCCTCGGGCGGCAAAGGCCGCGGAAATCCTAAGCCAAAGTCGTGGCTCCGCGGCAAGCGGTGTCGATTCCAGGGCGGGGCAGAAAGGTCGACCTTGCTCGGACATGGGGCAAGGTGTAAGGCAATACTGGAGGCTTCCGTACGTGCGATCACCATCGAGGAAGTGCTTTGCTCGCGCCGCTGCAACATGGCACGCGCTCGGGCCCACGCCTGACGGCCATTCGACCTTTCACTTTGGGAAAGCGCCATGCCACCCAGTGACCACTTAGCCACCGGACCGATGAAACACCTCCAGCTGCTGCTCGGACTGGCGCTGGTCGTGGTCTTCATGGCTGGCGCCGGCTGCCACAAGATCTTCGGCGAGTTCGACGTCGACCCCCGCTGGGATCCACCCGAGTCCACGCTCTGCCAAGCAGGTGGCGTACGCTGCAACGAAGAATACCTGCTGACCTGCGGCGAAGATCTGAACAGTTGGGAGCTCCTGGATACCTGCGCCACGCCCGATCGCTGCGACAGCAGCGATGGAACCTGCAATGTCTGCGAGCCGGCGAGCCTGCGCTGCAACGGTCCGTGGCGAGAAGAGTGCGCGCCCGACGGTTCTCGCTGGATCCGCCTCGAGGAATGCGACTCGGCGGCCATGTGCAACCCTGCGAGCTGCGGGCAGTGTCCCTCGGTGGGCGAGGTGGATTGCGTAGCTGCCAACCCGAGCGACCCGACGGCCATGGCCACGGAGCTGGTCCAATGCATCCCCGGGGTCGGTTGGCAGCCGCTCGACAGCTGCGATAGCGAGGTGCTCTGCGAGCGCACCGTGGACATCGCCATGAGCGATTTGGGAAGCTTCATGGGCGTGTGCATGGAGCCGGTGTGCAACGTGGCGGGTGAATTGCGCTGCGTGGACAACCGGCTCGAGCGTTGCTCGCAAGGGCGGCAAATGTGGAATCTGGTGGACACCTGCGACACCTCCGCGGTCTGCCAGCTCAGGCTACAAGAAGCACGCAATCCGCGCGTGGCCGCCATGATCACCCGGTGCGACGCCCCGTGCGGTCCTGCCGGAAGCTTCCGCTGCGATGGCCAGCGCCTGCTGCGATGCAGCGACGACCAAACCAGTGAAGACGAGCTCATGGTCTGCCCCGAAGGTCAGTCGTGTGATCCGACCGTGGGCGACTGTCGCGGCCCTTGCACACCGGGCGATTTCCGCTGCAACGCAGCCACCCTCGAACAGTGCAATGCGAACGAGCAGTGGGAACTGGTCGAAGAGTGCGCGACACGAGCCCTGTGCTCGGTGACCACCCACGAAGAGACCGGCGTCACCGAGGGAAGCTGCCTACCCGCCGCCTGCGAGGGTTTTCGGTGCGACGCCGAGCGGTTGCTGCGCTGCAATGACGACCGAACGGCCTGGGTAGAAGCAGCCGTTTGCGCCAGCGAAGAACTTTGCGACCAAGCCAGCGAGCGCTGTAGAACGCCGATTTGTGCGGACGACGGCATCTTCAGCTGCACGGGGTCGAATGTGCGGCAGGTGTGCGCCAACGGCCAGACCGAGTGGCTAGAGGTTGAGCGATGCCCCGCCGGCACCACCTGCAACACCGATCCGGCGGGCGGCCCCAACTGTCTCAGCGAGTGCCCCGACCCGCCCTACGATTGCTTCGGCGCCGTCCGCCGGGTTTGCGACGACTCCAGCGGCGTCGCCGTCTGGACACCGGAGCGCACCTGCAACACGGTCGAGCTCTGTCAATGCGCCCTGAACGACACCTGCGAGGTCATGGGCGAAGACGGCAAGTGTGGGCAACCCCTTTGCGGCGAAAATCTGCCCGATTTCAACTGCGACGGTTCGGTGCTGCAGGCTTGCGCCGCAGGTCGTAACGGCTGGGTCGACCAAACCGACTGCGGCTCGAACGAGCTGTGCGATACCGGCATGGATGGCAACGAGGGCGCTTGCTTGGCCTGCCCCATCGCAGGTGAAGTCCAGTGCTTCAACTCGGGTGCATCGCGTAGAACCTGCAGCGCCGATCGCTCCGAATGGACCAGTCAACAAACGTGCAGCTTCGGTTGCGTGAACAATGGCACCGCCGACTACTGCGCCGTTTGCTTTGCCGACGAAAAGCGCTGCGACGGCACCAACGACCTGGATACTTGCAGCACCGATCGGCGAAGCCTCGTCGATCACCAAGATTGCCCGTTCACCTGCCTTCAGGACGGCAACAACGATCGCTGCGCCCCCTGCGCCGAGGGAGAGCGCCGCTGCAATGGCGCCACCGAGCTCCAGCAGTGCTCCGCCGACTTGACGGAGTTGACTCACCTGGACGATTGCGAATTCAGCTGCATCAACATGGGCCAGGCCGATTTTTGCGGCACTTGTCAAGAGGGCGACAAGCAGTGCAGCGGCAATTCACTCCAGACCTGCACGGGCGGCGTTTGGGACGCGGGTTCCGCTTGCATGCACACCTGCATCGAAGACGACGACGGCCCGGACTTCTGCGCGACTGAATGCACGCCCGGCGTGCGCGAATGCGTCTCGTCCGGCGGTGCGGTGCGCGAATGCGCCGCCGATGGAACCTGGAAGGCCAGCACCACCTGCGACATTGCCTGCATCAACAGCGGCACCCTCGATTTCTGCGCTCCCCAATGCGCCCCCGGCGACACCGAATGCGCCACCGGGTCGAGCGTCAGGACTTGCAATGCTCAGACCGGGACGTGGGTTTCGGAAACCATGAGCTGCGGAACGGGGACCCCCGTTTGCCACGACGGCACCTGCGTGCAGTGCGACCCGGGGAACTACACCAACCGATGCTCGAACTCGACGACCATGCAGTCGTGCTCCATGGCGGGCAACATCATGACGACGAGCTGTTCGGGCGACACCCCGGTGTGCTCCACCATCAGCGGCGTGGGTCGATGCACCGAGTGCTCACCCGGAGCCACACAATGCCAGGACGGCACGCTGCGAACGTGCGGCAGCAACGGCACTTGGTCGACGACCACCTGCGCCGACGACAAAGTCTGCAACG
>CBFGRJ010000250.1:0-11007 GCA_965651135.1 uncultured Myxococcales bacterium
GACAGTGTACAGGCCTACCAATCAGAGGCGGAACGCTACCGGGCGGTCAAAACCAGCGACCCCCAGGCGGACCGAAGCTTCGTCTATGCCGTGATCACGACCGGTGTGTATTGCCGCCCCAGCTGCGCGGCTCGGCCTCCACTGCGGCGCAACGTCGTCTATTTCACCACCGCTGCTCAAGCAGAAGCGGCGGGCTACCGACCCTGCAAACGCTGCAAGCCAGAAAGCCCCAAGACTCACCCGCAGAGCGAGCTCGTCGCCCGCGCGCGACAACTGCTCGAGCAGGGCGGGCCGAGCTCGAGGCTCGACGCGCTCGCGCAGTCGCTCGGCCTGAGCGCATCGCACCTGCACCGGGTGTTCAAGCAGGCTACCGGAATGACACCGCGCCAATACGTTGCCACGCTGCGCCTCTCCAAAGCGCGCGACCGACTCGAACAGGGTGCTTCGGTAACCGAGGCCATTTACGACGCCGGTTACTCGTCGAGCAGCCGTTTCTACTCCGATAGCCCGGCGCTCGGGCTGGCTCCTTCTGATGTGCGTCGGTTCGGAGAGGGTCGCACGATTCGCTTCACCGTGACCACGAGCTCGCTGGGCTACGTGTCTTGCGCGGCGAGCGAACGCGGCTTGTGCTGGGTGGCGCTCGGAGACGACTCCACCGAGCTGGAGCGCGAGCTGCGCCGGCGGTTCGCCAAAGCCAACGTAGTCCAAGACGACGCAGCGGTGCGAGCCCTCGCGCAAATGGTGGTCGCATGGATAGAGCAGCAGCCTGCATCGAACAGCTTGCCGCTCGATCTATTGGGTACTCGCTTTCAGCTGCGAGTCTGGCAGGCGCTGCGCGAGATCGCTCCCGGCCAAACCATCACCTACGGCGAGCTTGCCAGGCAATTGGGCGTGCCCGGGGCCTCGCGCGCCGTCGGCACCGCCTGCGGGCAGAACCCAGTCGCTATCGTGGTACCTTGTCACCGCGTGATTCGTCAAAATGGCGAGCTCGGCGGCTACCGCTGGGGAGTCGAACGCAAGCGTGAGCTCTTACGCCGTGAGCGGGACTCGCGCGGGTAGCTCGTAAAACAGCACGCTTGCTTCGCGCGGGCGACTCTGTAAGCCTTACAGGACGGTCCCTGTGGGGGTGAGCCATGCGTCGACGAACCAGCACCATCGAAAGTGCCAAGACGGTCGATAGTCTGCCTCGCACACGAGAGGCACCGGGCGACGATGCAATCCCGATGGTGAGCGGCTACGAGATCGACTGCGAGCTTGGACGCGGCGGCATGGGAGTGGTGTACAAGGCCGTGCAGGTCAACCTCGGTCGCACCGTCGCGCTGAAGATGATCCTGGCGGGACACGCTCAAGGAGAAGAACGCAGCCGCTTCATGCGCGAAGCGGAAGACGTGGCGCGTTTCCAGCACCCCAACATCGTGCAAATCTACGAAGTGGGTGAGGCCGAGGGGCGACCCTACTTTTCCCTGGAGTACGTCGAGGGCGGCAACCTCGAAGACAAGCTCGGCAGAAAGCCGCTGGCATGGCGACCTGCCGCCGAGCTTCTGGCGGTGCTGGCGCGTGCCATCCACGCGGCTCACGCCCGGGGCATCGTTCATCGCGATCTGAAACCAGCCAACATCTTACTGAGCAGCGATCAAACGCCGAAGATTACCGATTTTGGAATCGCCAAGCGGCTCGACGCCGACAAGCAAACGCAAACGGGCAAGATTTTGGGCACCCCTTGTTACATGGCACCCGAGCAAGCGCTCGGCCGTTCCGATCAGGTGGGGCCGGCAACGGATATCTACGCGCTTGGTGCCATCCTCTACGATGCGCTCACGGGGCGGCCACCCTTCGAAGCCGATAACACGCTCGACACGCTGATGCAGGCGGTGACCCGAGAGCCGATCCCTCCCAAGGTGCTTCAGCCCGGCATACCCCGCGATCTGGAAGTGATCTGCCTGAAGTGCCTGGAGAAGAAGCCGGAGCGCAGGTACGCGAGCGCCATGGAGCTGGCTGAAGATCTGGAGCGGCTGTTGCGAGGTGAACCGATCCACGCCCGGCCCATCAGCACGCGCGAGGTGCTTCAACGCTGGGCTCGCCGGCATCCTGCCTGGACCACTCTGGTCGGGGTTTCGCTGCTTGCCCTGTTGGGCTTGGCAGCGACGGGCGCCTGGTTCACCCGCCAACTCCAGAAAGAGCTGCGCGCCACCGAGGCAGCTCGTCAGCAAGTGACGCGAGCTCACGACGAGCTGAAAATGCGGTTGGTGCGCAGAGTGGCCGACAGCATCGACAGCGATCTGAGGCAGCTGGCTGGCGTGCCACGCGTGATCGCGACCGCGCTCCAAGATCGCACCGATTGGACCGAGCAGCAGTTGGGCAACTGGCTTCGCGCGCAGCTGCATGCCGAGCCTCACATCTTTGGCATGGCGATAGCGTTCGAGCCCCAGCAGTTCCGCGCTGGTGTCGAGGACTTCTGCGTCTACGCCTTTCGCGGCAAGCAAGGGCCCGAGGTCAAGCAATTGCTGCCACCTGAATACACGCCCATCTATCGCGAGTGGGCCTGGTACCACGGTGCAGTTGCTGCCGGAACCTGGAGCGCGCCCTACGTGGAC
This sequence comes from uncultured Myxococcales bacterium, assembly GCA_965651135.1. Classification (GTDB taxonomy): domain Bacteria; phylum Myxococcota_A; class Polyangia; order Polyangiales; family Polyangiaceae; genus JAICQQ01. Next base: position 2,595 of record CBFGRJ010000250.1, read on the forward strand.
GAGGGCGGCGGTGAAATTCCAATGGTCACCTTTTCGGTCCCCTTTCAACGCGGGGGAAAGAAGGCGGGAGTCGTCACGGCAGACCTTTCGCTCGAGTACTTTCGAGCGCTCGAGCGGTCCATGCGCCAATCGGACTTCGGTGGTGACTCCTATACTTTCGTGCTCACCGGCGAGGGGACCATCGTCAGTCATCCACAAGCCCGCTTCAGATTTCCGGCGCCCAACGCCGATGCGCCCCGACACAGCGGTTCGGAGGTCTGGTCACGCATCTTGAGCGGCGCGCAAGGTGCGGCAGCGGGCGTGGACCTTGCCACGGGCAAACCCGCGGGGCTGTTGTTCGCTCCCGTGCGCAGCACGGGCTGGGCGTGCGTGGCGGTCGTACCGCGGTGAGTCAACCGCCGCCGATCGCCGTCGGTTTGCGGCGCTTGCGTGGCCATTCGCGCAGGTGACGCAACGTCGGCAACTGCAGGCTGGTCTCAGCCACGGCACCGGCGTGAAGCCTGGTCGAGTGCGCGCGCAACAGATCGCTCCGCGTGAGGATTCCAAGGATGCGCGTTGGATTTTCGCGATCCACCACGACCAGGCGCCCGATATTCTCGAGGACCATCTGGTCGGCGGCATCGCGCAGGGACACATCGGGGAAAGTAACCACTGGCGCCCGCCGCACCCGGTCGCGAACGACACCGCGCGGCTCGATGGCCATGAGATCGCGACGCGTGACGACGCCAACCAGCAAACCGTCACCCTCGACGACGGGAAACCCGTTGTGCGGCACCAACGGACCGACCTCTTCGAGCAACTCGCGCACTTCGCCCAATGACTCGTCGGCATTCAGCACCTCGACGTGCTGACTAGCCACCTGTCCCACCAGCACCTGAGCCAAGAAGTCGGCCTCGTACTCGTTGACCACACGCACGCCGCGCCGCTCGATCTTCTCGGTCATGATCGAATGCCGCATGCCAAAGTAAGAAATCAGGTAGGCCGCGGTGCAACCGCTCAGCAAAGGGAGTAGGCCGAGAGGTTGCCGAGTGGTCTCGAACGCAAACACGATCGACGCCAGCACCGCGCGCGAAGCCCCCGAAAACATGGCCGCCATGCCCACCAGCGCAGCAAGGCGAGGGTCGACGCCCGCGGTCGGGAGCAGCGCCACGCAGGCAGCTCCCAATAGCCCACCGAGCGCCCCCCCAATGGTGAATAGCGGCGCCAGTGTCCCACCGGACGTACCGCTCCCGAGCGAGATGGACCACGACACCATCTTCCAGAGGCAGAGGCTCGCCATGGCAGTGAGCGTGAAGCCGCCAGACACCAGATCTTGTATGTTGTCGTAGCCCACACCAAGCGTGCGGGGCGAGATCAGCCCGACCCCGCCGACCACGAGGGCGCCCAACGCGGGCCAGAACATCCAGTGAATGGGCAGACGCTCGAAGCCATCCTCGATTCGGTACACGATCTTGGTGGCCACCACCGCGGCGATACCGATGAGGGCGCCGATGAGCGTGTAGACAGCCAAGGCCGATGGTCCCGGCTGCGCCAGGTCTGGCATTCCAAACACGGGGTCACCGCCCACGAACGCAATACGAGTTGCCGTGGCAACGACACACGCCAGGGCCACGGGGATCACCGAGCGAGGTCTGAATTCGAAGAGCAGAAGCTCGATGGCTAGGAGCACCGCCGATACCGGGCTGCCAAAAGTGGCCGCCATCCCCGCGGCGGCTCCCGCAGCGAGCAGCGTCTTGCGTTCCGCGGCGGTAGTTCGCAACAGCTGCCCGAGAAATGACCCCAACGCGCCACCCGTGGCAATGATGGGCCCCTCCGCGCCGAAGGGACCGCCGGTGCCTATGGTGATCGCGGACGCGAGCGGTTTGAGGAACGTCATGCGAGGAGGCACCCGGCTGTGGTTAGTGAGCACTTGCTCCATCGCCTCTGGAATGCCGTGCCCTCGGATGGCGCGCGATCCGTAGCGTGCCATGCAACCAACGATGAGCCCTCCGCCCACCGGAACCAGAATCATCCAGGCGCCCAGGTGATGTCCAGCCGGTGATACCGGCTCGAACGAGACGCGCCCGTAGAACGAAATGTTGGTGATCAGATCGATGAGCAGCACCAGAGCGTGCGCGATGAGCCCAGCGGCGACGGCCAGCAGTACTGCCAGCAGGCAGATCCAAATCACGCGTCGATCGATGGGTCGCTTGTCCAGCGGAACGCGAGCCGCCTCGAGAGCCGGTCCGAGCGAAGGAGCAACCGGCAGACCCGAGGTGGTGGACGCATGGCGAGTCTCACGGCTGGGCGGTGGTTCGTCCGAATGGCTCACGAGCTCGTTTCCCTGGCGGCGATCACCTGTTCCAAGGCCGCCACCAATGCCGGGCCTGTCTTGCGAAGCTCGTCCCGATGGGCAACCGCCAATTGCCGGAGCACCTTCTGACCACGAGGCGTCAGGCGAACCAGCACTGCCCGACGGTCACTCGCCACACGGTCCCGGCGCACCAGGCCTTTCGCCTCCATGCGACTCACCAGCTCGACCGCACTGTGGTGGCGGATCAGAAGATCATTGGCGAGAGCCCCAATCGTGGGGGGCACGTCGGGCCGCAGCCCGCTCAGCGAGAGAAGCAGCTGATGTTGCTGCGGTTCGAGCCCTGCCGCCCGCGCCTGCTCGGCCGAGAAGGCCAAGAACTGCCGCAGGACGAAGCGAAACCGGGCCAGGGATGCGTAGTCGAGGTGTTTGCCCAAAGCGGGGAGCATATATCGTATTCCGATATAGTTGCCAACCGACACTTTGACGCAGCTGGTGGCCACGGTGAAGCTCGGCTACGATTGCGGCGATGAAAAGCTGGCCCTTGGCGTGGCTCTGCGCATCGCTCGGAGCGCTCGGGTGCGGCGACGGTTCCGATCCGAGTACCACGTCACCGAACGCCGCCATGAGCGGCTCGCTGGGTGGCAGCACGGCCACGTCCACTGGGGCGGCGACGACATCGCTCGGAGGCAGCTCGAGTAGCGCGGGTGGCGCAGCAGGCACGGGTGCTCCACTGCCCACGACGAGCTCGGCGGGTGGGGTAGCCGGGACCTCGGCGACGATAAGCCTCGTCACGGCCACGACCACGACCACCACCGCGACCACGACCACGACCACGACCACGGGGTTCGGTGGCTCGGGCGGCGTCGGAGGTGTCGGAGGTGAAGGCACGGGTGGCAGCGGGGGCGGGGGCAACGGCGATTGCCCCTTTTCGGGCAACATTACGTATCGCCTGAACGGTTCGGAGAATTGGCCCGCCGACGTCGTGCAGTTGCTGACGGAGGCGATGGACGAAGCGCTGTACTACTACAACTGCTACGCAGACCTGAGCCACGAGCTCACGGTGAACTACAACGACTCAGTGCAGACCGCCGAGGCCAACGTGGACGGATGGATGAGCTTCGGCTCGAACAGAGACTACATGGTCACTGCCACGGCGATGCACGAAGTGGCGCACACGATGGGCGTGGCTTATTACCCGTGGAACGAGCTGATCGAAGATGGCCGGTGGGTAGGGCCGGCGGTAGTGGAGTTCATCACCAACCTTCCGGCGGAGCAGCGCGATCCCGATATGTATTCGCAGCGCGACTACATCACCTGCGACCAGCAGCACTTTTGGCCCTATGGGCTGAACCAGGCTTCGGAGCACCAAAGCGAGTGGAGTCTCATCAACCACGTGCGCATCGTGGCGGCGATGCAGAAAGACAAGCAGGCCTACCTGAACGGCGAGCTCGACTGATTACGTGACGCGGGCGCTAGCCAATGCTTCAGAGAGAGATCGGGAACGATGACGTGATGCTGGCGGCGGGAGCAGAGGAATGACCGCTGGGCTCAGTTGCCGTACCCGACGGCCTGGATGTTCTCCAGCACCGCTAGCTCCGTCGAATTCGATGGGTAGCCGGCAACGATGGCACCCTCGTAGAAGGTACCCCACGAGTTGTTGCTGTTGTCGCCGCCGACGCCCAGCACGATGCCCCCCTGGTTGTCCATCGCCTTGGGCAAAGCGCCGGCGTACGCAGTGGTCAAAGTGCTTGCCGTCGCCGCGTCGGCCATTCTGAGTGACCAATCGGTGGCGTTGGTCTTGAGGAAGCCGAGCGCGAAAGGAACCGTGAGCGTCGGGTTGTTGGGGTTCGGGGGACCAGAATCGGCAAGCCCTCCCCACCCGGGATCCCCAGGGTTAGAGCCGCCTGCCCAGACACCTGCTTCGAAATCCGCCATGAACCAGGGGCCATTGCCGGCGCCGCGCCCCCAGTAAGCAATCCCGAAAAACAGGGTATTCATCACGCCGTATCGCGTGGGGTCGGGCGATACGTTGCCGAAGTCAAAGCAGCAGGCGGTACCGTAATGCGTGCCGTCGGCGAGCATGTAGATCCCCTGGGGCTCCTGATCGAGCGGGATGCGATCCATCACTTCCCCAACCGGCGAGCGGTAACCCTGACGCGCTTCGGTATAGAGCGAATACACGTCGCGCCCGCCCACCTTGAGTGGCCCCGCATCCGCAATCGACTCGAAGTCGTCCTCGTCGGAAAACTCCCCTCCGTTGGGCGATCCCGCTTTCGCCACCCTCAGATGATTGCCGTTGCCGGACTGGTCGTAGAGGATCGAGATCGTACAAATGGTGCTGCCGCAGGCGGTGTCTTGAGCGGCCGCGTCGCCCACGCCTTCGGCTGTTGCCGGAATGTCGTAAACCTGGCCCCCCGAACCCGTATTCATCGTGGAGCTATTACGCCTGACCTGGTAGAGGGGCCCGGTATAAGTGCTCGAGAGCAGCCGCACCATGCTGTACGCGGCCACGCACGGGGTGCCGCCCGCCTCGTAGATGTCGCAGGGCCCGTCGGGAGGCTCGACGCTACCAGTGCCACCGGTTCCACCGGTGCCCCCAGTAGTTGGCGATCCACCAACGCCAGCGCCTCCAGAATTCGTGCTCTCGGTGGTCGCGCCGCCGTTGCCTCCCGTCTGCGTGCTGGTCGACCCTCCGCTGCTGGTGGAGCCGCCGCCGCCATTGGTTTGCTCGGCACTCCTACAGGTTCCTCCGGAACAAGTCTGGTCGCCCGTGCAGACGCTGTCGCAATCACCGCAATGGGAGGTGTTGGTCATGGTGTCGACACACTGGCCATCGCACACGACGTCGCTTCCGGGGCATCTGCACTCGCCGGCAACGCACCCTGCACCCGTGGGGCAAGCCGAGCTGCAACCGCCGCAGTGCGCAGCATTGGTTTGCGTATCGACGCAGCTTCTATCGCAACTGGTCTCCCCTTGCTCACAGCTGGTACCGCAGGTACCTCTGGAACAGACCTGGTCTTGGTCGCAGGTGTCGTCGCACCCGCCACAGTGTTCCGGGTCCGAATCGGTATCGACGCATTCTCCCGAACAGGCGCTCGAACCAACGCAGACGCACGCCCCCCCCTCACACGAGGTGCCGCCGTCGCAGGCATTCGCGCAGGAGCCGCAATGAGCCGCGTCGGTTTCCAGATCGACGCAGCGATTGTCACAAAAGACCAGGACGCCATCGCTGCAATGGTCGCCGTCTTCCATCTCTACGAAAGCACCGCTGGACCCGCCCGTGCCGGCAGCCGAAGCGCCGCCGTCGGCGGTGGCAGTTGAGCCCGCCTCACCAGCGCTTCCCCCCTCTGACGGCGACGAGGTATGCGCCCTCACCCGCTCACAAGCCAGCACGCCCGCAAACGCTAGCAGATTAACCCAGAGAAACGCACGGTCACCCACAACCTCGCGAGTCTTGTTCGAGGGATTGACAGCGTCAAGGGCTATTTTCGGTGATGCGTCCAGGGCAACGAGTCTTCGGCCAGGGAGATCGGCGGGGCACGACACGGCATGGCTCTCTGTCGCGCCGGGCGCACGAAGGCTCATTCCGACCGGCAAGGGACCTGATCGTCAGATGCTCTCCAACCACTAACGGAACTCGGGAGGTTAACTCGAAGAAACACCGCCGGCGCAGGGCAACTTGGAACGTGCTGCCGGCGACATTCGCGCTCCCGACTCGTTCGAGATCTTGCACCAAGAGATCCAATGGCTTCGGCATGATTCAGTGAAAGCAGGAATCCATGGAACCGCCGCGGTTCAGCGCGTAGTTCCGACAAGCACGCTTGGTGTGGATGCCAGAGCACTGATCGCGAACTTCTGACCCCTTGGAGTAGAAGTAGGCGGAGCGGCCCTGGGCTGACGGTCCAAGGGGACGGTATGAAGCCCGGCCAGAGCGCTCGGCTCCCTGGCGGATACACGCCCGCCTGGTCGACGGCGCATTTCACTGCGCGTCGAACAGCTCCGCTTGGGCGGACTCGCCGAGCCGCCTGCGGATCACCTGGCTCTTGCGTGCCGGTGCCAGGCTGGGCGGGTCGACGGGTTCGCCAAGCCAGCGGAGGTAGCGCTCGATGCGGTGGCGCAGAGTCCTTTCGGATGCTGGAGCTCCTGGCCCGGGCGCAGGTGGATGGGGTCCTTTTGCCGCAGTGTGGGCCCGGCGGGGACCCGGCCCAGGGTGGAGGCCACGACGAGCTCGGCGAGCGCTGCTCGGTCTCGGCGAGGGTTTCGTCGGCGTTGACTGTGTCGTCCTCGATGATGCCCTTGCGACGGAGCAGGCGCAGGATGCGCGCCTGGGCGATCTGCAGGATGTCGGCGACGTCGCCGTTGGTGAGACAGGGCAGCGGATGGACGTAAACCCCGTCCAAACAGAGCGTGTGGAAGTGGGGATTGGGGAGTGTCTGAAAATTTGTGTATTTGAACGGAACGGGGTCTTTCTGACCGAAAGGACCCGACATGGACAAACAAACGACAAACGGAAAGAACAAGACTGCAATTCCGAAGGAGCTTCTAGATCAGCTGATCGCCTTCAACGGAGGAACCGAGGGACTGACTGGTCCCGAGGGCTTGCTGCAGCAGCTGACGGGCGCCCTGCTCGGCCTGTGCCCTTCACAGCTCTGCCGCTATCGCTGGTGTCTGCACACCCGAGCGAAAGAAGCGCCTAGCGTCCTCTGCTCGATGACCGCGTCGATCGGCGACAGGTCTGCACCATTCGGACCGCCGCCAATCAAAACTCACCCTTGCTCGCTCTGCACGCCGCAAGGGGCGGGCGAAAGGCAGTGTCGGGCGCCGCAAGATCACAGCGAGCATGGGGCTCGCAATCACGATCCGAGTGGCAAGCGCTGAAGCTTTCGACGTCAGCGGCGCAAAGGCGGCGTCCCATGCAAGTGGTAGATGATGATCTACCATGTCGATAACCTTTTGACGCCGACGCACAGCACACCTCACCAACTCCGCAATCCTCGGGCCCGTCGCATGCCGCTGTGAATGGCGCACATGTCGAGGCTCCCGCGATGCAGCGCGCCACCGCCAGTCCCTCGGGCGGGCAGCTTTCACATGGCGCCGTGTACACGGGCTCGAGCGCTTCGTCGATCACGTGCTCGCCGTTGCGTCTGACCGAGATGTCAATCGATCGGGGGTTCCCGCTCAGGACTAGCGCTGTCACGGTGGCTCTCGAGCGCGAGCGAATCGATTCAACGGCGTCACAACTACCCCGTTGCTGGCTTCCAGCGAACTCGGTCATGTGGGTGCTGTCCCAACTCAAAGTGCAACGGTGACCATCATCCAAGCGAACCTCCGCAATGTACTTCCCAGCTTCGAGCGGGGGTTCGAAAACGAGCAGCACTCGTCGGTTGGGTTTGAACTCCGGCGTCGAAAGCCACACGAGCACGCCACCTAGCAGTCCCAGGTAGGCCACACCGAACGCGTACGCGGGCCAGCGCCGTCGCCGTTTGGCGTGTGGGCTGGGTGCTCGCGCTGGCCTCATCTACTCGGCCGTTGGATCACGCGATCAGGTGGCACGCGGAGCCCTTCCGAAACTCGCCGGAAACATGGCGCTGTTGCCAACCATTTCGGCAGTTGAAGCGCATACAGCGTATTGTTGCTGACCTTTCATCTCGGCGCCATCCGCTTGCGCGCATGTGGTCCCCGCCGGAATGCTAACGCAACGCTGCGATTTCCCTGCGAAGACACTCCGCGAAGGCTGCTTGCTCGGACTCGCAGTAACCTGGCTTGATCGCCGATCTCCCTTCCGTACATTCCCAGTGCGAGGAGGGCTGCTCCGATAGGCACGACAAGACCTGCCGCATTTGTGGACCGCATACTGGGGTATCGCGCATTTCTTGACATTGGGCGGCACACTCGCCGGCGGTTTCGCACTGCAACGGAAGAGTATTGGTACAGATTTTCTCGCACGACTGAGTGGGCCGAGGCGGCCGCTGCGCGTGGCTGACCTGATGACCGCGCTCTTCAGTGCTGTCCGTAGAACGGGTTGCGACAGGTGAAATTGTTCCTGTTTGGGCGGGCTTCGCAAGGCGCGCCCGATCTTGTGACTCTTTGCAGCCAGCCAGACAGGCCATGGTAGCCATC
>CBFGRJ010000251.1:0-11000 GCA_965651135.1 uncultured Myxococcales bacterium
ACCACGCGCGCGAGTACCAAGCGCTCATCGCGAAAATCCGCGGAGTCTTGAAGCTGCGGCCCTTCATTCGCTCCGCCCCCGGCACGGATGGCTCGTAGCGCAAGAGCGGGCGCAGCCGCCCGCTCGATCCCATCAGCCAGTGGGCAACGCAGATCGAGCAACGACGCGGCAAGTTTGTTCTACGGTTGCCGTCGCTCGCAAGCTGGCAGGCGTCTTGTACGCCTTGTGGCGCGACGGCTCGCGCTACGAACCGAGCCACGCCAAGCGGCAGCGTATCGAGTAGCTGCTCCAATTCAGACTCTGGCGGCCACTCGGACCGCTTCGAGAAAGCCAAGCAACGGCTGTCCAGAGGTGGTGAGCGCGTCTAACCCGGTCCGCGCGTTGCGCTCCATAACCCATCGACTCCGTTTCGCCGATTGCGCCCCACCAAAGGATTCTCACCTATGCGCCACTACGAGCGCGAATAGTCGATTTAGACAGCCCGTTTCTTGCTCCGACCGGACCTGGGCCGCTCGATTCATCCCAAAGGAGGGGCGGCGGACAACTTTGTCCTTGCCTGACAGGCCACCCCATAGTCGGGTTGGGCTCGCAGTTGGGAACCGCGTGAATGCGACGCCGCAAGGCAGCAGCGATTGACAAGTTTTCTTTACTTAGGGTAAATTAAACTTGTCACCGTGGCCGAGTGGAACAACCGCGCCAAAGAGCGCCGGCTAGCTCGCGGGCTCTCTCAAGTCGAGCTTGCCGAGGTGGTGGGGCTGAGCCGCCAGAGCATCAGCGCCATCGAAGCCGGCCGCGCCTCGCCCGCGGTGGACGTCGCGCTTCGCCTGGCGCAAGCGCTCGACGTCACGGTCGAAGACCTGTTTGGCGCAGACCCTACCGACACTGCGATCCGAGCCATGCCCCTGACCGAGACAGCCGTAGACCGAGTGGCGCTTGCACGCGTCGGGGGGCGCTGGATCTGCTATCCGCTCGCGGGCAACGCTGTCTGCCAATCCGCCGATGGGCTCGTCAAGCGCGTCCAACGCGACGGCGCCGAGATCGAAATGCTGCGTCCGAAGGCAGATGCGGAAGAGCACGTGATCGTGATGGGGTGTGCACCGGCGCTTGGGTTGCTCGCCGATCGGCTCAACTCACGCCCGGGGCACGGACGCTTTCTTTGGATCGCGAGCTCGAGCACTCGAGCGCTCGAAGCCCTCAAAAACCGGCGCACCCATGTCGCCGGCGTTCACCTCGTCGATCGCCGCACCGGCGAAGCCAACGTCACCGACGTCAGACGGCATACCGGCGACGCGCCGGTGGCGCTGATCACACTCGCGCGTTGGGAGGCGGGGCTGGTCGTTGCGCAAGGGAATCCCAAGCGCATCCGCTCTGGTGTCGACCTGGTCAGGCGCGGCGTTCGCCTCGTCACGCGCGAGGCTGGGTCAGGCGCGCGCCGGCTGCTCGAACAGGAGTTGAGAAGCGCTGGTCTCGACGCCAGCGCCGCGAAGCGGGCGCCGCTGCAGGCAACCGGGCAGCTCGAGGTAGCCCATGCCGTCCACCTGGGAGCCGCCGACGTAGGAGTGGCGACGCGCGACGCGGCCCTGGCCTTCGACCTCGACTTCGTGCCGCTCGCCGAAGAGCGCTACGACCTGGCCGTACCAGTCGCCGAGCTTCAAGGCCCACGGCTGCAGCGGCTTTTCGATGTGATGACCTCGGGAGCGTATCGTCGCGAGCTCACGGCCTTGGGCTACGATCCAACGTCGAGCGGCGACAAAGTCGCGGAGCTGGGTGCGGCGTGAACGAAAGCGCGGGTTCGCTTCCGGTGCAGGCCCGTCGCGCCTTCGTCGGGTTGGCGGCCCTGGTCTGGCTAGCCCTGGAGTCCGCCGCTTGCGAGCGCAGCGAGCCGGCGCCAAGGGCTCGCGAAGACGCGCTGGTCGTGTTCGCGGCGTCTTCGCTGCGCGACGCGTTCACGGCCATGGGTAGCGAGTTCGAGCGGGCCCATCCCAGAGTGGAGGTCACCTTCAACTTCGCGGGCACCCAAGTGCTGCGCACGCAGCTCGAGCACGGGGCAGCGGCCGATGTATTCGCCTCAGCGGATCGACGGCACATGGATGAGCTAGAAAAGGGTGAACGCGTTGGCGCTCCCGTCGTGTTCGCGCACAACGAGACGGTGCTCGTGGTACCGCAAGACAACGCTGCGGCGCCACGCACCTTTGCCGAGCTGCCCAGCGCAGACCGCATCGTAGTCGGCACGAGCGAGGTTCCCATCGGTCGCTATACGCAGCGAATGCTCGAGCGAGCCACGGCAAAATTCGGCGCGGACTTTCGCTCGCGCGTCGAGGCCAACGTCGTGTCGCGCGAGCTGAACGTCCGCCAGGTGCTGGCGAAGGTCAGCCTGGGCGAGGCCGACGCCGGTATCGTCTATCGTTCCGATGCCCGAGTCGCCCAAGACCGAGTCCACGTCGCCTCAATCCCGTCGGACATCAACGTCGTCGCGGAGTACCCCATGGCAGTGGTGACAGGTGCAGCGCATCCCAGGCTTGCGCGGGCCTGGGTCGACTTCGTGACCTCGAGGACCGGGCAACGCCTGCTGCGTAACGCCGGATTCACTTTGCCATGAAGCTACGTCGGTTGCGCGTGGAGCGGACCCTGCTCCCCGTCGTGGGCGCCTCGCTGGTCGCCTTTCTGGTGGTACCGCTGTTGGCGTTGTTCGCGGGCGGCTCCGCCAGCGACTTCGAAGCCGGCCTTCGTCATCCTTTGGTTGGTCCAGCGCTGCGCCTGAGCCTCGTCACGACGTCGCTGAGTTTGGTCGTGGTGGTTCTGCTCGGAACACCGCTGGCGTGGGCGCTCGCCCGGGCCGAAGGGCGCATGGCGCGCACCGTGGAAGCCGCGCTGCAGCTCCCTATCGTCATCCCTCCGGCCGTGGCCGGAGTCGCCCTGCTGCTCGCCTTCGGTCGCCGGGGCCTCGTCGCCGAGTGGCTCTACCCGGAGGGCTGGTCAGTGACATTCACGACGACAGCCGTCGTTCTCGCGCAGGTGTTCGTCTCGGCTCCCTTTTACGTGCAGGCTGCGACGAGCGCGTTTCGGCGCGTCGACCCGCGGCTGCTGCTGGTAGCCCGAAGCTTCGGGGCTTTCCCGCTCCGAGTTTTTCGGCGCGTGGCAGTACCGCTCGCAGCGCCGGGCCTAGTCGCTGGGGCCGCTATGAGCTGGGCCAGAGCGCTGGGTGAGTTCGGCGCTACGCTGATGTTCGCTGGCAATCTGCAAGGCAAGACGCAAACGCTACCCTTGGCCATCTACACGGCGCTCGAGTCGGACACGCGTGCCGCCCAAGCGCTCTCCATGATTCTCGTCGTGGTCGCTTTCGTGCTGCTCGTGTTCGTTCGAGCAGCACTGCGGCGGTCGGCCGAACGCGACGTGAGGCACTGGTGAGCTCCACGGCCGCACTCGCGGTAAGGCTCAAGGCTCGAGCGGGCAACCTGCGCATCGACGTCGAGCTGAGCTCAGTGGTGGGTACGCTGGTGATCGTGGGTCCGAACGGCGCGGGAAAAAGCAGCGTGCTCGAGCTGGTGCTGGGTGCCCGCACTCCGGAGCAGGGTCGCGTCACCATCGGCACCGACGTGCTGCTCGACACCCAGCAGGCTATCGACGTACCGCTCGAGCGCCGCCGGATCGGCTACGTTCCCCAAGACTACGCCTTGTTCCCGCACTTGAACGTCCGCGAAAACCTCGCGTTCGCGATGCAGAGCGCGCCATGGCAAGTCGAGGCAATGTCCCGCACCCAGCGCCTCGACGAGCTCACTCGTGAGCTCGGGCTCGAAGCCTATCTGAATCGGCACCCGCAGACGCTCTCCGGAGGCGAGCAACAGCGCGTCGCGCTCGCTCGCGCATTGTCCGTCCATCCCCGAGCATTGCTCCTCGATGAGCCGCTCGCCGCGCTAGACGTCGATTCGCGCAATCGAGTGCGAAGCTTTCTCGCGGACTACCTCCGGAAACTCGCGCTCCCGAAGCTGGTAGTGACTCATGACGCCAGCGACGCGCGTGAGCTCGGCGATCGCATCGCAGTCTTAGAAGCGGGGCAGATCACCCAAATCGGCACCTGGGACGACCTGGCCGGAGATCCCCGCTCGCGATTCGTCGAAGCCTTCGTGGCGTCGGCAGATCGCGCGTAGGGGATGGGTTCCAGAGCAAGCAAGTGCTGCTCGCTTCGTGCGGCCCGAAGTGAGAAGAAATGACAATCGTACCCCTCTGCCGTCCGGCTACCCTGCATCCTTCGGGCGAGAAAGGAAGCGCCGGCACCTCGATGCCACACCCTCGTTAGCATCGACACCACCCCTGCTTGAAGCAGACTCGCCCCGCGTACTAGACTTCTCGAGCAACAGGAGGCGAGGTCACGCACCTTCTGCCGGGAGAATGACATGAGTGCACGCCGTACGACCCAAACCGCAGCCCTGGCCCTGCTAGCGAGTTTGTCCACCGGCTGCGAGCGCAGCTCCAGCTCCTTCGGAGACAAGAGCAACGCCGAATCCACGGCTAACGGTAGTGGCAGCCCTACCACGGGCAACGGGTCCGGCGGCGGATCATCCACGACCTCCTCGGCTTCGACGGGAACTGCCGACACCACGAGCTCCGCACAGGCAACCAGCGCAGGTGGAGCCGCGTCCACGATGGGCGGAACCGACAGTGCTGGCGGCTCGGGCGGTAGCGCGAACAGCGGCAGCGGCGGTACGACCGGAACCGGCGGGGGCTCCTCGACGGGCGGGACCGGCGGCGGCAGCAGCGCCAGCTTCGATTGCAACCCCGCTGAAGGCGAGGTCCCCGAGCTGGGGCTCGAAACCATCGCTTCTAACTTGGACGAGCCCGTCTACGTGGTAGCGCCGCCCGGCGACAGCGAGCGCCTGTTCGTGGTCCAGCAAGGCGGTGAAGTCCTGGTGGTGCAAGGCGGCACGGCCACGACGTTTTTGGATCTCTCGAGTCAAGTTTCGAGGACCGACAACGAGCGCGGCATGTTCGCTTTGGCGTTTCATCCGAACTACCAGTCCAACGGGCTCTTTTACCTGCATTACTCGGCGAGCGAGGGCACGCACGACCTCGCCAATGGAACCACGGTCCTTTCCGAGTTCTCCGTCTCCGACGATCCGAACGTCGCAGACGCGGATTCCGAACGGGTGGTTCTCACCGAGCAGCAGCCGAACTGGAACCACAACGGCGGCATGATCGTCTTCGGTCCCAATGACGGCTTTTTGTACATGGGCTTGGGCGACGGTGGCGGTGGCGGCGATCCGCAAGGTAACGGCCAAAATCCGAATACCCTGCTCGGCTCCATTTTACGCCTGGACGTCGACACGCGCGACGCGGGTGACTACGGCATCCCTAGCGGCAATATGCCGGGTGGCGCCCCCGAGGTCTGGGACATCGGCCTCAGAAATCCGTGGCGCTTCAGCTTCGACCCATGTAGCGGCGACCTCTACATAGGAGACGTCGGTCAGAACGACTATGAAGAAATCAACGTAGAGCCGGCAGGCACGGGGTCCCGCAACTACGGTTGGAACGTCACCGAAGGACTCAGCTGCTATTCCGCTAACATGTGCGAAACCGGAGGCCTCACCGAGCCGGTCATCGACTACGGGCGTGGAGAAGGTCAAAGCGTGACCGGCGGCTATGTCTACCGGGGCTCGGCCATCCCTGGCCTCAGGGGCACCTATTTGTACGGCGACTACCAGAGCAACGTGGTGTGGGCCTTCGAATACGTGGATGGGGCTGCCCAGAACAACCGCGAAATCGAGTTCGACCGATCGATCCAGGGTCCGAATGGCGGCATCGCCTCGTTCGGCCAAGACAACGCCGGCGAGCTATACATCGTGCTGCGCAACGGCGGCGAGGTCGTCAAGATAGTTCCGCGCTGATGCGCAGGGTGTAGCACCTCTGCAGACAGCTAGGTCGGTATCGCGCCCCTGACTACCTCGTCACCGTGCGACGACACGCTGGCCGGTAAGTGAGCCGTACACGTAGCCGTGATCGGCAAGCGGTTCCAATAATTGCAGGCCGTATTGCCCACAGAGTTGTGCATTCGACGCGCTCAGCGTTCGGGTTCAACCGAGGTAGGGTCAATGAAACTCACGGCTCGCAGCAGCATCCAACTCGCAGCCACGCTCGTATTCCTGGGGAGCTTTGGTGGCTGTGGCAGCGACGACGATAGCGATAAGCCCAAGGCCGGAGCGCTCGGCTCCGCGTGTGATGCGGCCGACGCCGGCAGCTGCGCCAGCGGACTCGAATGCAACGAGCGGGACGACGGCTTCTTCTGCACGTACCCGGCCGGCGCCCTCTGCTCACCCGACAATGACGCCCTCGTCAATGGGGGATGCGCGGGTAGCGCCGAGTGCAAGGTGGCCGAAGACGATGCCGAGGGCGCTCGTTGCCTGACCCAGCACGGTGGGGCCTGCGACCCGGATGAGGCTTTTTGCGACACGGGTCTGACGTGCGCACGGGTCAATGACGACGATTATCGCTGCTTTGCGCCCGTGGCCTTCCGTGGACAGGTCTCCAATAGCGTGACCGGAGACGCGATCGGCGACGCGCAGGTCATTGCCATCGATGAAGAGGGTGTAGCGGTCTCGGATGTGGCCATTACGGACGACAATGGCAACTACGAGCTCGAGGTACCCGTTGCCCGAAATGAAGACGGCTCTCCCATCGACACGAACTTCACGTTGCGCGCAGCCGCTCAGCAGTACCAACCCTTTCCCAGCGGCATCCGCGTGGCGTTGCCCATCAATGTCAGCGAAGCGACCGAAGACGAGTCTCGCTACGTGGTCGAAAGCACGCTGACGGATATCACGCTCATTCCGCTCGACGCTGGCGATCTATACTGGATTAGCGGTCGCGTCGTTGCTCTCGCTGACGGTGACAGCGAGGTCGGCGGCGTGCTGGTGGTGGCAAAGGGGGACTCCTACGCGGTGAGCGCCGTCACGGATCGAAGTGGGCGTTTCACCATCTTCAACGTTCCGGAAGGGGAACACCGGATCAGCGGATATGCAGCCGACATCCAGATTGAAAGTGAAACCGTCTCGGTCGCAGGTGATGTACTCGAGGGTGTAGAGCTGCACGAGCTTGGCGAGGATACGACGACTGTCAGCGGCAACATCCAGATCGTGAATGCCCCTGGAGGCGCTCGGACCAGCGTCATCTTGGTGGTCGAAGACACGTTCGATCCGAATGCGGCGCGCGGAGAAGTCCCACGCGGCTTGCGAGCGCCACGTACGGGCAAACCGGACGTCACTGGCGACTTCGTGATCGAAAATGTGCCGGCGGGACGCTACGTCGTGTTGGCGGCCTACGAGAACGACGCGCTGGTTCGAGACCCCGACACGAACATCGGCGGCACCCAGTTCGTTACCCTCGAAGTCAATGCTGGAGAGTCGGACATTACCCTGTCCGATTCCTTCAAGGTCACCGAAGCGCTCGAGGTATTGGGGCCGGGCGTCGATACCCCCGAAGCCGTCGAAGCCAAACCGACCTTGCGCTGGGCCGACGATAGCAGCGAGGATTGGTACGAAGTCAGAGTATTCGACGCTTTCGGCGACGAAGTGTGGAGCGATCTGATGGTGCCGTCCGTGAGCGGCAGTTCCGAGGTCACTCTCGCGTACGATGGACCGCTCGAGCCGGGCATGTATTACCAGTTCCGCGTGCTCTCGTGGCGCCAGCCCGGGAACGGCGACGCAGCACCCATCTCCGCTACCGAGGATCTCAGGGGCGTCTTTTACCTACCGGCACGATAATGCACAGCGTCTGGGAGAAAACGCCACTGCTATCGCTACTTGCGACGCACTGGCTCAATCACACTCTGCTTACGGTTAAGAGCAGGGGCGTTCGCCCGTATTGCACTGGAATAGCGGTCAGACGCGCCTTCGCGAGCACCCACCCAATAAAACTCTTGACAGGGGCGACAACAACATGCGGGTAAACACACCTTTCCTCATTGCGATCACCATTGCGGGCGGCATGGCTTTCGCCCAGGCGTGTGGCGGCTCGGACAAGGGAGGCACCAATTTTACCAGTGGCGGTGCCGGTTCCGGCGGAACCGCCTCGGGTGGCACCAACTCGGGCGGCAGCAACTCGGGCGGCGCCGCTTCCGGCGGTACGAGCTCCGGGGGCACCGACTCGAATGCTACGAGCTCCGGCGGAACCAGTGCGGGTGGCAGCAGCTCGGGCGGCACCGGCGTGGGAGGCGGCGCCGGCGAGACGGGCAGCGGCGGCAGCGGCAGCGGCTCGGGTGGCGCCGGAGGTGACGGGCCCGTGGGCCCCGTATGCGGGGGATTCGGCGAAGACTGTAACTCGCCCGACGACTGCTGCTCCGAGGTATGCGACAGCGCTACGAACACCTGCGGTCGCAATGTCATCGAATGCAAAGAGCTCGGCGGCGATTGCGAGAACAACAGCGACTGTTGCTCATTCCATTGCGACGAAGGCAGCTGCAGCGAGACGGCGTGCATAGACGACGGCGACGAATGCGCTTACGACGAGGAATGTTGCAGCGGCACCTGCGCCGACGGCGCCTGCGGCGACGTGAACGGTGGTAGTCATACCTGCAAATCGTCAGGCAATTCGTGCGACGAGGGGAGTGATTGTTGCTCGGGGTTGTGTGACGACGGCCGCTGCTCGCAACAAGTCTCGTATTGTGTGCAGCTCGGCGACATCTGCAACGGCAACTCGGATTGTTGCACCGGCAATTGCGTCAAGAGCAGCGACGACGCTACGTACGGCTATTGCGAGGTGCTCGAGGTTGGACCGGAGCGCTGCAAGACCGGTCAGGCGGGCATGATCTGCGGCACCGACTGCGCCGGCTGCTGCAGCCGTGCCTGTGGTCCCGGCCCCGCGGGAGTCTTCATTTGCCAGCCGCCCAGCGGATGCCGTCCGGCGGGTGAGCTGTGCGTGCGCGACACCGATTGCTGTGGCGGCGACCCAAGTTCGGGGCTGCCTGGCTCGGGAGAAAGCGACGCTTTCTGCGAGCGCGAAAACGCCGATGACGTGTTCGGTCGCTGCAAGAGCCAGCGCTGCACCCCGCAAGGCGACGTGTGCCAACTCAAGGGCGGCCTGTGCAGCGAGTCGAGCCAGCTGCCCAGCAACTGCTGCCCGACCAACGCCAACCCCTCGAACCCGAACTGGAAGAGGGGCGAGTGCGAATACGACATGCTCGGTATCCCGCGCTGCAACGGGCTCGCGGACGACTACTGTGTCCCCGAGGGCGGCTCCTGCTCCAATTCGGGCGATTGCTGCAACGAGCGACCCTGCGTCCCCGATCCGAGCGACAACAATCGGTTGAAGTGCGGTGAACGAACCTGCAACGAAGACGGCGAGACCTGCACCACCAATGCGGACTGCTGCCTGGGCAACGTGTGCTACATCGCCGCGGGCGAAGTACACGGCAGCTGCAGCCCGTCGACGGGCAGCGGTGGAACCGGCGGTAGCGGTGGTAGCGGTAGCGGCGGCTCTGGCGGAGAGCCTGGCACCGGTGGCTCGGGTGGTTCGGGTACCGGCGGCACCTCCAGCGGCTCGGGTGGTTCGGGTGGCTCGGGTGGCTCGGGCACTTGCTCCGAGTATGGCCAAACCTGTGAGCAAACCACCGACTGCTGCGACGCTGCGCTGGGCGTCACCTGCATCAGCGGGCGCTGCCTGATCCAGAACTGACCGCCGAGGCCAACAGAGATGCGAACGACCATTCGTCACACAGCCAGCGCCTTACCGGCACTCCTCGCCTTCGGTCTCCTCGCCAACGCCCCCGGCTGCGGCGGTGGCGACGGCTCCGACGACGCGACGCTGCCCGACACCAGCGGCAGCGGCGGGTCGAGCAGTACTACGACATCGAGCGGCGGCACGGGAACCATCCAAATCTCGACGAGCGGCGGCGGCGAATCGTCCAGCGGTGGAGGCGAAGGCGGCTCCGGTGCGGGCGACTGTGGCGGGCAAAGCGTCGACGCCGAGCCGGTGCAGGTGAATCTGCTCCTCGTCATCGACCGCTCGGGCAGCATGAACGACACACCGGACGGCTTCGACTCGGACAAGTGGACCAGCATGGTCGACTCCTTGGGCGTTGCGCTCGAGGGCATTGCAGGCCAGGTTTCGGTAGGCCTGCAGTTCTTCCCCGATCCGAGCGCAGAAGACGCCAACGGCTGCGGCATCCCGGCATCGAACGAGGTCGCCGTTCCGATCGCGTCGGGGCAAGACGCGGTCGACGAAGTCAACGCCGCCCTGGCCTCCGGAGACAATGCGCCTTCCGGTAATACGCCGGCTGCCGATGCCTTGGCGTTGGCTCACGAGTATTTCACGGAAGGGGCCGGCGCCTCACTAGAAGGCGAGAACTATGTGCTCTTGGCCATCGATGGCGGGCCCAATTGCAACGGTGAGCTCACCTGTTCGGCCGACAGCTGTACACTCAACATCGATGGCATCTGCCCGGTGCCCAATGGCGGTTCGTGCTGCAGCGAATCGGAGGACGCCGTGCTGAACCTGAGTTGCCTCGACGATGATCGCACCCTCGCTCAAGTGCAAGCCTTGCAGGCGGCGGGCATCACGACCTTCGTGGTCGGGATTCCAGGCAGCGACCAAGCGCCGTACGAAACCCTGCTCGACGCGCTGGCCGAAGCGGGAGGAGCCCCCGCCAGCCAGAGCTCGCCCAAGTATTATCGCGTCGACGACGCAGAACAGCTGAGCGAGACGCTCTTGTCCCTCACGTCGAACCTGGTCAATTCGTGCGAGCTCGTGCTCGAACGACGGCCGCCCGATATCAACAAGGTCAATGTGTTCGTGAACGACGAGATCGTTCCGAAGCTCGGCGACGATGGTTGGGAATACGACGATCCGAGCGCTCCGAAAGTGATCATCATCAAGGGCGAAACCTGCGCACGGATCGAAAAAGAGGGAGCCCAGAGCGTCAGCGTCGAATACGGCTGCCCGACCTTCGAAGTACCCAAATAGCTAGCCGGCGCTCACTCGATGAGCTCGTCGAGCTCGGCGTAGGCGTCGGC
>CBFGRJ010000252.1:0-10970 GCA_965651135.1 uncultured Myxococcales bacterium
CATAGCTTCGAGAATACACCCGCTCGCCGCGGGTCACCAATACCGGGTACTTGAAATCGGTTGCTGGAGGGCGTGCGCGGGGCGCGGCTGCGGCTGGGCTGCCTAGGGTGAAAGCTTCAAACTTTCAGCAGCTGCGTTTCGAATGTGCGAGGCGTTGCCCTTTGCTGCACCTTCTTGCATTTCTTGCCGTGGCTGACACGCCCGCGAGTTGAGTTTTTGGAAATTTCTTGTGCCGATTGAATGGGTAGGGTGGCGACAGGCGCACTACGCAGCAGAGCGTTCGGGGACCGGTAGCGTTGGCGTGCCTCGATTCGCCACCCGGTGTTGGGAACGCTTCGGATCCCAACTGGGATCTCATCATTCGGCGTCTCGAACCCGATCAGGCTGTCAGGTACGGACCTTGTCGTCCCGCTCCTGCGCGATGAGTGGGTGATGCCGACCAGCGCGTGGTGGCAATGGTGGTGGATGCAAATGTGGTGTGAGCCATGAGTCGAGCGTTGGTGATGGGAACGTGCTCGCGTGGACCTGTGAGCTTCCTGGTGGCGTGCCTGCCTGGAGCGCGGTTCGGCGGCGCGGGTGTCGAGCGTGACTTCGGTCTGCCGATCCGTGGGACAGGCTCGTGCTACGTGTGAGTGGCCGCTTCGAGGTCTGTTGAGCCGCTGTTGATCGATTGTGGACACGCTGCGCACAATGTCGGCCAAAACCTGCCTGAACCCCCGGCTTGAACCATCACCGCTAAGCTGTTGGATCGCTTGGAACAACTCATTGGCCAACATCGGCCATTGCCACGGTAATGCCGAACGTCAACGAAGCATCATCCGAGATGCATCATCCGGGCCATTGCGTTCGTGCGAGCAGTTCATGCTAGATCGGGACGTGGCCTCGGGGTACTGTTCGGGTTGGGGTTGTCATGGCAGAGATGGCATTCGCTGCGAGCGGAGACTTGATGGTCGTGGTGCACGACGAACGCGCTCCCCTGCAGGCACGCTGGGAGGAGTTTTGTCGCGAGTGCCACCGACTGTATGTGGAGCTCGGTGATCGGGTGGAGCGGCGCGCTATGCTCATCGTCTCGGATGGAGGGGGGCCCAACGTGCTGCAACGGGCGCAGCTGCTCAAGGCGGTCGAGCGCTTGCCCATACGCACTGCGGTAGTCAGCTCGTCGAGAGCGGTGCGCCGGATTCATGCCGCCCTGCAGCTATTCAATGCTCGGGCCAGCTGCTTCGACGCGGCGCAGCTCCAAGAAGCCATGACGCATATCCGCATCGGCATCCGTCAGTATGGCGAGGTGGCGCAGGTGATCGAGATGCTGTGCCATTCGGTTCCGGGTGCGCATACCGCTGACCGGTTGCGTTCGGCGCTGGCCGACGAATATGGTCGCTATCAGCTGAAGCTCGACTCGGGCATCCGGGGCGCGCATCCGGTGGCACCGCGGCGCCGATCGCTGTTCGAACGTTTTCGTCGGGGAGCTTGACCGCCACGATTCGTGATTCCGCGGTTTTGCAGGCGGAGCTCGATCGAGGCGAGAAACAATCTCGAAACCGGAAACATTTCAGAAACACATTGCCCGTAGCCTGCGAGGTCAGCTAGCCCGAGCGACAAGCTCACCGGAGGTTTTGCAATGGCTGAGATCAACGGAGCCGATACCGGCTGGATGATGGTTTCCTGCGCGCTGGTGTTGCTGATGACACCGGGCCTGGCGCTTTTTTATGGCGGGATGGTGCGCAGCAAGAACGTGCTGTCGACCTTCATGCATAGCTTCGCCGCCATGGGGGTGATGACCCTTCAATGGATCGTGATTGGCTATTCGTTGTCGTTCGGATCCAGCCAAGGAGGCTTCGTTGGAGGCTTCGACTACGCGTTCTTGAATGGCGTAGGGTTGGAGTCGAAGAACGGCATTCCGCATCTGTTGTTCATGGCGTTTCAGATGATGTTCGCCATCATCACTCCCGCGCTGATTTCGGGCGCCTACGCTGAGCGCATGAAATTTTCCGCGTTCTTGTTGTTCTCCGTGCTGTGGGCCACGATCGTCTACGACCCCGTATGCCATTGGGTTTGGGGTGGCGGTTGGCTCGGAGAGCGGGGCGCGCTCGACTTCGCCGGGGGCACGGTGGTGCACATGACCTCGGGCTTCAGCGCACTCATCGTGGCGATCGTGCTCGGGCGACGCAAGCGGCCGCAGCCTCCGCATAATCTGACGATGACGCTATTGGGTGCGGCGCTGCTGTGGTTCGGCTGGTTCGGCTTCAATGCCGGGAGCGCCCTTGCCTCGAGCGCCAACGCCGCGCTGGCGTTCGTCAACACACACTTGGCCGCCGCAGCCGGTGCCGCGAGCTGGGGCGTCGCCGAGTGGTGGCGTACGGGTAAGCCGACGGCTTTGGGCGTTGCATCCGGGCTGGTCGCTGGTTTGGTGTGCATTACGCCTGCCGCTGGATTCGTGGGGCCCATCGCGGCGGCGGTGCTCGGGCTCGTAGCCGGGGTGATCTGCTATCTCGGCGTGCTCATGAAGCACAAGGCCAACTACGACGATGCGTTGGATGCATTCGGCGTGCACGGCATCGGCGGTGCGTTGGGGGCTCTGCTGACCGGCGTCGCAGCATCGAAAGTCTGGAACCCGGATGGGCAAGATGGGCTACTGGCTGGCAACACGCAGCTCTTCGTCGAGCAGCTGATCGGGGTCTTGGCAACGGCGGTCTACTCGGTCGCGGTCACGTGGGTATTGCTCAAGGTGGTTGCGGCGATCGTAGGCCTGCGCGTCGAGGATGAGACCGAGCGCGAGGGCTTGGATGGTGTGCTGCACGGCGAAGAAGGCTACATCTTCGCCGGTGGAGGCCGCTCCGCCCAGGGCATGGCGACGGTCCACAGCGAGCACTCGGTCCAGATCCGTGAGGCCGAAGCCGACGCCGAATAGGGCCAAGGCTTCAGGTTTTGTAGCGACACAAACGAAAGTTGGCGTAATACGCTTCGGCCGTTGATTCGGTGGCGTCCGCATCCGTGAGGATGGCGATTCCGGCCGGCGGTGAAGCACGCTCTTTGTCGAACATGCGCAGGTAATCGGCGCGCAGGTCCACCGTTATGGTGCGCCACTGGCCGAGCGATTGGGCGCCGCTGGTCATCACGCGCACGTAGTCGTGACCCAGGCGTTTTTTTAGCTCGGTCCCGACCTTGAGGCTCGTGCTCCAAGAATACTTCACGCTATCGACATAGAAGGGGAAGCCAATGTCCCAAAAGGCATAAACCGACGCCGCGCAATCGTTCTTGGCCAGACTATCCTCGTTACCGCCTTTGGGAAGCTCCACCGCCTTCCATTCCCAGCGCAGTACGGGATAGGCGTCCAGGTCCCAACCTTTGATGCTCTTGCCGATGGTCACGGCTTCGTCTCGGGCACGGGCGCGGAGCACGTTGCGCTTGCCGTCTTTTTCGACGACGTACAATTGTTTGCTCTTGGCAAGCGGCATGTCGTCCTCGTCCTTCGTGCGCCACCCGACCGGAAAATCGCCCACCTTGGACTTTCGGAAGTCGTCGACGATACGATCGCAGACCAGCTCGCCCGAGCTCTTGGATGGCTCGGTCTGGGCGATGCTGGGTCGGCTCAGCGACACGCCAGCCACGAGCATAGCTGCGCAGCGAACAGCGGTGTGAGCGTGGGAGAACCTCGACGATTGGCGCGCGCGCAGATCTGACCGCATATCAGGTTCAGTCTGAACCTGCCCGGACGCAGATTCAACCGAATCGGCGGCTAGGCGGCGTGAACCTCGCTGGCAGTGCCGTGGATCAGCGACTCGAGCCGGCGTTTGGTAGCCAAAAAGTGGCCGGTGAGGAATTGGTCAGTCGTGCGGGGTCGTGACACCGGCACGTCGATCACTTCCAGCACACGCCCGGGATGCGCCCCCAACACGATGATGCGATCGGACAGATAGATCGCCTCGTCGAGATCGTGCGTGATGAACAAGATGGTCACGTCGACGCTTTCCCAGATTTTCAGCAGGTGGCTCTGCATGCTGCAGCGGGTCTGCGCATCCAGAGCCCCGAAGGGCTCATCCATCAGCAAGATGCGCGGTTCGTTGGCGAGCGAGCGCGCGATGGCGACGCGCTGCTTCATGCCTCCTGAGAGTTGGGCAGGGTAGTGTTCGGCGAATTTCTCGAGGCCCACTAGCTGCAGCCAATACAGGGCGCGAGCCTCCGCGTCGCGGCTCTTGAGTCCCTTCATTTTCATGCCGAACATCACGTTCTTCTTCACGGTGAGCCAAGGGAACAATGTGTATCCTTGAAACACCATACCGCGATCGGCGCCCGGCCCATCCACGGGGCGACCGTCGATGCGGACCTGACCCGTGCTCGGATGGTCCAACCCCGCCACGATGCGTATCAGCGTCGATTTGCCGCAGCCCGATGGGCCAATCACGCTGACGAATTCGCGCTTTCGCACCTCGATGTCGATGTTCGAAAGGGCATCGATGGGGCCCTTCGCACCCTCGAAGCGCCGGCCCAGACCCTGGGTCTCGAGCACGATGTCGCGCGTGCGAAGCTCCTTGATGCGCCGGGCCACCAGCTCGGTGTGGTGCGTGTAGTCCGGCAATTCGAGCTGATCTTGCAGGTTCATGTGCTCACCTCCGGGGCTCGCTCGAGCGTGGTTTTGGGTGACGCGATGAGATTGCGGGCGCGTTGGAGCAGCTGAATCAGCTTGGTGTTACCGCTTTCCCAGGGGAACAAGTAGCGACCGATCCAGGCCAGCACTTGGTCACAGCACAGGCCAATCAAGCCGATCATGACGATTGACGCATAGACATTTTCGAAATGGCGGTAGCGCTGCTGTTGGTAGATGAAGGCGCTGATGCCCGATTTTTCACCGATGAGCTCGGCGACCACGAGGTAGGTCCAGGCCCATCCGATCAAGATACGCATGTCGCGGTACAGGTTTGGCAGCGCACCCGGAATCACCACGTGGCGTAAGAGCTGACGATTGTTGGCTCCCAGGGTTTGGGCGGCGTGCAGCAGCGCCGGGTCCACCTGACGCGTGGTATTGGCCACCACCAGCACCATTTGGAAGAACGTTCCGATGAAGATGATGGAGATTTTCGGCTCGTCTGCCAGCCCGAGAATCGCGACGGCCAGAGCTCCGAACACGGGCGCCGGCATGTAGCGAACGAAATCGACGAACGGCTCGAAGAGGCGCGAGCACAGGCTGAACGTCCCGCACAAGATCCCGAGCGGCAGGCCCAAGAGGGCCGCATACAGAAAGCCCCAGAAAATGATGGTGCAGCTATGCCAAAGGCTTTCGTGCAGCCAAAAGTCACCGTGTCGTTCGGGCGGCGTCGTGAAGGCAGTGTAAAACGCCGTCGCCACTTCGTGAGGTGCCGGAAGGTAGATGGGGTTGACTCGCTCGCCTCGGGCCAGCTCGGCGCCCGCGTTCTTTAGGGTCTCGTTACGCTGTTCGAAGACCTCTCGCTCGACGCGTTGTCCGACCTGAAGGTAATCGTAGGTGCCGGCGACGCTCGTATCGCCCGCATCGGTCACCAGCACCAAGGGGTGCCACACGAACGGCAGGTAGCTGATCGCGCACCACGCGCCCAGCGGAATGACGAAGGCAAGCACCGTGAGCCAGGCTCGATGGCGCGCGGGTAGCGGTTCGCGAACGCCGAGCCAGCGTGTCTTGCGCTTGGTCATACCGCTTTCGGCGCCCATGTTACTTGGCCTTCAAGACCTCTTGGACCAGGCTGGCGTCGATATACTGCTCGAAGGGCATGGGCTTCTTGTACACGTCATTTTTGACCTGGAACTCGTCCACCACCTTGCTGGAAAAGTAGATCGACGTGAGGTCCTCGCCCTTTTCGAAGTGCTTGGCACTTTCGGCGAGCGACAAGATGCGCGTGCCCGCCATCAGCTTCTTGTATTCTTCTGGTTCGAGCCCCACGCGTGCACTCATGATCTTGGCGGATTCTTCCAGATTCTTCGGGTCTTGGATGAAGTCCGCGATGCGAGCCCAGACCTTGACGACCTTGAGCCAGTCGGAGCGGCGCTCGCTGAGGCTCTTGGGGTTCACCGACAAAACGTCGTAAATGATGCCGGGGACGTCACGGCTGGTGAAAATCGCTTTCGAACCGGGCAGCTCCTTGAGGGCCTGACCGCTGTTGGGCTGCCAAGCCACGATGGCGTCGACCTCGCCGCTCTTGAGCGTTTGCGGAGTTTGATCGGTCGGCACGTTTTTGATCTTGATGTCGCTCTCTTTTAGGCCCGCCTTTTTGAGCGCGTTCATCAAGAGCAAATGGCTCACGAACCCGACTTCGACTCCAACCGTTTTGCCTTTGAGCTGCTCGACGGATTCAATGCCGGGCTTGGCGACGACCATGTCGTTGCCGTTGCTGTAGTCGTTGATAATGATGGCAACGCCGGGAGACCCGCTGCTGCCCGTGACCAGCGCATCGCCGTTGGTGACGGCCACAGCATCGACCTTGCCTGCCGCGAAGGCGTCCATCGAGGGCACGTACTCGAACCAACTGAACTCGACGGGTACGCCTTCTTCCTTGAACCATCCCTTCTGAATGCCTACCTCCCAGGCGACCCATCCCGGCCAATCACTATACGCAATCTTGAGCGGGGCACCGCCCGGTTTTGGGGAAGTGGCCTTGTCCGCTCCTGCCCCCTCGTCCTGCTTCGCAGCTTGGATCTTTTCTCCCGGCCCATCGGAGGATTCCGTGGACTTCTTGCTGCAACCCAGAGTGAAGCCGAGCAAGAGGGCACACGATAAGATCAGGAGCTTTAGGCGGTGAGGCATGTCGCAAGTCCTTTCAGGCAGCGTGCAAGCAAGTTTCGAACGTCGTGCGAGGCAGTGTGCCTGGTGAGCATTGCAGAAATGTTTCGAGCGCATATCGTCGGCAATTTGGTGGGCTTCGGCGCAATGCCTCGGAAACACTGCCTAGAAAAGCCGGTGAAAAAGCTGGCTGCTGGCTGAAGGGGACAGGCTTGCTAACCTCGCGAGATGGCTCACTTCGGCAGGCCTCGCGCCGAGCTCTTGATGCCCGCGGGCTCTCTCAGCAAGCTTCGCACGGCGCTGCTGTACGGCGCCGACGCGGTGTATGCCGGCACGCCCGATCTTTCGCTGCGCAGCAAATCGGAGTTCTCCCTGTCCGATCTGGCTTTGGGTTCGGAGCTGGTGCGGGCGCAGGGTAAGCGGCTCTATTTGACCCTCAATTTGTTTGCTCACAACAAGGACGTCGAGAGACTCCCGGAGTACCTCGAGACGATTCGTGAAATCGCTCCGCATGGCATCATCGTCGCCGACCCTGGAGTTTTTGCTTTTTTCAAGGAGCACGCGCCCGAGCTCGAGCTGCACGTGTCGACTCAAGCAAACGTCACCAGTTACCTGGGGGTCCGGTTTTGGCAGCGCCAGGGCGCTCATCTGTGTGTGCTGGCGCGTGAAGTCAGCTTCGCGGACCTCCAGAAAATTCGCACCGAATGCCCGGATATACGCCTAGAAACCTTCGTGCACGGCGCCATGTGCATGACATATTCGGGGCGCTGTCTGCTGTCGAACTACCTGGCCGAGCGAGGCGCCAACCAGGGCAGCTGCGCCCACAGCTGCCGTTGGAAGTACATGCTGAAAGTCAAGGCGCCGAACGGCGGGGAGGGGTCGATCGAAATCAATGCCGAGAACTTCAGCCAGTTCCAGTTTTTTCTGGAAGAGGAGTTCCGGCCGGGTCAGCTGTTCCCGATCGAGGAAGACGAGCGGGGCACGTATATCCTCAACTCGCGCGACTTGTGCTTGATGCCCAAGCTCCACGAGTACCTGGAGTTGGGCATCGATTCACTCAAGGTCGAAGGTCGGAACAAGAGCGAATACTACGCGGCGGTGGTGGCGCGCGCGTATCGCCTTGCCATCGATGCCTACTATGCGGACAAAGAAAACTTCGACCCGACTCCCTTTCTCAAGGAGCTCGAGAGCGCTCGCTCGCGGGGTTACACTCTCGGATTTCATTCGGGTCGCCTCACCCATTTGGCGCATGACTACAACGGCGGGCAGTCGTACGCGCCGTGGGAGTTTGCGGGCCTGGTCAGTGGTTGGCAAGGCGACGATCTGATCGTCGAGGTCAAGAACCGCTTGGTTTCGGGGGATGTGCTGGAGTTCTTGGAGCCTGGAACGCTTGGGGGTGTGCGGTTGCGCATCTACAACTTCGAAGAAGCGACGAGCGGTCAATCCAGCATGAAGATATCGGGAGGCGAGGGTCGCTCGATACGCCTGCCCCTGCGCCTATTTCACGCCGAAGACGGCTCGGGATTGAAGCGGCGCTTGCCGGCTGGGGTGGTGGTTCGCAAGAGCACGCCACTCAGGGACCACGAGCGGGAGCAGCTCGAGCACAACAAGCGCTCGTACGCCGCCGAGTTGGGTCTAGTGGCTGTGGACAGTTTGACGGTTCGGCGCGCAGGTCGAGCAGGTCCCGGTAAGGCTCCGCGTGTAGGGGCCGAGGGCTGCTGCGGTCTCGGCTGCAACGGGTGCTTGCCGTTCTGGAACGAGCAAAAGTACGAGAGGGCACGAGAGCTCCTGGCTCAAGAAGCCAACGGTCGCCGGCTCAGCAAGCAGGAATCGAGCCCCAGCTGAGCCGTGCTGGCGAGCGCTACCAGGGCTCATGACAGATCGCTGGGACAAGTAGGGCAGAGGCGCTACGCTCTGCCGCCTGATGACCGAATTTGCCTACCAGCCGCTGTTGCCCTTGGGTGCCGACACCACCGAATACCGCTGCCTTACCGAAGACTACGTGTCCACCGCCAGCTTCGAGGGGCAGACACTGCTCAAGGTGGATCCGAAAGCGCTGACCTTGCTGACGAAGGCGGCCATGATCGAGATTGCCCACTTTTTGCGCAGCGGGCACCTGGCTCAGCTAGGCCATATTTTGCGGGATCCGGAGGCGACCGACAACGACCGCTTCGTGGCGCTCGAATTGTTGAAGAACGCGAATATCGCCGCCGCTGGGGTGCTGCCGTCTTGCCAAGATACCGGCACCGCGATCGTGATGGGAAAGCGCGGCCGATTGGTCTTTACACCGGGCGAAGACGAGGCGGCGATCGCGCGAGGCGTGTACGAAGCCTATCAGGAACGCAACTTGCGCTATTCGCAGTTGGCGCCGTTGTCGATGTATCAAGAGGTCAACACGAAGACCAACCTGCCTGCACAGATCGAGATTTATGCAACGGACGGCGACGAGTACAAGTTTCTGTTTTTGGCCAAGGGAGGAGGCTCAGCCAACAAGTCGTTTCTCTACCAAGAGACGAAAGCGCTCTTGAATCCCGAGTCACTGGCCCGATTCATCGAAGAAAAGCTGCGCTCCTTGGGGACCGCGGCCTGCCCGCCTTACCACCTAGCGCTGGTGGTGGGAGGGACTTCGGCCGAGTTCAATCTGAAGGTGGTCAAGCTGGCTTCGGCCCGCTACCTAGACTCGTTGCCGACCAGCGGTAATCAACTGGGCCGGGGCTTTCGCGATCTGGAGCTCGAAGCACAGGTGCTCGAGATCGCTCGGCAGACGGGTATCGGCGCGCAGTTCGGCGGCAAGTACTTTGCGCACGACGTGCGCGTGATCCGCTTGCCGCGCCACGGAGCCTCGTGTCCGGTGGGGCTCGGCGTGTCTTGTTCGGCGGATCGCCAGGCACTCGGGAAAATCAACCGCAACGGCGTGTTCTTGGAGCAGCTCGAGCACAATCCGGCTCAATACCTGCCCGATGTGACCGAATCTGAGCTCGAAGGCCAGGTGGTACACATCGATTTGAATCGACCCATGTCGGAAATCAGAGCCACGCTCGACCGCTATCCGATCAAGACGCGGCTTTCGCTCACCGGCTCGATCATCGTGGCGCGTGACATTGCTCACGCCAAGCTCAAGGAGCGGCTCGATCGTGACGGGAGCTTGCCCGACTACTTCAAGAATCACGTGGTGTACTACGCAGGGCCCGCGAAAACGCCGGAAGGTTATGCTTCCGGTTCCTTTGGTCCGACCACCGCAGGCCGCATGGACGCCTACGTGCCCGCCTTTCAAGCGGCTGGGGGCAGCCTGGTCATGTTGGCCAAAGGAAATCGGTCGCCGCAGGTGACTGAAGCCTGCCGCAAGTACGGGGGGTTCTACCTGGGGTCCATTGGTGGGCCCGCGGCCAGGTTGGCCAAGGACTGCATCACCAAGGTAGAAGTCGTCGAATACGAGGAGCTGGGTATGGAAGCCGTGTTTCGAATCGACGTGAAGGACTTTCCCGCCTTCATCGTCGTCGACAACAAGGGTAACGACTTCTTCTCGGCGTTGAACCGCCCCGTACCGCTGACTCGCAAGCAGAGCTGAGCGACTCGGTTCAGGTCGGTTGCTGCTGAGCTTCGGCAGGCCCCTGACGCAAGTATTCCTTCGGGGACTTGCCGACCAGCGATCGAAAGACCCGATGGAACTGCGCGTAGCTGCCGAAGCCGGCGCTCCGAGCTGCGGCCGAGACGTTCCCTCCGCCGGGGAATACCAGCTGCAAGAAGCGTTCTAGCCTGAGTTGATTCCGGTAATCGACGAATGCGACGCCGACTTGGGCGCGGAATGCCTTACCGAGTTTGCTTGGGCTGACACCCAGGCCCTCGGCCAAGGCCCCGCGGCTCACACTCGGATCGTTGCGCAAGCGTTCGAGCGCTTGGCGAACGAGTGATCCGTCGCGGGTTTCGCGTCCGCCCGGCCGGTGGTCGGTCTGGAGCCCTCCGCCCGGCAGAGCCGCGCTGGACGTGGGATCCTTGGGACCGACGGGCCCAGAGGCGTACGCAGATTCGTGGTGTGGAGTGGGTTGCAGGTCGTTCACGGCGCATGAATCGCCGATTGGACGATCAGCTTCACATTTTGGTCATCAAAAGCGATCGCACTGTAGCTTTCCGGGAGTGCGGGTCCGAATTCAGCTAAAGTGTCAAGTTGCGCTGAGGGCGAAGTTTCGTGCGGAGGCAGTCCCCTTGAACCCGCCAGGAGCCG
>CBFGRJ010000253.1:0-10759 GCA_965651135.1 uncultured Myxococcales bacterium
CCATCATGAGTGGGGCCCCCGCCCGGGCCCCCGCCAGTGCCGGGGAGCGCAGCTCATCGATGAGCGACTGAAGCCAGACGGGCAGCGTCACGATGCGTCAGGGCGAGCTCGCTTCACTGGGCATCTCGAACACATGTCCAAGCAGGAAGTTGGCGATGAACCCGGCCGAGTTGGGCCGGTCGTGCTCGCCGGGACAAGGCGGCCCCTCGGCGCAGTCGCTGGGGCGATAGTGCCCACCGAAGCCGTAGAGCAACGAGAAGTCGAACCCCACCCGGAAGCCGCCTCGGGTCAACCACTCGAACGGAACCAAAAACCCCAGGGTGCTACCGAAATCGCCCCCCGCTACGTGCAAGAACTGGAGGCTCGGCGTCATGGCGAACCCATCTTGACGGTTCGCGGCCGCGCCCAAAGAAAAGCCCCAGAGCCAAACCGAGGGGTCCGGCATGTCGGCTGGTTTGCTGATCTCGTCGTGTACCGTGGTGATGGGCACCAGGGCGCGCGCAGACGCTCGCAGACGTTCCCACGCGAAAACCCCCACCTCACCACCGAACGCGATCGCGGTGCTGATGCGCTCGCGCAAATGCAAGCTGCCCGCGGACATTTGGATGAAGGGCGAGGCGCGCACCGCCGCGAGCCGCGGCATTCCGTCGGTCGCGGTCGGGATATCCTCGAAGTAGGGGGAATTGGATGCTGGCTGACTGTGAGCGCGCGGAACCATGGTTTCACGGTAGACGCTCGGCCCACGATAGGGGTTGGCTCCCGTTAGGGGGGCTGAAGGCGCGGGTGGCGGCTCGGACGCAGGATACAGCTCAGATGCAGGTGGCGGTTGAGGTGCAGGTGGCGGTTCGGATGCGGCCGGTGACTCAGATGCAGGTGGCGGTTCGGATGCGGCCGGTGGCTCAGGCGCAGGTGGCGACTCGGACGCGGGTGAAGGTGGCGCGTGCTCGGGCAGCGGAGCATCTTGAATGGGTTGAGCCAGGGCCATGGGTAAACCCAGGGAAGTGATCACAGCAGCAACGCGAAGCCCCAACACGGATCCCGGGGCTGACTTTACATGCTTTGGCGCGGCGTGGCACGAGGCGATTGCGCTAGCCGCCCGCCCACCAGGCCGATTCCAGCTCGTCGACCAGCGCTCGAATGACAGCTCGCGGCGATTCGTAGCGTGCCGTCACGGCCTTGACCTTGGCATCCCAGCCTTCGAATTCGATCGCCCCGCGGACACTCTGATGCGTAGCACGGACGACGGCGGCCAGCTCCTGGCGTTGCTTTTTCGAAAACTCCGGGACCTCCTCGGGAGTGAGGCGCTGCAGGCGCCGCCGAAACATAGTGGCGTCTTCCCATTCCAGGGTTCCGCTTTGTTCGTCGACCTCGGCGAGTAGCTCCTTGGATTCACGCCGCAACTGTTTGAGCGCTGGAGGAGTCATGGCAATCACCACGCACGCGTTCGGGAGCGCTCCCCCACAATAGAATGCCAGCGATCGCAGCGCGGCGCGGCGCGCCGACCGACTGGCTCCGCTGGTATACAGATTTTCGGCTTCATCGATGAGCACGACCGGTCCGCGAGCCCCTTCGAGGCGCCCGAGCAGCTCGAGCCACAAGAGCAGTCGGCGGTAGGCATCCTGCCGATAACCCTTGGCGGCCGAGCGTTCGCGAAGGTCGCGCCCACTCAGGAAGCTTTCGAGCGCGGCGCCGGCATCGCGGGCGGATCGGGCGATCTGTACGGCACGTTTCGCGACCAATGCCGCGTCTCCCTGCTGCTCGGACAGCTCTTCCAGCGTGGCGATCAGTTGCCGGAGCTTGACCTGGGAACGAGTCCAGTGGGTGGCGCGCTCCAGGGCGCTCGGCCGCCGCCTGAGCGGCATCAGCGAGTGTTCGAGCAAGCGGTAGAAATGCCGCGCAGGGTTGCCCAGATCCAAGTTCAGGCGCTCGAGGTTCAGCCAAAACACCGGGTGATTGTCGGACAGCGCGCGCTCGGCCAGGTGCATCAACAGGTGCGTCTTGCCCGTGCCGTAGTCACCCACCAGCGCGGTGAACACGCTGCCCGACGCATCGGCATGTTCGAAGAGCCTGTCGATGCCTCGGTCGATGCGCTCGTGGCCCACGCTCATCGATGTGACCGCTTCGAGCGGCGGCAGGCCTTGCGAAATGCGAATCAGAGTGCGCAACGCAGCGCGCTTCGTATCCGGCGCGCGCTCCACGGCGCGATGCACGTACTCGTAGGGATCCCGAATCAGCGATGTCCACGAGCGGTGGGGCGGAGGCGGCTCGGCGTCGGAGGCGATTTCGAGCCGCGCCAACAGCGGCGGTAGCGATCTGAGCGAGCGCGGACCTTCGAACAAGCGATCGGTGCCGGTGATCAGAATACGCGTATTGAGCGCGCCATTGCCGCTGTCGAAGTTGTCGACCAGCTCTCTGAGCACGGTGTAGGCCTTTTCGCGCTGACGCGCCGTTCGCCGCGTCACGGCGTCGCCGTCGTGCAGGAAAATAGCGAGCCCCGTCGCGCCGAGAGCCACCACCAGTCGGCTGAGCTCCCCGAGCGCTCGTTGGGCCGTGTGCGGATTCAGCGCCGAGCGCACCGCCGGGTTTTTGCTGCGCTTGCCGGGTTCGGTTCCGTCGAGCCAGGCGTGATAAGCTCGCAACTCCGTGCGTGCGTCGCCGTCGGCCAACAGGTAGGCGTGACACAGCGCTGTGAGATCACCTTGAGCGCCGAGCTCGGCGGCGGCTTCTTCGAAGCGCTCGGCCGATCGACTGCCTCGTCGCTCCCAATAGCGGTCCAAGAGCTGCAAGAGCCCCCCGGGTCGAGTCGCGCCGGGCGCAAACAGGCTTTCGATCACCATGCGTACCAGCTGTTCGAAGGTGTCGAAGCTGGCCTCGAGCAGCGAGACCTGCGCGGTGACGTAGTTCTGAGTCCGCGCCCGTTGCGCCAGCTTGCGCACCAGCGTGGCTTCGCGACTCGTCGTGGGGCAATGCACCAAAGACACGGCAACGGTGCCTGCATGCGATAGATCGAGCAGTGCTTGATCTTGACGAGCCAGCTCGTCTTCCAGGGTCGTTACCGACCGAGCTTCGGCCCGTGGAGCCGCTGTATCGGGGGTACCGGCGTGTGCCATGGCATTCTCGTTAGCGTGGTTCTAATCAAGATGGTGCAAAAATCTGATAATACGAAGCGTGAGCGAACTCAATGCGCTTCGAAGCGCCCGATTTTGGCCTTCATCGCTGGGGCGGTGAAGAGCTCGGCCGCAAAATTCCCTGGGGCTGACTCAGATTGCCGTAGCGGTGATAGCTGGTGGAGACGGCCTGCTCCTTGAGATAGCGGCGCAGCTCCACGTAGCCATCGTCGTGGGCGGGGCCGGCGGCTACGTATACCGGGAGCAACGATGGGAGCTCCCAAAGCTCGCCCGGGACTCTGCCGACGCTGCGCAGTCGCTCGATGGCGCGCTTTTGGACCAGCTCTCGTACCAGTCGCGGAGACGAATAGGGGTCGGACCATGGTTTGAGCCGTTCGAACCCGAGCCGGTTGTTGAGCTCCGGACTCATCAGCAGGGTCAGCTCGGCGCCGACCATGCGAGCTGCCAAAAGACAACTGAACGCGTCGACTGCCGAAGCCTTGGGCAGCAGTAAGAGCACCACTCGAGTGGGTTGGTAGCGCAGCACATTGCGCACGCCGAGCACGTCGTCTTGCGGGTGCTCGCGCGAAAACTCGAGCTCGAACACCTGTCGATAATTGCGCGCGCGCGCGGCGAACACAGGGCGCTCGGTTTCGGGCAGAGCCGCTTCGAGAGCCTCTACTTCTGCAATCGCCTGCTCGGGGGCAGTGAGCCAATCGCTCGACGCGAGCTCGATACGCCGCGGGCCTCGGCTGAGCGCCGGAGCCTGCACGCGCTGGCGTCGCGCCTGAATCGTGCAGAACTGGGCCACGTAATTGGGTCCCCCAGCCTTGGCGCCGGGACCGAAACCGGAGCTGCGGCGTCCACCGAAGGGCTGCCTACCCACGATGGCTCCCGTGATCG
The DNA here is from genome assembly GCA_965651135.1 of uncultured Myxococcales bacterium. Classification (GTDB taxonomy): domain Bacteria; phylum Myxococcota_A; class Polyangia; order Polyangiales; family Polyangiaceae; genus JAICQQ01. The sequence goes on from CBFGRJ010000253.1 coordinate 4,011, forward strand.
GCTGATTGACATACACGTTGCCCGCGTCGACGCCGTCGGCGAAGCGGCGGCATTCGACGGGATCGAGCGACTGGATGCCACTCGTCAGACCATAGGGCGTTTGATGCACGAGCTCGAGCGCTTGAGCAAGACCATTGGCGGACATGACGCTCAAGATGGGACCAAAAAGCTCGGTGAGGTGTAGCCCGCTGCCACGCCGCACGTGGTACTTGATACCGGGGCTCACCAAACGCGGGTTGTCGGCGCTCTGGCGCGCTGGCAAGAGCCACTCTTCACCCGTGACCGCCTGCTTCATGGCTCGCAAGAGCGCGCCCTCCGGCTCACGGATCAGCGGCGTCACGAAGCTTTCTGGCAGCCATGCAGAGCCCACCGGCAAGCTCTGGGCCGCGTCGACCAGCTGGCTCTTGAACGACTCGTCGTAGTAGATGTCCTTGTGCAAGATCAGCAAGCTGCAGGCGCTGCATTTCTGCCCGGCGTGACTGAACGCCGAATGCACGATGTGCCGGCAAGCCTGCTCGTGATCGCTCACGTCGGAAACGTAGATGGCGTTTTTGCCACCGGTCTCGGCGATCAAATCGATGCCCGGACGCAAACGGTGGAACAAGTGCGCGGTCTGAGTACCCCCGGTCAGAACCACGGTGTTCACGCGTTCGTCGCGGATCAAATCGCTGGCCATGTCGTCTTCGACCACCAGTAGCTGCAGTGCCGTCTCGGGAATACCTGCCTCATGGCACAGGCGCACGAAGCGCGAGGCCACCAAGACGGTTTCCGGCGCTGGTTTCAGAATGACGGCATTGCCCGCCGCGAGCGCCGCCAGCACACCGCCGCCAGGAATGGCGAGCGGGAAATTCCACGGGGGCGTGACCAGCACGACCCCCTTGGGGCGCGTCTCGAACATGTCCGCCAGCCTGCTGAACTGGCGCGCATAATATTCGGCAAAATCGACGACCTCGGACACCTCGGCGTCGGCTTCTTCGACCCGCTTACCGGCATCCAGGACCATCAAGCCAATCAACTCTCCGCGCGCGGCCCTGAGCGCGTTTGCCGCCTTCAGCAAGAGCTCGACCCGTTGTGCGACCGGCGTGTTGCCCCAATCGGAGGCAGCGCTCACCGCGGTGGCGAGCACCTGCTCGACGAACTCGCGACCGGCAACTTCGTACCGGTAGGCCACGATTCCCGGCCTCGAGGGGTCGACCCCATCGCGGAAGTCGCCCTGTCCTTCGAGCCTTATCTCGAAGCTCTTGGCTTGGATGCGCTCGAGCTCTTGGAGCACCCAGACCCGATTGTCTTCATTGGTGAAGTCGGTATCCGGCTCGTTGTGAAACGATTCGCGGGGGGCGGCCAGCGCCAACTCGCGCCGGCCCGTGGCTCGGTACGAGGTCACGGACGCGTTGTTTCGTTGCTCGAAGGCATCCAAGAAAAACGTCGCTTGCTCTTGGAATTGCGCATCGCCGGGCTGCATCCCGAAGCTGTGTCGCAAGAAGTTGTCTTCGCCGGTGTTCTCGTCGAGGCGGCGCACCAAGTAAGCGACCGCGGCGGGAAAGTTCTTCGCGTCCACGCTCGGTGCGTACACGAGCACACTGCCCGCAACCGCCTGCACCGCTCGACGCAACGACTGCGCCATGCCTTCGAGCATTTCCAATTCGACGCTGGATTCGACCCCTTGGCAGCGCCTGACGACCAGCGCCAGCGAAAGATCGAACACGTTGTGGCTGGCCACTCCCAAGCGCACGGCGCGCGCGTTCTCCGGTTGGCACGCAAACAAGAGCAGGCGCTTGTAGTTGGCGTCGACCTCACGCTTGCTGTGATAGGTCGCGAGCGGCCAGCCCCGGTGCGACGCTTCCAGCCGTTCCATCGCCAGGTTGGCTCCCTTGACCACCCGCACGCGAATCGGTGCCTTCCCCGAGGCGACGCGTTGCTTCGCCCATTCGGTCAATCGCTTCTGGTACGTCACCGAGTCGGGCAAGTAGGCTTGTAGCACGATGCCCGCAGTGAGCTCCGAGAATTCGACCTGGTCGAGCACCTGCATGAACACCCGCACCGTCATCGCCAGATCGCGGTACGACTCCATGTCGAGGTAGACGAGTTTTTGTGGCTTTGCCGCCAAAGCTTTGCGATAGATTTCAGCGAGGCGCTGGCTCAATAGTGCAACGCAATGCTCGAAGGCCAGCGGCCTCAGCTGGCTGTACAGAGACGAGATCTTGACGCTGATGGTGCTCACCTCGTCGCGCTCCAAAAGGTCGAGGTAAGCTGCCAGGTGGCGCGCGGCTTCGCGTTCACCGAGCACCTCTTCGCCCAGGTGATTGACGTTGACGCGAGTATTCTGCCCCGCCATGTCTCGGAGGTACCGGTCGAGCACCTCGCTGTCCGCTGGGACGATGTAAGGGCTGGCATCGCGATAGATGCGGCGCTTGACCGCGGCGGCCGTGAGCTCGGGCAGCGAGGAGCCGAAGCTCATCAACGCGCGCAACTCCAGGCGATCGAGTCGATCGAGCGATTGGGGAATACCGAACTCCGCAATCAAGGCGCGCACCTGGCGCACCAGCGTCGACCCACTCTTGCTGCGATGGACCCGATCCGTGATCGCCGTGGCAAATGCCTGACCCTTGTCGTCATCCATGAGCGAAGCCAAGCGCTCTGCATTGGCTTTTTCGTCGCGCGTGGCGAGCGCATGACTGGCGGCAAGCAGGGTATGTGCCAATTCGACGGACAATTCCGCCTGGGCTCGCTCCTCCAGCCCCGGAGTAGCACGGAGAAGGAGTGCGCGAGCCTGCGAGATGTGCTGAGCAGCAGGATTCACGCCGCTAGTGTGTCATGCCTCGAAAAAAGGCACACAGCGATTCGTATGGCGGGCCAAGCCTCTGCCTCGAGACTCACCGCGGAAATCCGGGCGTATGGGCAATCGACGCGCGCGACCGGCGCGCGCGTCAGATGGATGTTCAGTAGCATTTGTGCCCATGGGGGTTCGACACCGCCGCCTCTTGCGTGTTAGGGTTTGCGAACACTCAGAGATGGGCTGTGTGGTGTTGCGCGCGTCCATCTCGCTGCATAGCTACTGGTCCGCGCAACGAGTTCCGGGCCAGTCGACGAAAGGAGATCCGACCGAATGAACGGAACGCGCCTCGAATTGACATCCACCCCGCTCGACAATCGCCCGGCTCGTCAAGAGTACGGGCAGGACCCGGTTCGAGTACGCAAGACCGATCACTATCAAGCAGAGTACGTCCGCTCGTTTGTCGAGAAGTGGGACGAGCTCATCGATTGGGAAGCGCGCGCGCGCAGCGAAGGCAGGTTCTTCATCGATTTGTTGAGAGGGCGCGGCAAACAGAAGGTGCTCGACGTGGCCACCGGCACCGGATTTCACTCGGTGCAACTGGTGCGCGGCGGGTTCGACGTCACCAGCGCGGACGGCAACGTCGACATGTTGGTCAAGGCCTTCGAAAACGGCAAACGGCACGGCGTCTTGATGCGTACGGTGCACGCGGATTGGCGTACGCTCACCAAGAACATCCACGGCAAGTACGATGCCGTGATTTGCCTCGGCAATTCCTTCACCCACCTGTTCCAAGAGAGTGATAGGCGCCGCGCCCTGGCCGAATTTTACGCAGTGCTCAAACATGACGGGATGCTCGTGCTCGATCAGCGCAACTACGACCGCATTTTGGACCAGGGCTTTTCGTCGAAACACACCTACTACTATTGCGGAGAAAACGTGAAAGCCGAACCCGAGTACATGGACGACGGGCTGGCGCGCTTTCGCTACGATTTCCCCGATGGCAGCGAGTTTCATCTCAACATGTTTCCGCTGCGCAAAGCGTACACTCGCAAGCTCATCGGCGAAGCGGGCTTTCAGTCGGTCAAGACCTACGGCGATTTCGTAGAGACCTATCAGGAACAAGAACCCGATTTTTTCGTCCACGTCGCGGAGAAGACACTCCATGAGTGTTGACGCCGAGACCGCGCGCGTCGTCGCCGTAACGGAGCAATATTACGATAGCGACGATGCCGACAGCTTCTATGCCGAAATCTGGGGCGGCGAAGACATCCACATCGGTCTTTACGAATACCCGACCCAACCCGTCCGCGAGGCAAGCAGAGCCACTGTGCGGGTGCTGGCCGATACCCTGCAGTCCATGGGCCCCGATACACGCGTGCTCGATCTGGGCTCGGGGTATGGTGGGACCGCGCGCAGCCTGGTGCAGCGCTTTGGCTGCCACGTGACCTGCCTGAACCTGAGCGAAGCCCAAAACGCACGCAATCGGCGCCTAACCCAAGCCCACGGGCTCGAGGATAGAGTCCACGTCGTACACGGGAACTTCGAAGAAATACCATTCGAAAACGCCGTCTTCGACGTGGTCTGCTCACAAGATGCGCTGTTGCACAGCGGCCGTCGCGGCCTGGTGCTCGAAGAAGTGGCGCGCGTGCTGCGTCCGGGGGGCCAATTCGTGTTCACCGATCCCATGCAGAGCGACGATTGCCCCGAGGGGGTGCTCGACCCGGTGCTGGCTCGCATTCATCTGGTGACCCTCGGGTCCTTCCGCTTCTATCGGCAAAAGCTGGCCGAGCTCGGGTTCGTCGAGCTCAGCGTCCGCGACCTGACCCATCATTTGGGCCGCCACTACGCTCGCGTACGCCAAGAGCTCCAAGCGCGCTACGACGAGATGGTCGGCAAGGCGTCCAAAGAGTACGTCGATCGCATGCTGACCGGGCTGGGCCACTGGGTAGACGCCGAGGCGAAAGGATACCTGGCGTGGGGCATCCTTCATTTTCGCGCGCCCTGACCTTCGGCCCAGCACCTGTGAAATGGCCTCACTGCCGAACTCGTTTGACGAGGATCGCTTGGGGGTAGACAGTCCGGGTCGGGTCTAGATGCATGAACAAGTTCTACGTCACCACGCCCATCTACTACGTCAATGACGAGCCCCACGTCGGGCACGTGTACACCACCACGTTGGCCGACGTCATGGCGCGCTACCACCGACTGAAAGGGGACGACACGTTCTTTCTGACCGGAACGGACGAGCATGCCGCGAAAGTCGTGGAAGCTGCGGAGGCTAGGAACATGACACCTCAAGCTTGGGCTGATCACAACGCCGCCAGCTTTCGCCAATGCTTCCAGGAATTCGGGCTCGGCTTCGACGACTTCATCCGCACCAGCGAAGTACGCCACAAGAGCAAGGTTTTGAAGTACGTCGAGCAACTGCTGGATTCAGGAGACGTGTACCTGGGACAATACGAGGGGTGGTACGACTCCGGCCAGGAAGAGTACGTTCCGGACAACAGAGCAAGGGAGCTCGGGTTCAAATCACCCATCAACAAGCAACCTCTCGTCCGCAAGAAAGAAGAGAACTTCTTCTTTCGACTGAGCGCCTATCAAGGTGCGTTGACGGAGCTCATTGCCGGCGATCGCATGAAAATTAGCCCGGCCGGGCGCAAGCAGGAGGTCCTAGCCAGGATTCAAGATGGGTTGAAGGACGTTCCCATTTCGAGGACAGGCAGCGGCAACTGGGGCATCGCCGTCCCGGGCCGCGAAGACCACGCCATCTACGTGTGGATCGACGCCTTGTTCAACTATCTTTCGACGGTCGACACTGAGGAACGGCGCCACTATTTCCCGGCCGATGTCCACCTGATCGGAAAAGACATTTTGTGGTTCCACGCCGTGATTTGGCCCGCCATGCTGCTGGCTCTGCATCGATGCAGCAACGCCTGGATCAAGACCCCCGTGCGCATTCATGCTCATAGCTTTTGGATTCGCGAGGGCGAAAAAATGTCCAAGAGCATGGGCAACTTCGTCGATCTGGCCGAGTTACGCCGCTATGTTGCCACCTTCGGCATCGATGCGCTGCGCTACTACCTGGTTACTCACGGACCGCTAAACGCCGCCGACGCCGATTTCGCCAGGGGCAGGTTCATCGAAACCTACAACGGTGACCTGGCCAATACTTTCGGCAATAGTTTCAGCCGCGTCTCCAACATGATTACGCGCTACTTCAACGGTACGGTCCCCTCGCCCGGCTGCGACTTCACCCGGCTTCGTGAAACGGGGGCGATGCACGGGGCACAGGCCATGGCAGCAGCCGAGGACCTCCAGCTCGACCAGATGGTCACTGCAGCACTCGGTTTGGTGCGCGCCGTCGATGCTTTCATTCAAGAAACGGAGCCTTTTCGCTTGATGAAACAAGCAGGGCAAACGGAGCGCGTCGCCAGCATCCTCTACCATGCGGCCGAAGCCATTCGGATTGCCGCGGTGCTGTTATGGCCCGTGCTGCCCAATAAGATGAGCGACGTGTGGCGACGCCTCGGCCTCGAGTACGACGACGTCTTGGCCAAACGAGGTGTGGGACAGCTCGAGTCTTGGCTCGCGTGGGGACAGCTGACATCGGGCACACCCGTGCAGCAAGGCAAGCCCCTCTTTCCGCGCTTTAGCGAGCCCGGGTGAGTGACCTCGCGCCGAGCTGACGTCTGACGTAGCACAGGCGACCGTTTCGGCCTCACCTCAGCCGAAGCGCGCTCGAGCCGCTTGGAGGATCTCGCGTGAGGCACTCGTGCCGATGCGTGTGGCACCCAAATCGCGATACATGAGCACGCTGGCCAAATCGCGGATGCCACCCGACGCCTTCACCTGCACGGTCTCGGGTGTGTGCTCGCGCAGCAGGCGCACGTCTTCCGGCGTGGCTCCGCCGGAACCAAACCCAGTCGAAGTTTTGACCCAGTCGACACCCGCCGCCCCGCAAATTTCGCAGAGC
>CBFGRJ010000254.1:0-10636 GCA_965651135.1 uncultured Myxococcales bacterium
GTGGGGGTACCTTTCAAGCGCTTCGCGGGTGCTCTGACCTATCGGACCGGTGAGCTCATGGGCCAGGGTTCGGCGCAACGCCTGAGCGTGGAGGGCAACGCTCCGGTATGGCTGGCTCTGCATGGGTACTGCGGAACGCCGGAAGAGATGCGGCTCGTCGTGGAGCTCGCTGCCGAGCTCGGATTTGCAGCCGGCGCTCCGGTGCTTGCCGGCCACGGCTCGCACGCCAGAGATCTGGCGCACCTGAGCTATGCGGATTGGCTCGATGGCGTGCGCCCCGCCTTGATGGCTGCGGCAGAGCGCGGTCCGGTGTTGGTGTTCGGGCTATCGCTGGGCTCGCTGCTCGCCGTCGAGCTCGCGCTCGCGTTTCCCGAGCGCATCTTGGGCCTGGTGCTGTTGTCGAACGCCTTCTTCTTGAGCCCTTTTCCTGCGTGGCCGCTGCGCTGCGTGGACAAGCTCGGACTGCCTGACTTCGGTGTGCCGAAAGCTTACTCCGATATCGGTGATCCCGAGGCGCGTCGTACGCACCTGACGTACAGCGCCCAGCCCGTGCGTCCTGCGATCAGCTTGGTGCGGGCTGCCGATCGCCTCTTCGAGCGGCTTCCCGAGCTGCGCTCTCCGACCTTGATCGTGCATGGCGCCAAAGACCGACTGTGCCCCGTCTCCAATGCTTGGCGCGTGGCCGAGCGGATGGGCACACCCGACGTGCGCGTCGTCGTGCTACCGCGCTCACACCACATCGTGACTCGCGACTTCGATCGCGAGCAGCTGCGAAGCGAGCTTCGTCAATTCGTGCGCCGCTTGACGTGACCTGCGTTCACGAGCCGGTGGAGCCGAAACCCCCGTCGCCTCGTTCGGTAACATCGAGCCTGTCGCTGGGTTCGGCAAGCATGTGCACGATCGGCCTCGGGATCATCTGGGCGACACGGGCGGGCAAAATCAAATCCGGAGCCGCTCGGTCGACCTTGATCAGGGGAACCATCAGCTCGCCTCGGTAGCTGCGATCGATGACGCCCACACTATTGGCCGCAATATAGCCCGACTTGATGATCGAGCTTCTGGGGACCACGTCGAAATACCAACCCGGCGGCGGTCGCACCTGAAGGCCCGTGCCGTACAACGTGCAGCGGCCGTGGCGCTTGACCTCGCGAATCAACGTCAGATCGAAGCCGGAGTCGCTCACCCTGCTCTTGAAGGGAGCGACGGCGCCAGGCTCCATGAGCGTGTAGTGGAATCGGAGACCCGCCGGGGTCGGCGAGCTTGGAAAGCTGCCGGCCCAGCTCAAGTACGAGCGCAGGTGGCGCTTTCGATACAGCCTGGCGCCTTCGTAGAGCTCACCCATGAGGTCGAGAGCATTGGTTCCGGTCCAACCGACGGTCGCGAGGGTTCTCCCCATGGAGAGCTGGGCGCCCGTGTAGCGCCGAGCAATGGCTTCGCCAAGGCTCGGGCGCAGCGTAAGCCAGCAGGCGAGCTCGGGGGCTTGGCCGACGTCTGCGATGTGCCCCGCGCTGTCGAACAGGCCCCGCATGAAGGCGCTGGTCCCTGCGCCATCCAGCGCGGGTAGCGACCAGCGCGAGCTCGTCACGCCAAGGCCCGCGGCGAGCAGGTCCGCCTCGAGAGCTTTGGAACGGACCCACACCCTCCCCCGCTCTAGCCAGGCCTCGCCCCGGCTAGAGCTCCGAACCATGCGCAACAGGCGTTTGCCGCGGCCCGGCGGGGTCAGCTCGATCAAGCCAGCGTCGAAGCCGGTGAAGCTGCCCGCCAGCAACCCCAAGAGATAAGCCTGTGCTTCTGTGGTGACCGGCCAGAGTTTCGTTGCCTTCACAGCTCTGCAAACCTCCCGCTCTGAAACGCTGCGTCGAGCAGCTCGGCGACGCTCCGCTCGAGCTCCCGGGCCTCGTCGGTGCCGAGCTGGCCGAGCGCGGTGCGGATCTCACCGAGCGCCCGCAGCTGACTGAAGAGTTGCAGATCGCTGGGAGCGGTCTGGCCGATCAACACCTGGCGAATGCGGTCGATCTCGTTGGCCAGCGCCGTGAGACCCACGGCCAGAGCGCCGATGCGCCGACGTTCCGGATGCTCTCGATAGAAGGCTTCGACCACCGGCTCGACCAAGCCGGCGACGATAGGCGCTTGATCTTCGGAGTTCCACACGTGCTCGAGTACGAATAGATCTCCCGCGTCGGCTGTCTGGCGACCGTCGAGCCATGCGCTCGCGGCAAAGAGCTTGAGCAGCTTGACGACGCGCCGGTCGCTGATGCTCACACCTTCGGCCCGGATCTGAAAAATCAGGGCTTTGTAGCTGTTCAGAAACTCGTCGCTGAACTGGAGTTTGCCGGCCAACTGCTGGGCCATCGCCGCCAGCTCTGCGCCGCGGACCAAACTGGGCTTTTTCGTCCCCTGAAGCTTGTCGACCTCTTGCTCGAGACCGCGCAGCAAGAGCTCGTTGAAGTGATAGGCTTCGAGATTGTCGGAGCGAATACGTAGCAAAAATCGGTCATAGAGCGCGCCCAGCGAATCGTCTCGAGGGACTTCGTTGCTGGCCGCGAAAACGCTCAACAACGGACACTCGAGCACTTCGCCACCCATGTTCACGCGCCGCTCGTTCAAGAGCGTGAGCAGCGCATTGAGGATGGCGCTGTTGCTCTTGAATATCTCGTCCAGAAAAACGATCTCTGCTTCGGGCAACATGCCTTGCGTGCGGCGCCGGTAGACACCTTCACGAAAGGCCTGGATGTCGACCGGGCCGAATAGCTCGTTGGGTTCGCTGAACCGGGTCAGCAGGTATTCGAAATAGCGAGCGTCGAGCAGCTCGGCCAAGCTTCGGATGAGTGCGCTTTTGGCAGTGCCCGGTGGGCCGATGACCACGGCATGCTCGCGCGCGACGATCGAAATCAACAACAGCCGGATCACTTCGCTCTTGCCCAGGTAGCGCCTGTCGAGTTCGGCTGCGATCGCCCGCAGGCGCTCGGGGAGGCTTGGCTGGCGTGGCTCCATCAGTTGTCGGCTGCGTTGATGCGATGGCGCTCGAAGATTTCCTGAGACATTTCCCTGAGCTTGATCGCTTCGCGCTGGATATCGGAGTTGTTGCGATAATGCTCCGAACCCGCGACGTAGTTGGAAAAGGCTTGATAGCTCTTGGCCAGCTCGAGCTCGTTGCCGGTCTCTTTGAAAATGGCGATCGAACGCATGAAGTAGTCGACGGCTTTGCCTTCGTGACCTTCCCAAGCGCCCGCCCCTGTGATTTCGCCCAGGGTGCGCAGCGCGATGGCGAGGTGGGGCTTGCTGCGAACCTGCCCATACAGATCGACCGCTTGCCGGATGCAACCGCGCGCCTGCTTGAGCTCGCCAGCCTGCAGGTAAGCCTTGGCCAACGCGCGATTGGCGCTGGCCAGCTCGAGCTTGTCGCCCAACTCTTCGCAAAGCTCCACGGCCTTTGTGAGTGCCTTGATGGCTTCTTCGGTGTTGCCCATGTGTTGGTGAGCGGTGCCGATGTTCGCGAGCGCTATCGCGATGCGGTTGCGCTCGCCGATTTCTTGCGCGATCGCATGAGCCTCTCGGTAGTGTTGCAAGGCTTGCCGATGATCTTGTTGATCCTGGGCGAGCTTGCCCAGCGTATTCAGGCTCTGAACGATGCCGATCGGATCATCGACTTCGCGCCGTATGGCGAGCGCGGCTTCCAGGGCTTCTTTGGCTTTGCGCGCTTGGCCGAAGTCCATCCAAACCATGCCGATGTTGTTCAAGCTCAAGGCGATCGAACGCCGGTCGCCGATGTCTTTGCGCATGTCGAGCGCCCGTCGCATTTCCGCGAGAGCCTCTTCGTACTCGCCCTTGACCCACAAAAGGCGACCCATGTCGTCGTGGCTCGATGCCACGCCTCGCTGGTCCTGCGCTGCCTCGAACAAGAGGCGGCCGGCTTCCAAGTGTTCACGCGCTTCGTCCAGCGACCCAGTCTGACGAAACAAGCGGCCGATGCGGTTGTGAGCCGCACCTCCCTTGGCGCGCAAGTTGAGCCGATAGGCAATGTTGAGCATCTGGCGGAACGCTGCGAACGCCTCGTCGATTTTGCCGAGCAGCTGCAGCACGTCACCGTGGTTGTGGAGCGCATCGATGCGCCGCCGCGCATCGTCGTCGCCGAGCAGCTCGAGCCCTTTCGCATAGTACTGGCTCGCCTGGCGAGCGGCATAGTTCTGGCGAGCGATGTCACCCGCTTCGAGGTAGGCGAAGGCCGACCGAGTCAGCGAACCAGCCTTCTCGAGGTGCTCGGCCAGCACCGCGGCGTACTCTTCTTGCGAACGAACATTCGCGTTTTGGACGAGCCAGTCGGCGATGGTTTGGTGGTAACGCCGGGAGGCTGCCGCGCTGGTCAATCCGGCTATCTTCTCGCGTTCGAGGTTTTGCTTGAAGACGTACTCGACTTCGTTGCGAAACGCGGCTCCTTCCAGCTCGAGCACGTAATCGCGTTGCACCAGGCCGGCGAGAATCTCCCTGAGTTCCTCCGCGTCCGAGCTGTCGCCGTCGCGCCAAACGTCCGGGGGTTCGAGGTCCATCCGCCGAAGCGCGATGAGCCCCCCGAGCCAGAACACGTTGCCCATGGCCGCCGCATGCTCGAGCACTCGTCGTTCTTTGGGCGTCAGCGCAGCGATGCGGATGCCGACCGCGTCCTCCATGGTGACGGGCAGACGCACGCTGTGCAATCGCTTCAAATCGACTCGCCAGACCGGCTTGACGGAGAGCGCGTCGCGCTCTTCGAGGACGCCTGAATCGTGAAACGCTCGCACCATTTGCGTCAACTGGCCCGGATTGCCCGATGCCGCCTGAACCCCCGCATCGATCAGCGCTTGGGGAACGTCACCCTCGCACGGGGCCAGCAGCGCATGCATCAGCCGGGCCGAATCTTCGCGACTGAGGGCGCCCAGCTCGACGATCTGGTGCCGCTCGTCACCGGCTTTGTGCCAACCGTCGTGTTGCCTGAGCAGCTCTGCGCGGGCGGAGCAGATCAGCAGGAGCTTCGATTGCAGGTTGTGGGTCAGAAACTTGAGCAGGTCTATCGAGTCGTCGTCGGCGAAATGCAGGTCATCGAACACCAGGCACACGGGACCGTGACTGGCGTCCCCCTCGAAGAAGCGGCGGACGATGGCGCGCAGGATGGGGCGGGCCTGCAACGGGTCGTTGGCGACCGCCTGGGTCAGCGGGCTTTCGTCGAAGGGTAGATCGATCAGCTGACCCAGAAAGTGACAGACGTCGCCGACCTTGCGGTCGCCGAGGGCGGTGGCTACCTGTTCTCTCACTTGTTGTTGCGCTTGGTCGGGGGCCATGCCCTCCACCAATCCGAAACGGGCCCTGAGCAGACGCGCAAAGACGCCATAGCTGGCATCGCCGCTGCCTCGATCGCGCTGATTACCGCGGCGCCGGGCTCGCCCGCGGTAGACGCGGGGTACTTTGAGTGGACCCGCGCGCAATTGCTTCACGAACTCGTGAATCAGCCGGCTCTTGCCGGAGCCATTCTCCCCCAGCAGGGTGACCGTGCGCGACTCGGAGCCCGTCAGCACGGCTTCGTAGGCGGCATGCAGTCTGCTCAGCTCGGCCTCGCGCCCGATCAAGGCAGCCGCCAGATCGTGCGCTCCGAACACGGCGGTGTCTATCTCACCCATGCGCGGAGTTTCCATCGGCGGGGGACCTTGCACAAGGGACTCTGGACCAGGAGATCCGAGAATTTGTTAGTATTTACGGCCTTGCGCGAGTCCTAGGCTCGCCGGCCGACAGGGGGCGCGACCTGACGCGCTGCTTCGTGCTGCGCTTCGGCGAGGCGACTCGCTTCAGCTGAACGGCCTGGCGTTAGGCCCCGAGGATGCGGTACGCGTAGGGGCACTCACGTCGGGCGGCTCTCGTCCGGCCAAAACCTCTGGTAGATTGAAAAGTTAGCGGTGTCCTTTCCGGCAAAAACCCCCACCACGGCACGTGACAGCGAGAAGCGCTCGATCGGCAAAGGCGTCTTCAGCAAGTGCCGGGGTTGCGGCGAGGTGCTGACCGCCGAGGAGCTCGCCCAGGCTTGGCAGGTGTGTCCGCACTGCCAATACCACCATCCCATGGCGCCTTCTGATTGGCGCAGCCTACTGCTCGACGAGGCGGAGCTCGAGCGCTGGGAAGAACACATCGCGCCAGCCGACCCGTTGGACTTCAACGACGGCGTGGCCTACCGCGAACGCCTCAAGCGGGCCTACGAAAAGACCGGCCGCCAAGAAGCAGTCGAGGTGGGGCGGGCCAACCTGACGGGCATCGAGGTCGCCTATGGCTGTTTCGTGTTCGCGTTCATGGGCGGTAGCATGGGCTCGGTGGTTGGCGAACGCATCACGCGGCTATTCGAGAGGGCCACCAACGAGAGACTGCCGGTCATCATCGTTCACGCTTCTGGTGGCGCTCGCATGCAAGAGGGTATTCTCAGTCTCATGCAAATGGCCAAAACAGTGGCCGCGCTCGGGCGATTCCGTTCCGTCAAGCGCCCGTTCATCAGCGTGTGCGTGCACCCCACTACCGGGGGAGTTGCCGCCAGCACGGCGCTTTTGGGCGACGTCAACGTCGTAGAGCCCAATGCGTTGATCGGCTTCGCCGGGCCGCGCGTGATCGAAAACACCATCAAGACGACGCTGCCGCCCGGATTTCAGCGCTCGGAGTTTTTGCTAAGCCATGGCATGGTGGACTGCATCGTCCCCCGGTCACACATGAAGCAAACCTTGGGCCTGCTCCTTTCACATTTGATGGGCAAAAAACGTGACTGACCTTAGGCCAACTCTCGAGCGCTTGTACGGATTGATCGGGCGAGGCCAGAAACTGGGCCTCGAGCGCATGCAATCCGCGTGCGAGAGGTTTGGACATCCCGAAAGCAGCTTCAGAGTCGTCCATGTGGCGGGCACCAACGGCAAGGGTACGGTTTCGGCCTTCGTCGCCTCGATGCTTCGGGCCTCCGGCAAGAAGGTCGGGCTGTACACCTCCCCTCACCTGTGCCGATTTGCCGAGCGCATCCAGATCGAGGGAGAACCTCTCGACGATGCGCGGCTCGCTGCGGTGCTGAACCGAGTGATGGACGAAGTGCCGGATGCGACCTTCTTCGAGGTCGCCACGCTGGCTGCATTCCTGGCCTTTCAAGAGGCCAAGGTCGACTACGCGGTTCTCGAAGTGGGACTGGGCGGCAGGCTCGATGCCACCAACGTCGTGCCACCTCCAGAAGTCGCCGCGATCACCCGTGTGGCCTTCGACCACATGAGCGAGCTGGGTGATACCCTGGGTAAGATCGCCTACGAAAAGGCGGGCATCATCAAAGCTGGCAGCAAGGTGGTGCTCGGCAAGCTGCATCCGGAGGCGGCGGCCGTCATCGAAGCACGCATCCGCGAAGTGGGCGCTGAAGAGGTGCCGCTCGGTAGCCCCGAGCCGATTCCCGGCGCGCCGCTCGCTTACCCGCGCATCGCCATGATCGGCACCAATCTGGCGGTCGCGACCACGGTGGCGCGCACGCTCGGCATTTCACCCGAAAGTATGGCGGAGGGCATCGAAACGCTCAGCTGGCCGGGGCGCAACGAGCTGTTGCACCGCAATGGCCAAGAGCTGACGCTGCTCGATTGTGCCCACAACCCAGACGGCACCGTAGCGCTCTCACACGCGCTCGATCCCAGCATGCTGGGAGAGATCGAATCACGCCGTGACATTGCGCTGGTCTTTGGTGCGATCCAGACCAAGAACTATCGGGCGATGCTCAAGCGGCTGGAGCACGTGGCGCCACACCGCGTGTTCGTGAAGCCTCCCGTCAAAGGCGCCGTCGAACCCAGCGAGCTCGCCAAGGTACTCAAGGGCGAGGTCGCCGACAGCGTTGCGGACGCTTTGGCGCGCGCGCGTGCTATCGTTGGTGCAAAAGGTGTGGTCGTGGTCACTGGTTCGACATTTCTGGTTGGCGCAGCGCGAGCGCTGCTGTTGAGCTTGCCCACCGACCCAGCCATAGCGCTGTGACAGCAAACCGGCGAAAGGGGCCCTTCTAATGCCTTCATTCGATGTCGTCTCCAAGGTGGATTGGTCCGAGGTGAACAACGCGCTCGATCAAGCCATGCGCGAGATTGCGCAACGCTTCGATTTCAAAGGGACCAATGCCACCATCGAACGCGCCGACACGGTGCTCACCGTACGCGCCAACGCCGAAGATCGCGCCAAGGCTGCGCTCGAGGTGCTCGAGCAAAAGCTGGTGCGGCGCAAGGTGAGCCTCAAACACTTGGACAAGGACAAGCCCGCTCCAGGACCCGGCGGCTCCACGAAGATCGTGATCCGTGTCAAAGAGGGCATCGAGTCGGACAAGGCGCGAGAGATCGTGAAACTGATCAAAGACAGCAAGCTGAAGGTCCAAGCGTCGATTCAGGAGCAGGCGGTGCGGGTCACGGGCAAGAAGCGTGACGACCTGCAGCAGGTGATCGCCATGCTCAAGCAACATGCGGACGAGCTCGAGCTCGACTTGCAGTACGTGAACTTCAGGGACTGACGCCTCATGGTGACAAAAAAGCGCAAACTATTCGGTACCGACGGCATCCGCGGGCGCGCCAACGTGAGCCCGATGACGCCGGAGCTGGCCCTGCGCCTGGGGCGCGCCCTGGCGCTGGTCGCCAAAAACGGGAGCGCCTCGAAGATGCCGCGGGTGCTGATCGGCAAAGACACACGTCTGAGCGGCTACATGTTGGAGACCGCCATTGCTGCGGGCATCTGCGCCATGGGCGGGCGTGTGATGCTCTGTGGCCCGATTCCAACTCCCGCCGTGGCCAATTTGACTCAGAGCATGCGAGCCGATGTGGGTGTCGTGATCAGCGCCAGCCACAACCCCTTTGCCGACAACGGCATCAAGATTTTCGGGCCCGATGGTTTCAAGCTGCCCGACGCGGACGAACTCAGCATCGAGGCGCTGCTGGAGGATCCGAAGCTCGAAAAAGGCTGCACGGGTGCCGGGGTGGGCTCGGCAGTGCGCATCGATGACGCCGCGGGGCGCTACATCGTTTACACGAAGAACACCTTTCCTCGAGACCTGACGTTGAACGGTCTCAGAGTCGTGATCGACGCCGCCCATGGCGCCGCCTACAAAGTGGCGCCCGCGGTGCTCGCGGAGCTCGGCGCCGAGGTGATTGCGCTAGGAGTCAGGCCCAACGGCAAGAATATCAATCGAAACTGCGGCGCGCTCCACCCCGAGCACGTGCAAAACGAGGTAAGAAAGAAGAAGGCGCATATCGGTATCGCCCTGGACGGAGATGCCGACCGTTTGATCGTCGTCGACGAGAAGAGTCAAATCGTCGATGGAGATGCAGTGATGGCGCTGTGCGCCACGCGCATGATCAAAGCGGGCACCCTGCCCAAAAAGACGCTGGTCACGACGGTGATGAGCAACATGGGTCTCGAAAAGGCCCTGGAAAAAGTCGGCGGGCGCCTCAAGCGCACCCAGGTGGGGGATCGCTACGTGGTCGAAGAAATGCGGCGCTCGGGCGCTACATTGGGCGGTGAGCAGTCCGGCCACCTGATCTTCTTGAACCATGCCACGACCGGCGACGGCACCGTGGCCGCTCTGCAAGTGCTGGCCACCATGGTGCGCGAAGAAAAGCCCGTGAGCGAGCTGTCGCGCGTCATGGAGCGTGTCCCGCAGGTGCTGAAGAACGTGCAGCTTCCCTCGAGGCGTCCCATCGAAGAAATGGTGGCGCTCAGCAAACAGATTTCGTTGGCAGAGAAAAAACTGGGCAAGAGCGGGCGCGTGCTGGTGCGCTGGAGCGGAACGGAAGCCAAACTTCGCCTGATGGCTGAGGGCCCCAACGAAGCCGTGTTGAATACGCTATTGGGCGAGCTGGCAGACGCGGCCCAGAAAGATCTTCGAGCCTAGTTGGTCACGGCACCAACACCAACGCGCCTCGCACCTCACCTGCCTTCAAGCGCCGTAGCGCTTCGTTAGCGCTGGCGAGCGGCAGTGGTGTGACTGCTGTTTTCACGCCGGCACTGGCAGCCAATGGCAAGAACTCATCGGCGTCTTGTCGCGTCAGGTTGGCTACGGAGACCAGCTGTCGCTCGCGCCAGAGCAGATCGTAGCGGAACGAGGGGATGTCGCTCATGTGGATCCCCGCGCAGACGACGCGTCCGCCTGGCTCGGTGGCGGCCAGGGCCAGGGGGACTAAAGAGCCGACTGGCGCGAAGAGGATGGCCGAATGCAGGGGCGCTGGGGGCGCTTGGTGCGAATCTCCGGCCCAGGTTGCGCCAAGCTCGGTGGCGAAGGCCTTCGCGACGGAATCACCGGGCCGGACGAAGGCGAAGACTTCGCGCCCCTGGTGAACCAAGATCTGGGTGATGATGTGAGCAGCGGCTCCAAAGCCGTAGATGCCCACGCGCTGCCCGGTGGAGTGGGCGTCGGCAATGCGCAGGGCGCGGTAGCCGATGAGTCCGGCGCACAGGAGCGGTGCGGCTTGGATGTCGTCGAACCCGTCGGGCAGGGGGAAGCAGTAGCGGGCGTCGGCCACGAGCTCTTCGGCGTAGCCTCCGTCGAGTGTGTAGCCGGTGAACTTGGCGGCCTCGCACAGATTTTCGCGGCCGCTTTGGCAGAAGCGGCACGCGCCGCAGGTAAACCCGAGCCACG
>CBFGRJ010000255.1:0-10556 GCA_965651135.1 uncultured Myxococcales bacterium
TAGCTGCTCACCATAGCTGCTCACCATAGCTGCTCACCATGGAGATCCTACGCATGACCATCGACGCCATCCGCTTCGCTTCACCCTTGGCCCTCTGTGGATTCGTCCTGGCGGGCGGTTGCGCCGCCGAAGCAGAACCCGCCAGCAACATTGGACAGCCGGCGGTGAGCGCCGAGCCTGAGCCATGCGAGCAACTGGGCGACGTCGAAACCTGCGAGACTCAATCCGGTGCCGAGGGCGCGCGCGTCTGCGAATACGACGCAAGCGGTGAGCACCAGCGGATCTACGGCGAATGTGCCGCCATAGGCAGCTGCAGGCCAGGTGACACCGCCAGCTGTAACCTCCCCGAGCCAATGTTCGCCGGACTCACGCTCGGCTGCATTCTCGGCGACGACGGCACCTGGCAATGGGACCCCTTCGGTTGCAGCACACCCTTGGTGCTGAGCTTCGACGGGGCTCCAGTCGAATTCACTCGAGCGAGCGGCAGCTTCGATCTCACCGGCGCGGCCGCCTCGTTCGGTCACGATTGGGTCAGCCCGAAAACGCCGTGGCTGGTGCTCGACAAGAACGGCAACGAAAGCATCGACGACGGCCGCGAGCTCTTCGGGTCGATGACCGAGCTAGCCGCCGGTGGGCGCGCCGCCAACGGGTTTCAGGCACTCGCCGAGCTCGACACGAACGGAGACCGGCGCATCGATGCCGCCGACCCGGCCTATCGCGACCTGTTCTTGTGGCGCGACGCCAATCAAGACCGCGCCTCGAGCCCCGCAGAGCTCGCGCCGCTCAGCGAAAGCGGCATCGTCATGCTTTCGCTGGCCTACCAAGTCGACCGGCGTTGCACCCACAGCGCCTGTGAAATCGAACGCGCCCCATTCGAGTTCGTCGATGCGACCGGCCGGGCCCACCAGGGGGTGACCATCGACGTGCACTTCAGGTTGTATTGAGCGGTCCGCCACCCCGAAGCCATGTCCTGACAGTGCAAACTTGAACCCCTGGCGTTCTGTATCACGTGAATCCAGTTTCGGGCCGCGATGTGCGAATATCGACGAGCGGTAACGGGATTCACGGAGACCTGGGGACTTTGACATTGATACGCACTATCGCACGTTGCTTTCCTGTGCGGGTACCCATCGCAGGACGCACACGCGATCGCCTTTTCGGGGTGCTCGACCGAACCTTGCGCTTCACGACCAGCGATGACGTCGTACGCACACCCTACGGCGATTTGCGCATCGATCCGGCGCACGAGCCCGAACGGCTGCTGTCTTATCTTTATCACAATGTCTTCGCCTACTACCGCACGAGCGAGCTCGGCCTTTACATGGGGCGAGTGGCGGAGCCGCGCGCCACGTTCGTGGACGTGGGTGCGAACTTGGGCATGTTTGCGCTGGTGGCTCGCAGCTACGGTTTTGCGACAGTGGTGGTCGAGCCGGAGCCGAAGCACGCTGCATTCTTGACGCGCAATGCCGAGGTGTTCGGAACGGTGATTCCGGTCGCGCTCTCGGATCAACCAGGGGCGCTGCCGCTGTATTACGAGCAGGGCAATTCCGGCTCGATGTCGCTCTTCGCGACCGACGCCTATCAAAAGGGTGGGGAGGTCCCCGTCACGACGTTTTCGGAGCTGGCTCGGCAAGGCAAGCTCGGGCGGCCGGAGAACATTCGCCTCGTCAAGATCGACGTCGAAGGCTTCGAGGCACCCATGGTGCGCGGCATGCAAGAGCTGCTACAGACGGGAGTGCGTCCACACCTGTGGTGTGAGCTACGGGGCGACCGCTCCGGGCGCAACGGCGGCAGCTTTCGACTGGTTCGCGAGTGCCTCAGCGAATACGGCTACCGGATGATGCGCCTGCGAAAGGGGCGGGAACTGCCGACCACCGAGCAAGCCCTCGCCGACCTCGGCGTTTTCGATGCGTTGTTCGTGCCGGTCGGGTCCTAGCTCTTTTTTCACGCCGACTGTCCGTTGCGGTCGAGTCGTTTGGTGTACGAGCGCTGCAGCCAAGCGCGCTTGAGCTGGACGATGCCGCTCTTGCGTTCGAACGAACTCCAAGCGCGACTCACGCGCCCACCCTCGGCCCAACCCTTGATCGGGAGCCGGTCCGACGCTGCCAGAGGTCGCTCTCGGCCAGCACCTCGCTCTATCACGGCATGCAAATAGTCGTTGGTTTTCCAAATGGAGATCGAATTGAAGTACGTGAGCTCGCCCCCGACGTCGCTGGCGAGGCGCACGAGATCGCTCAACGTGACGGTTTCATCCACCACCTGCAAGCCGTGCCCTTGCTCGCGCAGCGCCTCTTGGTGGCCAGGGCTCGGTAACGTCAGAATGACCCGCCCATTAGGGTTCAGCGAGCGCGCCAGCTCAGCGTGCAGCACCGCTCGAGCTGCCACCGGAATATGCTCGTACACGTCCGGCAGCACGACCAGATCGTAGCTGCCCCCGAGCGCTTGGCGCGTCACGTCGAGCTGCTCGAAGGACACTCTGGGATGCGCGAACAAGGCTTTGGCTATACGCACGTTCTCGCTGCTGACGTCGACACCACGCACGCGCGCGCCCGTCGCCAATTGGGCGAGGTAATGCGCCACCTGGCCCGATCCGAAGCCAATCACCAAGACGTGCGTAACACCTGGCGGCACCGCACTTCGCAACAGCTCGAATTGGCGTCTGACTCGCGGATTGCCCTTGACCAGATCTCCAACCAGGCGCGGTGCAAACTCGTTGTAGAAGCGCTCGACCTCTCCCGACACCGGGACTCATCTAACATGTCATCATCCAAGTGGCAATCGGATCCAAAGGGCTTCAGGCGCCATTTTGGATCAGCACACATGCCTGTTGCCATGGTCTGAAATAGCGGCGGTACCAGCGCTTCCCACGGTAATATTCCGGTGAACGCACAGTGAGCGTCGCTTCTTCGAACACATTGCCGAAACGAACCAGCTCGACCAACCCGCGCGTCGTCGGTCGAAACCCGGTGTCGATCGGGTCATGGTGGATCGGATAGCGACGCGGCACCGTGAGCAGCAACAGTCCACCCGGAGCCACCAAGCGTTTCAGGTTGCCCACGACCAAGGTTCGATCCACCACGTGCTCGAGCAGGTTGGTGCAGATCACCAGATCGTAGCAGCCCTCGACACCCTCGAGCGTCACGTCGGCCACGATATCCACTCCGGCGTCAGCCTTTGCATCGAGGTGCTGAATCCGGAGCTGACGCTCGCGCAGCGGCTTGAACACGTGCTCGTCGATGTGCGGCTGCACTTCGGTGCGAAAGGCCAGCGTCGATGAACCCACGTCGAGCACGGTTTTGCCGGGGCCGAGTGGCGCGCGTTCGAGCACGGAACGAATCCACAATGCTTCCTCGACGAACACGGTGCCCGTTCGTAGTGCTCTCCGGAACATTACGCAAGCAGCGACACAGGATGATTGTAGCGGCGGCTGTTCCCCCCTAAATAGGGCGAGCCGCTCATGCACGTGTTGTTCGTACTCGGCGAGTTTCCCTTGCTTTCGCAGACCTTCGTGCTGGACCAGGTGACCGGGCTGATCGACCGCGGCCACCAGGTGAGCATCGTGGCCGAACCGCCCACACACCCCGAGCAGGCGCATGCCGCCTTTCACCAGTACGCTCTCGAGCAGCGCACCACGTATTTTCCTCAGAACGCCGGGCAGAGCTGGCAAGCGAAGCCGAGGCTCTGGCATTGGCTCCGAGAGAGTCCCTCGGGGTGCCTGCGGGGTGCCCTCTACTCGCTTCGCCGGGACGTGACCGGCGCTCGCGGTCTTGGCCCGCTCGAGCGCGCGGCGGCAGCACACGAGGCGGGAGCATTCGATGTCATCCTGGCGCACTTTGGACCGAACGGGCTGAGGGCGCTCGCCATGCGCAGGCTGCTCGGGGCGCACGCTCCGCTTGCCACCGTGTTCCACGGCTACGACCTTTCGGTCTGGCCGCGCCAGCGCGGCGCCCATCGCTACCATCCGCTGTTCGCCGAGGGCGAGCTCATGCTGCCGATCTCGGAGCTGTTCCGCGAGCGCCTGATCGGGTTTGGCTGTCCGGCGCAGAAGATCAGCGTTCAGCGCATGGGCGTGGACCTAGAGTCGTTGCCGTTCCGCCCCCGCCCCGCTAGCAAGGCGGCGCCCTTCGAAGTGCTGTCCATCGGGCGCTTGGTCGAGAAAAAGGGGTTCGCCGACGCGCTTCGTGCCTTGGCCTCGCCGCAGCTGAAAGAGGCGCCTTTTCGCTACCATCTGGTGGGAGATGGTCCGCTGCGGGCGGAACTCGAAGGCCTCACTAGAACGCTGAAGCTGACCGAGCGCGTGGTGTTCCACGGAAGCCTGCTCAGACAACAGGTGAGCGGGTTGCGCGATGCGGCGGACCTGATGCTGGTGCCGAGCGTGACCGCAGCCAATGGCGACCAAGAAGGCCTGCCCGTCGCGCTCATGGAAGCCATGGCCGCTGGGCTACCCGTCATCGCCACCAGGCACTCGGGCATTCCCGAGCTCGTGCTCGACGACGACACGGGGCTGCTCGTGCCGGAGCGCGACCCCGAGGCATTGGCCGGCGCCATCCATCGAATGCTGGTCGATCCGGCTCTACGCGAACGCCTGGCGCTAGCGGCACGCGAGCGCGTCGCTGAACGGCACTCGCTCGCCACGCTGAATGCCGAGCTCGAGGCGCATCTCCAAGCGCTGGTCGCGCGCTGATAGGCTTGCGAAGCGTGGAGCTCGCGAACCCTCGCTTAACTCGGTTGCTTATCAAACCGTATGGTCTGAAGAGTGACCCAAGTTGCGCCGGACCCGTCCTGTCTTACGCCGAGTCAAAGGCCGCCTCCGCCAACCTTGCCGTTACTCTCCACAGAACCTTTTGCGCACACGCCCTCCACTGTGGGACAAGCGTGCCCGCCCGAGCCCACCGCTACGGGCCGTGCCGGGGTTCAGGCCGTAACGCGGAGCGTAAGGTCCAAACCGAAACGACGCCTGCGGCACCTGGGCCAAGGAGCCCTCCTGGCGGCGCTGTGCGGTGTCGGCGCGGGACTGGTGCTCTCAACGCTGGAAAACCAGCCGCAAGCCATCGAGCGCGCCTCGAGCGCCACTCAAGCGGCGACAGAGGTGCGCGCGCGAGAAACCAAGAGCCAGCAGCGCTGGCTCTTGCCGCGCGTCCGCGTCGTCATCGACGAGTCCGTGCATCGCATCACCCCCAATGCCGAGCAAGCCATCATTCAAGCGTTCGGCGCGTGGCTCTCGATTGGGCCAAACCTGCCGGAGCTGAGCTTCGAGAATGGCCGTGGCTTCAAACCCACGCTCGATCCGGACGGCATCAACACCGTCATCTATGCACCCATCGAATTCGCGGGCCACGAGGACGACCTGGCGATCACCATCGGGTTCTCGGACGAGGCAACCGGCGAGATCACCGAGGCGGACATCATCATCAATTCGCGCCACGCCTATGGGATCTTGTCGGCCGAGACACCGGGCGCACCCGCCACCTCGTGTGACGGCAGCACGCGTGCCCAAGCCTGCGAGCACCGCTACGACCTTCAAAATGTCATGACTCACGAAGTTGGGCACTTCTACGGGCTGGGCGAAGATCGCGAGGACCGTTCGGCGACGATGTACAGTTGCACCAGCGCTTGCGAAACCCACAAGCGGGACCTATCTCACGGCGATCGGCAGAGCATCGACATGCTGTACCAAGAGGGCGCCGAGCAGCGGATGCATGCAGCAGGTTGCAGCTTTGGACCGATAGTTCCGCAAGGTGAGTTTTGGATGCTCGCAGCGCTCGGAGTCGGTCTGGGCTGGGTTCGGCGGCGCCGCTCAGCGAACTAGTGTATTCGCCGGGGTCCCGGCTTGCGCGAGCCCACCCGCTAGGCTACGCCATGACCACAATGGCCGACGGTGAAGACTACTTCCCGCGCACCCTAGCGCTGAGAGATCTGGCGGACGGCAAGCTTACCCGCTGCAAGCTCGACGAAAACACGGAAGTGTGCGTGGCGCGGCGCGGAACACGGCTGGTGGTTTTTCGTGACATTTGCCCGCACATGGGCGGCCCGTTGTCACAAGGTCGCATTTGCAAGGACCGCTTTTCGATCGAATGCCCGTGGCACGGCTATATCTTCGATCTCGAAAGCGGGCGCATGACGGAAAACCCCAACGACGCCACCTTCGCACCGCTGGCGCAGGCATACGCCTCGTACAAGAAAACGGAACCGCGTTACGGCCTCACGATGTACGCATACGATCGCGAGGGCGATACCATCCGCGTGAAGAAAAGGAGGGCATCGTGAAGCACAAGTTCTCTCTGGTTTATGAGCTCGACTGTCCGGTGGCAATCGCCGTCGCCACGTACCTCGACGCCGAACACTACGTCTTCCTCCATCGAAAGTACGCCACCCATTACGAAATCTTGGACACTGCGCCGCACAAGGTAAAGTACCGCATTACGTGGCACTTCTTGGGGTTCAGGATCGGCCAGGTAGGTTGGGCCGAATATGCTCCGCCCGCTGACTTCCTCAACTACGCTGTCAAGCCCGATCCGTGGTGGTTTCCCAGCATTCACCACATCTGCCGCATCAACACGCATCTGAAGTACACACCGGTCGAAGGCAAGAACGCCACCTTGTCCACGCTGGACGTCGAGGTCGACATGCCCTTCTGGCTCTGGCCGCTGCGCCACCGCATCCAGCGCGCCATCGAGCGGCTCAAGAAAGAAAAGGACTGGGAAGACGTCGAGATGATCGAGTACCGCGCCAAACTGTTCGGGCGCGAGAACAACAACGCTTACCTGCGCGAAGACCAGTTCCTTCTACACAAGGACGACTACGTCAAGCATTTCGGGAAAAACTCGGTCCCGTTGACTTGAGCCGCGAAATCGCGTCGAAAGCGGCGCATCGGCTTGCACGCTAGCGCGTGCCGTGCTCTTCATGGCGGCGACGAGCCAGAGTGCTCGAACCAGCGATGAATGCCGCCTCCAACGATTCAACTCCGCCGCCACCGCCGGAATCCCTCAAGGGGCGCGTGGCGCGGGGAGGGATCGCTACAGCGCTCGGCACGGGGCTTCGCTCGCTGATCGATCTGGGCGCCACGCTGGTGATTGTTCGCATCATCAGCCCCGAGGCGTTCGGCTGGGTAGCGATGGTCGTTGCCATCACGGGCCTCATCGACATGTTCAAAGACATGGGCTTGGCCACAGTGACCATCCAGGCTCCAAAAATCACCGACGCCCAGCTGTCCGTGCTGTATTGGCTGAACGTCGGTATCGGAGCGGGGCTGATGTCGATCACCGCAGCGCTAGCCCCTGCATTAGCGTGGCTTTACGACGAGCCCTCGCTGGTCGACATCACTCTGGCGCTGTCGCTCAGCATGTTGCTCGGTTCCTTCGCCATTCAACCGGTGGCGCTGCTCAGACGCAAGCTGCAATTCGAGCGCGTGGTGCTGGTCGAGTTCGCTGCCACTGCGGTCGCCGCCGGAACCGTGATCACGGCCGCGCTCGCTGGCCTTGGGGTCTGGGCTTTGGTGTTGCGGCAGCTGTCGCGCTCGCTCACGTTGGCCGTGGCAGCAACGCTGGCGGCCCGACGCTGGCCCGGTCTGCCCCGACGGACGGCAGTGCGTGAGCTACTGGCAGCCGGCGGCAGGTTGACCGGGTTTCAAGTCACCAACTACATCGAGAGAAATCTCGACAATGCGCTCATCGGGCGCTTCAGCGGAGCCTTCGATCTCGGCTGCTACACGCGTGCCTATGACCTGTTGCGCTTGCCTCTGTCGCAGATCGGAGGCCCAGCAGCTAGCGTAGCGCTGCCTGCGCTCAGCCGGCTCGTCTCGGATGCCAAGCGCTACCGCGAAGCCTATCTGAAAATACTTCGCTCGCTGTTGCTGCTCACGGTGCCTATCTACCTGTTTCTGGTCATCTGCGCGGACTGGGTGATCCCGTTGGCATTCGGCTCGCAATGGGATCGAGCCATCCCGATGTTTCGCTGGCTTGGCCTGGCGCTCTTGGTCAAGCCGATTTCATTCACGACAGGCTGGCTGTTCATCTCGCAGGGGCGCATGCACGAACTCTTGCGTTGGGGCCTGGTGGCCACCGGTATTGCCGTCGCCTCATTTTTGGCTGGTCTTCCTTGGGGTGCGGTAGGCGTGGCCGCAGCCTACAGTCTGAGCGACCTTTTGATCAGGACGCCCATACTCTTTTATTGGGTCGGGCGCTCCGGACCAGTGCGCACGCGTGACCTGCTGAACGCTGGCCTGCCCATCTCCGTGACTGCCGCGGGCGTCGCGGCCTCGCTGCTGCTGCTCAGAGCCTGGTTGCCCGAAGCCACGCCGCTGTGGACGAGCTGTCTTGCGGGGGCGGCGATCACGCTGGTGTTGACCGCTTGCGGGATGAGCGTCGTCCCCGGGGGGCGCCGGACTTTTACCGATGCGATCGACCTGTTTCGGCGCAAGCGAGCCGCCTAGTCTCCTTCAACCTACACTCGCTTGCCTGCGAAACCGCCCGGTCAGCCACGGCCCGTGCTGGGCGACCATACGCCGATAGAATTGCACACCCAGAATGATGAACACGCAGTCGAAGGGTAGCCGATAGCGCGGTTCGCCGCTCGCGATGAACACCGCCAGCATGACCCCGAAGGTGACCGAGAACAACGCGAACTCCCATCGACTGGAACATCCTCACTAGTCCGTTCGACCAGGCTATGTCGAGCTGTCTTGCGGGGGCGGCGATCACGCTGGTGTTGACCGCTTGCGGGATGAGCGTCGTCCCCGGGGGGCGCCGGACTTTTACCGATGCGATCGACCTGTTTCGGCGCAAGCGAGCCGCCTAGTCTCCTTCAACCTACACTCGCTTGCCTGCGAAACCGCCCGGTCAGCCACGGCCCGTGCTGGGCGACCATACGCCGATAGAATTGCACACCCAGAATGATGAACACGCAGTCGAAGGGTAGCCGATAGCGCGGTTCGCCGCTCGCGATGAACACCGCCAGCATGACCCCGAAGGTGACCGAGAACAACGCGAACTCCATCGACTGGAACATCCTCACTAGTCCGTTCGACCAGGCTATGTCGAACAGCAGCAAGCACGCTGGCCAGATGACGAACAGCGTGAACAAGTACATGACACCCTGTGCGGTTGGCCATTCGGGGGTCCAGATCACAGGCCACGGGGCGTTCACGCTGTAGACGTCGAAAATGTGCTGCACCGATAGAACCAAGGCTTCGGTCTTGTTGCTCATGATCCAGTCCCAGGCAGTAGCCATGTTCTGCTTGCTGTCCGTGAGGGAAAACCCGACTTGTGCCACGTGTTCGTAGCCGTGCTGATGGGCGGAAGGGTTACCGAATTGCGAATCGGTCCACTTGAGCGATTCGATCCGGCCGTAGTGGCCGAGCAAAAAATCCGCCGCTGCTTTGTTCGAAATGACGCAGAAGTTGCCCTGGTTGGCCTTGGTACAGCGCAGGCTGACCATGATCATGCCGGGGATCGCGGCAAGCACCGTGGTCACGCCGGCAATGGCCTTGACGCGCCTGCTGATACCGGTGGTGAGGAGCCAATGAACCAAACAGAATCCCAAAATCGCGGGCCCTACCGTGGTTTTGAAAGCCATGGCGACGAAAAAGCAGACGCCCGTGAGAATTCCGAGCAGCACCGTGTTGCGCAGGCGCTTCGCATGCACCGCGCACAGATAAAGCACCATGATCGTCGGAACCAGCAGCATGATGTAGACTTCCGACAAGAAGAAGCCCGCATACTCCAGGTGGTAGTAGTAGCCGCTGCTCACCGCCATGGCCCAAGCAGCACACACTTGATCGAATGCCACCCAAGCGAGCGCAGCTAGCGCAACCGGGATCAGGGCCGCGACGACGAACTGCAGAATCATCAGTTTGTAGAAGGTGGGGTCGAGCTGGTAAAACTGCGCGAACAGCCACGACGTCGCCGGCGGATGCGTCACGTCAATCGGCGTGAGCTCGTAGCCTGGGATGGACATCCTGCGTGCGGCGCTCATGTAGATCTGCATGTCCGAATACACGGCCGCGCGAGGATCATGGCTCTGATACAGGTGCAGCCAACGCCAGATCACCCCGGCGATGTACGCCGGGAGCGCGGCAAAGATGGGGTAACGGCCAAGCAGGGTGAACATGCTGTGCCAGGGAGAACCAGGCTGCCGTGCGGGGACCACGGAGCACTTTTCGAGCAATTTCGCGCGTCAGGCAAGCCCGGAACGGGCAAATCGGTGCCACGGGCACCAGCGCCTAATCTGAGCCACCCAAAGCCGCCTTCGGCAGCCGCTCACCGGTTACTACTGGCACTATTTGGCACAGCTTTGCACCGAACCCGGACTCAATGGAGCACGTCGGGGGCGGGAGGCTCGTCGATCATCAGGTAACCGAGGCGCTTCCAAGCGCTGCGCAAAAGCCACGAGCGCGCTTTCGCGATGGGCGGCGGCCCCGCGAACTCGGCACCCAACTGCGCGCGAGGGCTGAACGCCGGGTCCAACGCCACGGCGTAAGCACCGCTCGACCAGGCCGACGAATACGGATCGACGAAGCTGGGCCCTGCGAGCTTGCCGAACTGGCGCATGTGACGCCG
>CBFGRJ010000256.1:0-10555 GCA_965651135.1 uncultured Myxococcales bacterium
AACCGCGCCGGGCTGTACATCCCCGTGCATGACTCAGCAGACTTCAACGTCCATCTACGACCTACACGTCAAAAGGCTCGACGGAACTCCCGAGTCTCTCGACAACTTCCGCGGAAAAGTTTGCTTGATCGTGAACACCGCTTCCGAGTGTGGATTCACCCCGCAATACGCGGAGCTGGAAGCACTCCACAGTCGTTACCAGGGTCGAGGCTTTGCGGTGTTGGGATTTCCGTCGAACGACTTCGGCGCGCAAGAGCCGGGAGACGCGGCCTCTATCGCGCGCTTTTGCGAGCAAAGGTTTTCGGTGACGTTCCCCATGTTCGAAAAGACGCGGACGAAGGGCGCCGAAGCCTCCGAGCTCTACCGCCTGCTGGCCAATCAGCACGGTGAGCCGAAGTGGAACTTCCACAAGTACCTGGTGGACAAGCAAGGGAATGTCGTCCGTGCGTTCGACAGCGCGGTAAAGCCCGAGAGCGAAGAGCTCACCAGCGAGGTCGAACGCCTGCTCGCAAACGGCTAGCGCTGCTGTCAGCGCTTTGCTTGCAAGAGTGAGTCCTTCGGGTCGCGCTTTTCGGGCCCGGGTACTGCCGGCTTCTTGGGCGGCGGTGCCGACGGGGCCGAAGGGGATTTCGGAGCATTGCTCTCGCCTGCGGCGCTGCCCCTCAAACAGGCGACTTGATCGCGGTGCAAGCTCAAGAACGCGGTGTGCAGCTTCTTGCGGAAGAACAGCACCGGTTGCTTCGCGTAAGTGGTGTAGGCGCTAATGATGGAGCTCTGATGCTTCTTGACGGCGTCCTGCTTGCAATCTGATGCGGTCTGCTCGGGAACGCGCAGGCTGAGCCGTTCGCGCTGTTTGATGATTTCGAGGTTCTGCTTGAGAGTGCGAATGGACTCGGCGGTCTCTCCGTATTTCGCTGCCCGGGCCGACAGGCATTCGAGCTCGGGGTCGTAGCAGCTGGCCTCCGACTCCCGCGCTTCCTGAAAAATGCCGGCGGCGTAAGGTGCGTCGAATTCGTCATCTTCTTTGCGGAGCTCGGCATTCAAGGTTTCGTCCTTGGCCTGCGTCGCCTCGAGGCAACTGGTGACCTTCTCGAGGTTGGCGCAAACCCCTTCCTCTTTGGGAGGCAGCGTCGATCTGAGGTAAGCCACGGCCTCCTTGGCCGCCAAGGCTTCCACCAGGGCCGACTCGCTCTTCGTCATGCCCTGAATCTGGAGCTTGCGAGCTTCGGCGCGGGCGACCTTCATGGCCTCGACGGCTTCGGCCTCCAAGCGAGCGGTGCACGCCAACATCTGTGTCATGCACCTGTTGTGGAACTCGTAGTAGTCAGCGATTTCTTCGCCCATGCCCTGTTCGACGGCCTTCTGTTCTTCGCACCGATCGCGCTCGTCGCCGGCGTGGCCGTCACATTCCGGGTAGCTGTGAATGCTGAGCAGCTCGAAGCGCCGGTCACGCACGTGAAGCATGCAATCACCGTCGCTGAGCTCGCACCGATCCTGAATTTTGGGGTCGGCCGCTGCCCACTTCGCCGTCATGTTGTCTTTGGCGTCGATGAGTTTGGCCAGGCGAGCGGGTGGCTCGGCCTTGGGTGGCGGTGCTTGAGCGCCCGAGCAAGCACCCGCTGCGCCTCCCAAGAGTGTCAGAAGAAACCATGCAGCCTTTGGTCGTCGTGTTCCTAGCACACCGAGAAAAATGAAGGACACGACATTCTGCGTCTACCAGAAATATGCCGCGTCACGATAATCGGTGCGCGCCTGGATTGCAGTGTCCCACAGCTTCCCGTTTGGGGTGCTTCGCGCGCTTCAGTCGCGAAACGTGGGATCGTCGCGTCGCTTGTCGCACTCTGCTTGTCGACGCTACAAGCCCGACGCTCAGCTCGAGTTTGCGCGCCGCCGCCGTTGACGGGCCAGGCGCCGCTCTTCGCGCAGCTCTTCGACCGATGCTGGCTTCAGGCGCTTGTTGGGAAAGTTGAGAACGGCGTCGCGCCCCTTCAGAAACTTGGCAAGCCGATCGCGAGCTTCGGCAGCTTCGGTTTCCGTATCGTAGGAGTTGACCTGATAGCTGACGCCTTCGTGCGTCACGCTCGCCTGCCAGCGATTCGTAGGCGCGATGTACAGGACGCCGATGTAGCCGTGGTACTCACCCGGTGGTCGGCTGCTGCGTGTGCGTGCCTTTTTCCGGTGTCTACGTAGCTTGTTGTTCGTGATGAGCTCGCGGCTGAGCTGTCTTGGAGAAGCCGGCGGCAGATCTCGGTCCGGAAAGTTGAGGATGGCTTCCTCACCGAGCATGTACTTGGCCAGTCGATCGCGCGCCTCGGCCGCTTCTTTGGCCGTCGCGTAGTTGCCGATTTGGATCCGCTTGCCATTGTGAGTGCAGCTCGCCGCCCACGAGTCCCGCGCGGCTACATACGACAACCCAATGTAGCTTCTGGGGTAGCGCGAATGCCTCCGATACAAGAGCTGCGCTTCGCGGCGCAGCTCTTCCGGAGATGCCGGACCCTTACGTTTACTCTCCTTGGGTACTTGCAAGCTTGCGTCGTGGTGCATGTACATGATCGCGCGGTCGCGAGCGATTGCGGCTTGCTTAGCCGTGCTCCACGAGCCAAGAGTGATGCCTTCCAGCACGGCAGTGAATCTGCCCTGTGCCCGGTGTTTGGACACGCCAACGTAGGATTTCATCCTGGTTCCCTCTAACCGAGAGCATAGAGTGGCTTGCCCCTGGAGTACAAACCACAATCGTCCCTTCAACGACGCGAGTGACGACCGCGGCTCGTCCTGGCGCCGAGCTTCGCGCGACAAGGCGTTCGGCGCACTCAAAGCTTTTTGAATGCGCCGGCCTTCCGTTCAGCGGTTTGGCTTCCCGAGCGCTCGCGCGCGACTCAATAAGCACGAGGATTTACCGTGGCAGGATGGCATCGGCTGATGACCTATCGACGAACCGTGCATAACCTAGGACTAGTGGGGTAGCTCGCACTCCCTCGCCAGCGATTGCGCAAGCTTGACAGATGCCGAAGCATTCATGACTCCTCGTACACGGGCAGTCACTGGGCTTCATCGAGGCTTCTGCGCTTTCGAGAGCAGTCCCGCTCCGGTACTTGTCGGCTTTTGCGAGAGCTGTCACCGGCCACGCCGCGTTCGCGCTCGACGACCCGAGCGCAGCCGGTTGGCGAGCTGAGCTGTTCGATTCGATTCGAGACAGGCCCGAGCCGTCACCGGCGAAGCAAGTTGTATATACAACTTGACAAGTGGGTCCCGAGCCGGCATGCTCGCGGTCGCCGTGTCCACGACGCCGGTCCAATCGCTGAATCCCGCTTCGCCGCTGCCGCTCTACCGCCAGCTCGCCAGTGCCCTGCGCGCGGACATCGAAGCGGGCCGGTATGGTCCAGGCGATCGGCTGCCTTCGGAGCCTGCGCTGGCAGAGCGCTATGGCGTGACGAGGCCCACGGTGCGCCACGCCACCAGAATCTTGGCGCAGGAGCGAGTGGTGGAGGCGCGACGTGGTTCGGGCACGTTCGTGAGGCCGCCGCCCCCAGAGGTCGATTTGTTCTCACTGGCGGGCACACTGCAGTCGTTCGAAAAGCGTGGCATTACGCTGACCCGGCGTATGCTCGGCAAGCTCGTCAAAGCCGAGCTGCCGCCTGCCGCCGCACCCAACCCTCTGGCTGGGCGCACGGCTTACCAATTCAAGCGCCTGAGTCTGGTTCGCCGACGACCCATCCTGCTCGAAGAATTCTTCGTGGACGCTGCCGTGTTCCCGGGGCTCGAGGCCTTCAATCTTTCGGTGAAATCGTTCGCCGAGGTCGTGCAGCAGCACTACTTCATGAAGCCGGAGCGCAGTAGGCAAACGTTCCAGGCACTGGCGCTCGACCAGCAGTATCGGCGCCTGCTCGGGTTGGGGCCAGGTCAACCTGCGCTGTTGGTGCGCCGTACGCTGGACTTTCCGGGGGCGCTGGCGGCCGTGTACACCGAGCTGTACTGTCGCACGGACGAATACGTTTTTGCCCAGACCATCGAGGGACAATCATGAAAAATCGTGGCTACTATGCTGGGTTCGGGGGGGCTTTCGTGCCAGAAATCTTGACCGCAACGTTCGACGAGCTCGAGGAACAATTCGAGCTGGCCCGAAACGATCCGGCGTTTTGGCAAGAGTACGTAGAGCTCATGGCGAGCTATTCGGGCCGCCCCACACCCGTCACCTTTGCGCAAAACTTGAGCGAGCACTTTGGTGGCGCCCGCATATACATCAAGCGCGAAGACTTGAATCACACCGGGGCGCACAAAGCCAACAACGTGATGGGGCAAGGTCTGCTCGTGCGTCGTATGGGCAAGCGCCGCGTGATTGCCGAAACGGGAGCAGGGCAGCACGGCGTTGCGACAGCCACCATGGCCGCTCGGCTAGGGCTTGAGTGCACCATTTACATGGGTGAGACCGATGTCCAAAGGCAGCGCCCCAACGTGTTCTGGATGGAGCAGCTGGGCGCTCGCGTGGTGCCCGTTACCGCGGGTTCTCGCACGCTCAAAGACGCCATCAATGAGGCTTTTCGAGACTGGGTCAGCAACATGCACACCACGCACTACGTGCTCGGCACGGCATGCGGACCGCACCCTTTTCCCGCCATGGTGACCTATTTCCAGTCGATCGTTGGGAAAGAGGCGCGGCAACAGCTGCTCGACATGACGGGTAGGTTGCCTAGCCGTGTGTACGCATGCGTCGGCGGGGGGTCGAACGCCATGGGCATTTTCAGTGCTTTTCTGGAAGACCCGGTCGAGCTGATAGGGGTCGAGGCCGGTGGCCGAGGGCTCGACTCCGGCGCGCATGCCGCGCGTTTGGCCGGCAAGGACGGCAGTGTCGGTGTCGCACAGGGCTACAGAACTTATTTTCTGCAAGACGCCGATGGTCAAATGAAGCACACGCACAGCGTGGCCGCCGGCCTGGACTACGTCGGTGTTTCGCCGATTCTGGCCCATCTATTCGAGTCGAAGCGTGTGAGGTTCGAGGCGGCCACGGACGCATCGGTCGTCAGCGCGCTCAAGCTGACAATCCGCAAAGAGGGCCTGATTCCAGCGCTGGAGTCTTCGCATGCGTTCGCGCAAGCGTTTGCTGAAGCTGGCTCACTCTCGAAGGACGACATCATCCTGATCAATCAATCGGGGCGCGGCGACAAAGACATTTTTACGATCGCGGATGCTTTGGAAGACCCCAGCTGGCGAGAGTTCATTCGGCGCAAGGCGGAGGCTTACGATGCTTGAGCAATACCTACGTGAACGCGCAAAAGAGCGCGGCATTTTGCTGATGACCCACGTGGTCATTGGTTACCCGAGCTTCGAAGCCACGCTCGAGGTCGTGGCCTCCATGGTCGAGGCAGGGGTCGAAATGATGGAGCTTCAGATCCCTTTTTCCGAGCCGATTGCCGACGGTCCCGTGATCTTGCACGCGAATCAGCGAGCGCTGGAGACAGGCGCCGCGCTGGAGCGTTGCTTACGCTTCACCGAAGAAGTCACGCAGCGGTTCGACATTCCCTTCTTGTTCATGTCGTATTACAACATCTTGCACAAGTTCGGCGTGCCAAGGTTCGTCGAGCGCAGCAAAGCGATCGGAATACGCGGCATGATCGTACCCGACTTGCCGCCGGAAGAAGGTCGAGAGTACCTGGCGTCATGCCAGCAGCATGGCATCTCTCCAATTTTCATTTTTTCGCCGACCAGCACCGATCAGCGGCTCGAATATTTGGGTGAGCAAGCGGGTGGTTTCGTCTATTGCGTGGCCCGACGCGGAGTCACGGGTAGCGCCACGACCTTTTCGGACGAGCTCACCGACTATCTGCGCCGCTGCCGAAAAGCCACGCCGCTACCATTGGCGGTTGGTTTTGGCGTCAAGAGTGCGGAAGACGTGGCGTTCCTCCGGGGTAAGGCCGAAATCGCCGTGATCGGCTCGCAGACGATTCGCGTGCTCGACGAGCACGGTCCGGCGGCCGTAGGTGATTTCATCCGCTCGCTTCGCTAGCTCGAACGGGTGAACCGCGGGCGATCTCAGGCGGTGTTTGCCGCGGCGGTAGCGTTGACCGCCTGCATGAATCCGCTATTGCGCCGCTTGGGTAAAATCGCCTTCGAGCGACCTCTCGGAGCCTTTGCAGGATCTTTCAGGGTGCTCATGCATTCGCGCACGATGGCCTTCAGGGTCTCGCCCACGCCAATCCCTTCTCTTGCGGCCGCTTCGACTTCCGGCGTTCCAGGAACGACGCCGAGCAACTGGCGCAGTGTGCTGACCGGCAGGGCCGTTTCTAGATCGCGTTTGTTGTACTGGAAGACCAGCGGCACGCTGTCGGGAGCCAGGTCATGTTCGGAAAGGTTCTGATAGAGATTGTCGAGGCTCTCCAGATTCGAGTCGATCATGGCCTCTTGGCTGTCCGCCACGAAGACGACTCCATCGACGCCGGTGAGCACCAACTTGCGAATTTGATCCTGGAACACCTGACCCGGCACCGTGCACAGATGTAGGCGAATCGAATAGCCGCGATAGGAGCCCAGGCCAATGGGGAGCAGGTCGAAGAACAGGGTGCGTTCGCTCTCCGAGCAGAGCGTGAGCATGGTGCCACACTGATCGGGGGCGGCCTGCTCGTAGATGCGTTCTAGGTTCGTGGTTTTTCCGCCCAGGCCCGGCCCGTAGTAGACGATTTTGAAAAGGACCTCTCGGTTGACGTGATCGACACTGGGCATGGCAATTCTCGCGTTTCGCCGTGTTACCGCAAAAGGGCCCGAAGGGCGTGTCTTGATCGAGCCTGACGCATGGCGCGCCACCTCTAATTAAGGGGGCGGACGCACGAGGGCCAATTTTCTGGCTACTGGGGTCAGGTCGGCTGTTGGGTCAAAGGTCGGTTCTAAAAAAAGCCCCGCCGATCGAGGGGGAGAGAATCGGCGGGGCATCGAGGTCGGCAATGGCTTGGGAGCGTGCCGCCGACCACGTGGGCGGAGCATGCGGTGTACACCCACGACTCACAATGTCCGACAGTCCTAAGCTTCTCGTCATGACGATGCGCGAGTCTAGCCGCAATCGTTCACGTGTACGTTCGGCTCGCGATTGCCCCACCAGCGAGCTGAGCGTCCAGGATGCACCGACGCCCCGAAACGGTAGAGCAAAACACTGCTGGCTCAGCGACGACTGGCTTTCAAAGCCTTGAGCATGGCTTTGGGGCTGCAGAGTTTCGCGCGCACCTTGCCTAGCTTCTTACCCTGCGCGAGCTCCAGCTCGTCGATGACTTGCCAATCAGCGATGGTGACCACCTGAACGCCGCGCTGCATGAGAAGCTCGAGCACCGCTTGCTTGGGAGCTCCGATGGGGCGCTGGCTGGCCGCGTCTTGCAGCATTTGATCGACGGTTTCTTTGGCATCCGTTTTGTTGGTTCCGATCAAACCGACAGGCCCTCGCTTGATCCACCCAGCCGTGTACAGGCGCGGCACGACGGCGCCGCCTCGGCACTCCGTCACACGCCCCTTCGTGTTGCACACGACTCCCCATTCGTCGTCGAAGGGGACACCGGGAAGCGCCGTACCGCGATAGCCAATCGATCGGAACACCAGCGCGGTGTCGAGGGTTTCGAACTGCCCCGTTCCCTCTGCGCTGAAACGACCAGGGCTACGCTCGACCAGTCGGTTCTTTTCTAACTTGACGGCTTCTACCCGATCGCGGCCCAAAAGCTCCACGGGTGAACAAAGAAAGCGGAGCCGCACCCGACGCGACGCCTGCCGCGGGGGACGGCGCGCCACTTCCTGCAGAAACTCGAGGTTTTTCTGCGCGTCGCCACTGAAATCGGCCGGCGAAAGGGCTAGGGTTTCTTCAGGCTCATCGATGGATAGCGCTACGTCGTCGAGCTCATCGATGTCGCGGATCTCTCGGGGGCTGAAGGCGGCTTGCGCCGCGCCGCGCCGGCCCAACAAGACCACTTCGCGGACCTGACTCGCTTCGAGCGCTGCGAAGGCGTAGTCGGCGATGTCGGTGCTGGCCAACCCCTCGGGTTTTTGAATCAAGATACGCGCTACATCCATCGCCACGTTGCCGAGCCCTACGACCACGGCTCGGTGACCGGATAAATCGAACGATTCTTCGACGAAATCCGGATGGCCGTTGTACCAACCCACGAAGCTCGTTGCTGCGTGACTGCCTGGCAAATGCTCTCCGGGGACACCGAGCTGGCGATCGGTGGGTGCGCCGGTGGTGTACACGACCTGGTCGTACTGCTGCATCAACTCTTCGTGCTTGATGTCGGAACCCACCTCGACGTTTCCGAAGTAGCGTAGCCTTTCGTGGGTCGCGATTCGATCGAACGCCTTGGTCACCTTTTTGATGCTCTGATGATCGGGGGCGACGCCGCTGCGTACCAGGCCATGCGGTGAGGGGAGCCGCTCGAACAGATCGACTTCGAAAGCGACGCCAGCGAGCTCCTTTTGTTTCAGCAAAAAGTCCGCCGTGTAGAACCCCGCCGGGCCGGCACCCACGACGGCAACTCGCAACGTGCGGACCGTGGAAGAGGATGCACCTGACATGTGCCGGCGAGGCTAACATGTTTCCGGAAAGCCGCGGCTTGGCTGACTGGAGCTGCGCGGCTCTTGGCGGCTTGCCAGAGCCAGTGCCCAGCGGCCGCTGCTGGCGTGTCCGGAGCTTTACCCGAGCTTTTGGTGGGCAGGCTGTGGATATCCGGAGACAAACTGGCGGATTACACCAGCGGGCCCCTGCAATTCTCTTGAAATTATTCGATTTTGGCGTTGAATCGGGGCTGTGGAAATCCTGTTCTGTCCATACCCTCAAAGGGGGGCAAGCGCCCTACCGGGCACGGTTCGTCTCGGTTGCCCCCTGACTTGGAGAGACCTAGCCACGAGCAGCGCATGAAGCGGGGCGCACGCCTGATCGAGCGGGTCGAGCAATTGACCGGAATCAGCGAAGACGCGCTGGCACGCAAGCTGGGCATGACTCGAAACCAGCTGAGGCGGGCGCGCTCGGGCCATGCAGTTCTAGACGCCGCGGCGGGAGAAATCTTGGAGCAGATCGTCTGCAGGGCAGGGCGGCGCGTGGCATCGCTCGCAGCCGTTCGCACCCCTGATGTTCGGGCGGGCGTGGTGTGTGCCGACTCCATCGAGTATCTGAAATCGCTGCCCGATGCCAGCGTGGACATGATTCTGAGCGACATTCCCTACGGGATTGGCTTGGAAGAGTGGGACGTGCTGCACGACAACAAGAACTCGGCCTACTTGGGCCAGAGTGCCGCTCAGCTGCGCGCGGGGGCGGTGTTCAAGCGGCGCAGAAAGCCCATCAACGGCTGGTCGAGTGCCGACAAGGCGATTCCCAAGGACTACTACCGCTGGTGCAGCTCGTGGGCGAACGAGTGGTTGCGCGTGCTCAAGCCGGGCGGATCCGCCATGGCGTTCGCTGGTCGGCGATTGGCGGCGCGGTTCATCGTCGCGATGGAAGACGCGGGCTTCAACTTGAGAGATCTCTTGGCGTGGCGTCGACCACGGGGCGTGCTGCGGGCACAGCGGCTCAGCATCGTATTCCAGCGGCGTGGCCAGCTCGCCGAAGCCCGCGCCTGGCGCGGTTGGCGGCTAGGCAATCTCCGCCCGACGTATGAACCCATCGTTTGGTGCTTCAAGCCTTACCGCATGACCATAGCTGACAACGTTCTCGACTACGGCGTTGGAGCCTTCGACCTCGGTAGCTTCGAGCGCAACACCAAGGGCTCGGACAATTGCATCGAGGTCGGTTTCGAACCAGGCGAAGCCGGCCTGGTAGAAGCACAGAAGCCGGTGCGCTTGATGCGGATCTTGATGGAGCTCTGCACACGGCCAGGCAGTCTAGTGCTCGACCCGTTTGCAGGCAGCGGTACCACGGCAGTTGCCGCCGAGCTGTGTGGCCGCCGCTGCTTGGCGATCGAACGAGATCCCGATTTGTGCGAGTTGGCGAGAGGGCGGCTCGCCCAAAGCAGCGACGCCGAGCGCCCTTCTCGAAAAACCAGGTGACTTGTCCGGTGGACGAGCTGCGTGACCTGAGGCTGCAGTATCGGTGCGAGCTCGCAAGGCTGCCCCGCGCTTTGCGGTCGCGCTTCGTTCAGCTTGGGCGCGACGAAGCCCTGGCCAGCTATCTCGAGCGGGCCAGGCGGGCGCGGCATGGGCGAGCCGTGACGCTGTTGCATCGGCTCTTGCGCGGCTACCTCTCCGACTTCGAAATCAACGGGCTCTTGGGTACCTATCCGATGCACGTGTTGGGCACCGAGCAGTGGAGCACGCTGCTGGCCATGGCGCGTGGAGCGGAGCGAGAGGGGGCGGCTCACGGGCGCCTGCTGGATGTGGGCGCCGGCAGCGGCGATGTGACTCGAACGCTGGCGCCGCTGTTCAACGAAGTGGTCACCACCGAGCTTTCGCGCACGATGGCGCTGCGTCTGAGGAGCCGAGGCTTTGCGTGTCATCGCGTGGATCTGGCGGAACGACCCGTGCCACAGGGTCCCTACACTGCGATCGCGTGCCTCAATGTGCTCGATCGCTGCGACCGCCCGCTCTCTCTGCTCGCAAA
>CBFGRJ010000257.1:0-10462 GCA_965651135.1 uncultured Myxococcales bacterium
CGAAGCCCCGGCCGCGCGGGCGTCGGCGAGCGCCAAGGCCGCGCGCGCCCTGACTTCGGTCGACTGATCCCGCTCGAGCACGTCCAGCAACTTGGCCACCGTTCGCTCGCTGTCCGGTCCAGTCGCCAGCCGGCTCAGGTCGGCCAGAGCGGACAGCCTCACCTCCTGCTTGTGATGCGTGGCATCCCGCAATGCCGCCTCGACGTTTCGGGGTAATGGAGCCAACTTGAACACGCCCAACTATCCTAGTGGCGGGTCCTGGTTGTAGCAATCACCCTACGCTATCGCAGCCATCTGAAACCTTACCGTGTCCGATCTCGACTCCTCTATCCGCAGAAACATCTTGGCCACCTTCTTGCTGCTCGCGGTGCTGGTGCTTGGTGTGGCCGTCCTGTCTACGTACTACGAGGCAGAGCTGAAGCAGGCTTGCGCGGCTATCTACGACACCCTGGGGCTGCCGGGGTTATTCGCCATTCTGTTCGTCTCCGACGCGGTGTTCAGTCCCATCCCACCCGATTTGATCTTGGTGGTGCTGTCGCAGACGCCGCACGACGACCACTGGTTCTTGCTGGCGCTGGCGATCGGCCTGCAATCGGTGTTCGCGGGCTGCACCGCCTGGTATCTCGGCTCCCGACTAGGGCAGACGCGCTGGTCCGAGCTGGTGCTCGGCCGCTTTCGGGAGCGGGGTCAGGCCCTGGTGCTTCGCCACGGTCGACTCGGCGTCGCCTTGGCCGCTGCTACCCCCATTCCCTTTTCGCTGATCTGCTGGGCGGCGGGTATGCTCAACATGCCGTTTCGGCTTTTTCTGGCACCGTGCTGGCTCCGGATCCCGCGTTTCATCGGGTACTACGCTGCCATCACGTACGCCGAGGAGCTAGCCCGTTGGTGGAGCTGAACCGAGCGAGCCTCAGTCGCCGGGTGAGCTTCGTTCCCCGCCTTGACCGCCCCAGCCGCTGGCGCCTCCGGCGCTCCGACTAACGGGTTCACAGACCGCGTCATCGCGATCGGGATCACCGTACATAGTATCGTCGATCGGCGTGGCACGCTGCGGTTGGATGCAAACCTTGGTGGTGCTCGGGTCTTTTTCGACGACCACCGCTCCCCAGGGATTGTCCTTGCCCAGGTCCATGCAGCGGTAACCTCCGCGGCAGTCGCCGTTGTTGCTGCACGACTTCATGCAGAACGTGCGCGATTGTGGCGACGGATGCTGCGGGTTCGGGCACATCCCCACCGTCGAGAGCACGGCACCGAACTGCACACAAATCGCTTCGTCATCCGGACAACTCGTCGGGTCGCAATTGAAGATGGTGCAGTACCCTCCGCGCTGCGTCGTATCGCACAGCCGATCGCCGTTCGCGGAGCAGTCGTTGGACGTGGTGCAAGCGTCGCCGATCTCTGGAGCACATCCAAAGACGAGCAGTGAGAGGGCGATGGCTTTCGCCAAGGTCTGAACGCTGGTTTTCGAGATCATCGCGCGGGGCGCTCGGACTCCTAGCACACCGGAGCAGCCCAAAACCACCAAGAGCGGGGTTTCTTGGTTCCGAGAGCACGGTTGACAGCGCTGCGAGCGGCATCTAAGACAGCGGGCCGGAACCTCGATGCCCCTGAGAAACCCGCCGCGATCGTCCGGTGAATCCTTGGCCCGAAGGGACCCGTGAGGCGGCAGCGACATCGCAATCCGGTGCCGTCGAGGCTCGCCGAGCGTTCTGCTCTCGCGGTTTCGGCTCTTCTGATCAGTGCTGGGTGCGGGGCAGGTGCGCCCCTAATGCACCCGGCGCATCCGCTCGCGCCCGGCAGTGTATCCGGCGCGAGCGGGGTCAGCGCGCACTTTGCGCCGCCGGACGCACAAGAGGCCATCGATGACGCAGGTCAGCTGTCGAGCGCCGAGCGCGCCGACGATCCACAGGCGCTGGTCGACGGTGCCCTCGCGCAAACGCTGAGCACTCCTGGTCTTGCCCCCTGGTTTAGTGTGCGAGGCGGGCTGGTCCCCAATACAGAAGGTGGCCTTTCTTATACGGGCCGCCGGGTTCGCGCCGATGTGCGCTACGTCTTCGACTTCGGTCGCACGGCCCTTAGCGCCGGAGGCGGGTTCACCGGGATCATGCCGAATATCGGCGCCGATCCTCCAGCCGAGGCTTGCGATGCACCGGATTACTGCCCAGACGCCATCGTCGACGACTCGTACAGCGAGATCCCTGGTTTCGACGGCGGGAGCGTCTCGGGGTGGGGCCTCGACCTTCCCGTGCTCTGGGGTTTTCGCAGCGAGCCGGGGCTCGTGGCGGTGTGGGCCGGAGTTCGCGCCCGCTACGAAGACATGACCGCCGACTTCCGTTTCGAAGGGGGCGCAGGTCCCCGAGCGGCGCAGGCGTCCGGCTCACGCTGGGTGTTCCAGGGCGTGCTCGGCCTGGCTGTCGGCGTCAAGCCGGTTTGGGCGCTGCTCGAGCTCAGCCCGGCCTTCGAGCGCATGAGCGGGAGAGTGAACCTCGACGGCAGCGAATATGCGGCTGAGATCGAAGGCTTTTCTTTCTCACCCGCGGTCGCGTTAATGGTTGCGCCCTGAGCGGAGGGGTCGCGTGTACTCCAAAAAACGCACGCGAGATCAGCAGGATTTCGAGCGGCCTCGGGCGGACGAGGCCTCCGCGCTTGCCCCATGGCGGGGAGCGCTCTAGGATCAGGACTAGGATTGGCCGTGCAAGAGCTTCGAACGACAACAGCGCTGCGTCGAGCGAGTCTGTTCACCGCTTGGGTGATTGGGCTCGCGTCCACGGCCTGCGGGTTAGAAACCGAAGCGCCCGAAGAGCACGCGAGTGGCTCCACGCACGCCGTCATCTCGATCGAACGCAGCGAAGCGGCCGATGGCTCGAGCTCGAGGGGTGAGGCGCTGGCTGGCTTTCTCAACGTACCCGCGTTGGTCGACGCCGACTCGGTGATGAGCCTGGTGGGCCTGGGGCTGAACTTGCCCGAGGTAGGCTCTTGTTTGGTCGGCAACGAAACACCACGGACCGGCCCACTCACAGAGACCGCCTTGGTCGAGTTCCTCGAAGCGGGTGACGTGATCCTCGAGGTGGCTGGCTCGCAAGAGAGGCTAGCCCCCTATGCTTTTCCGACGGTCACCGATTCTATTTCGGGTGTCTTGTATACGAGTCGTGACCGAGCCGCCGACCCGCTACCCGCCGCCAGCCGCTACACCGTCAGCGCCGACGGCCTCGGTGTGAGGGTGGCTCACGCCGCTCCTGAAGCGCCCGAAGGCATCACCGCCAGCGGCCTTCCATTGGCAGAAGTCAGCGAGGTGCGCATCGACGGACCGCTCGACCTCACCTGGAGCGTCGGTGCACCCGGAGACATCGTGTACGCAGAGCTCGTCAGCACCCGGCGAGCCAATCGCTCCGTCTGCGCATTCGCGGACGAGCTGGGAGCCGGCAGCGTTCCCACCGAAAGCTTCGCGCCTGGCGACACCGGGCAGCTATTGATCCATCGCCTGCGGACGCACGCCTTCGACGTGGCGGACGACGTGGCGGCGACGGGTCAACTACGCTTCGACTTCGCGCTCTCGGCTGGCGTCACTTTTCGCTGAGCGCTAACTTTTGCTGAGCGCTACCTCTCGCTGAGCATGCACCGCTAGCACGCGGCCCCGTCCGCGCCTGAGCTTTGAACGATTTCACGCAACTGGTCGAGCTCGAAAAGCAAGGAGCCTACCCTCGCGCCGCGGCGCTTGCAGAGCGCATGGGGCTGCCCGGCGAAGCGGCACGCCTGTGGGAGCGAGCCTGTCGCTTCGAGCGCGCCGCAGCACAATACCTCCAAGCGAGCGCACCAGACCGAGCGATGCTGCTCGCCGCTCGTCTCGACGATCCCCCGCTGCTCGAGGCTTGCATCGAAGCGCTCACGAAAGCACCCGAGCTCGGCGCGTTGGTGCTGCCGCGCCTAGAACGGCTCGGCCTGTTCGCGGTGGCTGCCCGACTGTCGGAACGACTGGGCGACACGCATGGGGCCGCAGCTCGCTACGAGCGGGCACGGCTCTATTTCCGGGCGGCTCGCCTGCATCAGAACCGAGGCGACGAAGCTTCCGCGATCCGCTGCCTCGAGCTCGAGGTCGCGGATGAAAAGGGCACCTCATCGGCGCTCTTGGCGCTCGCGTTCATTCGAGAGCGGCGCGGCGAATATCTGGAGGCAGCGCGCTTGCTGCAAAAGATCCCCGTGGGTGATGCACTGGAGCGACTCGGACTACTCACGCTGGAGCGCGTCCTCAGTGCGCTGAACCTAAAGCTGGCAGCTCGCGAAGTGCGGGCGCGCGCCGATCGGTGTGCTGGCACGGCGCCGCTCGCTTTCGACCAGCTCCGAGCCTTCGCTCACGCGCCGCCCGGGCACCCCGCTGGCGATGCTACGAGTGATGCGGTGCTGCTAGGGCGCTACGAAGTGCTCGACCGAGTTGCTACGACACCGACAGCG
Organism: uncultured Myxococcales bacterium; assembly: GCA_965651135.1. Taxonomy (GTDB): domain Bacteria; phylum Myxococcota_A; class Polyangia; order Polyangiales; family Polyangiaceae; genus JAICQQ01. The sequence continues at coordinate 4,447 of CBFGRJ010000257.1, forward strand.
AAAGTCTACAAGGCCTTCGATCGCGTCCTTCGGCAACTGGTAGCTGTCAAAGTGTTTTCTCCGGCGATTGCGCACGGCTCCGGGCGCGACGCATTCTTTCGCTTCGAGCAAGAAGTCGATGTGCTGCGCGATCTGCGCCATCCGAATATCGTGCCCCTGTTGGCCTATCATCCCGAAGGTCCCGCCATTGTCTTGCGCTGGATGACGGGGGGCAGCCTCAAAGAGCGCCTGACCCGCGGCGAAGTGAGCCCCGAGCTCGGGGCGTTCGTCGCCAGGCGCGTTTTGTCTGCGCTCGGCCACGCGCATCGACGCGGGATTTTGCATCGCGACATCAAGCCCGACAACATCCTGTTCGATGCCGCAGGCTTGCCCTACTTGGCGGACTTTGGCATGGCCCACGTCGCCGAACAGTCGCAGACGGTGACACGGGGCTTGCTCGGCACTCTCGCCTACATGGCACCGGCGCAAAGGCGCGGATACCCCGCCAACGTGCAATCGGACATCTATGCGGTCGGTGCCGTGCTTTGGCATGTCTTGACTGGCGCTCCCCCCGAGCAAAACCAGGCATTTTCGTGCGCGACCTTAGGAGAAGAGCAACGCCGCCTGGCTCGCAGACTAGTCGATCCCGAAATGCTGCCCGCGTCGGCCAGTGAAGCGCAGGCACAGATCGAGCGCTTGACCTGGCCCAGCCTGCCCGCGCCGGAACCACCGGCGCCGCCGCCTGCCGAGACCTCTTCCCAAGGTACGCAGCGCCTGACCGGTCAGGGCCCGATCCAGTTCGACCGCGTGCTCGAGCGCCCGGTGCTGGTACTGGAGTGCACCGCCGAGATCTTGGAACGCGCGCGTCGGTTCGCGTCGGCCGATCACGTTGGGTTGGCGTCGATTTTCTCGTTCGACCCGCAGCGGGAGCACGTCTGGGTCGAGTCACTTCCCAGGCGAAGTGCTGCCCCGCTTTCGGCCGAGCAGCGAGCTACCCTGGCTCTGGCCATACGCCGCCTTCACGAGGTCTCGGGGTGTCATGGCTGTGTGGACGCGGAACACCTCGGCTGGCGCGGCTCCGAGCCGGTGCTGCTGTTCCCGAAGTCGATAAGGGCTGCCACTTTGAACGAAGACCTGGCTAAACTAGCTGAACTTAGATGAGCGAGCGGCATCACGTCTACTTCGTCCCAGGCCTATTCGGCTTCGGAAGACTGGCAGGGTACGACTACTTCACTCACATGCGCCGCGGGCTCGAGGCCCGCTATCGAGACGCGGGCGCATCGGTGACTTTCGAGGACGTCCCCTCGCCCCCCACCTCGTCTCTTAGAGAACGCGCGCGCGTGCTGGCCACCACGGTAAGCCGCACCGCGAGCCAACAGGGCGTGATCCACCTGATCGGCCACTCCACCGGCGGGCTCGACTCGCGCCTCGTCGTCGCGCCAAACACCAATTTGCGTTTGCACAGCGAGCTGATGGCCTGGACGCCCAGGGTGCGCTCGGTGGTGACGCTGAATACCCCACACTACGGCACGCCGCTCGCCAGCTACTTCGCCACGGTTTCGGGCACCCGCGTGCTGTACGCGATCAGTCTCTTGACCGTCATCTCTCTCAAGCTTGGCGAACCGTCGCTGGCGATTTTCTCTCGGGTTTTGGCCGGTATCGGCGGGATCGATTCGCTCTTGGGCGGAGACCTGAAACTGTTTCGAAGCTTGACCGGCATGCTGCTTCGATTCGTGGACAAAGACGGTCGCGGAGAGATCACCGACTTTCTCAGCAAGGTCCGGGTCGACCAGGGCGCGGTGATCCAAACGACGCCGGAGGCCATGGATTTGTTCAATGCCGTTGCCGACGACAACAAGCAGGTGCGCTACGGCTGCATTGCCACGGCAGGTCCGAGACCGCGCACCATGCGCTTTGCTTGGCGCATTCGTTCACCGTACGCTGCGTTTACCGCAGCGCTATACACGACCTGGTACCAATTCGCCGGGCAGCGACACAAGCAGTACTACTATGCGCGACCCACCGAGCACGAACAGCTGGCGCTTCAAGTGGGCATCGGGCACGAGGTCACCGATACCGACTGCGACGGGGTCGTTCCCACCTTGAGCATGCTTTGGGGAAAGCTGTTGTGGGCGGGCGAAGCCGATCACCTCGACGTGCTCGGCCATTTCTACGACCGACTCAGGCCGACGGATCACACCGATTGGATCACGAGCGGAGCGGGCTTCGACCGACGCCGCTTCTCCGAGGTGCTCGACCGCATTGCGGCCTTTCAGCTGTCCGATTGAGGCGAGCTCGCAGCCTTTGCGGCAGCCTTTGCGGGCTTGGGTCTGTCTTTGATCCGATAAACGAGCTCACGGCGTTCGCCGCCGCGCCGATAGTTCACGACCAGCTGCTCGGCGGTCTTCAGCGACACGAAGGCGCGGTGCGCCTCCGGCGGGCGCTCGATGCTCATTCCATTGACGTCGAGGATGACGTCTCCCGGCATCAAGTCGACTCCCTGCCAAAACTCCGGCGGCGTCAGGCTCAAGATGCGAAAACCTTCGAACCGGCCGTGCTCCAGACTCGCGTCGACCTCCAGGCGCTGCAAGAAGCGCCCAAGCCCCTGGTCCACCACCAGCGTTACCTCGTCGCGGTAGAGCACTGCTGGTTCTCGTGGGGGGGTTGGGGTCCTCAGCAGCCGCGCCTGTTGCGCTGGGGCGATCGGCACATCCATGTCGGGAAAGTCCGGTGCTTGCGGCTGGCAGCCCAGGGCGCCCATCATCGAGAGCACGCACGCAAACCTCAAACGAGCCACGTGCGAGAATATGGTCGCGATCGGCAAATTGGGCCAACTTCGCCAGAGCGCGCGTGGCTGCCAGGCCGGCTCAAGCGCTGGATTTTTCGCCGATTAGCCGGCTGACCTCGACCCAAATCGCAGCGGCGACGCTGGCCACGTCCTGCTCACCGTCCACGTGCACGACCCGATCGAGGGGCACGAGCTGCTCTGCCGTCCGGTAAATCTTCGCGAGCCTGCGCTGGAGCTCGGGCACCTCGAAGAGCTCGGCAGCCGCTCCCCGCTGCAACCTGCGACGCTGGGCTGTCTCTGCTTCGACATCGACGATGACGGTCAGGTCGGGCCTGAGCACGCGCTCGTTGAGTTCGCGGATCCAAGACAGCGCCTCCGGACCGCTGTCGCTGGTCGCCGACTGGTACGCGAGCGAAGAAAGATCGTAGCGATCGCTGACGACACTGCGGCCCGCCTTCAACGCGGGCACAATCGTCCTCTGGGCATGGTCGGCACGGTCGGCGGCAAACAGCAAGCTCAAGGTCACCCAATCCAAGCTGATTGGCTCCCCGTTGCCCGTTGCCAACCGCTTCTGCAGGGCCCTGCGGATCAGCTCGCCAATCGGACCATCACTCGGCTCGCAGGTGAACAGCGAGTCCATCCCGGCTTCGGTCAACCGCTCGACCAGCAACTGCGCCTGCGTCGTACTGCCCGATCCATCGATTCCCTCCAAGACGATGAACACGCCCCGAGACTCGCCAGTCGTGTGCTCCACATTCCCTCCTAGGAGCCCGCGCCCGCCAACGGATCGGGATCGCGTCCCAGAACGACATTGTCGATGAGACGCGTCTTGTCGACGAAGGCCGCCATGGCCAGTAGCGCGGCTCCGTTCAATAAGGTGTCATCATCAAACGGCACCAGAGTATCGGGATCACTCAAGGTCACGTAGTCGATGTCCAACTGGTTCGCTAGAGCCGGACCACGAGCCAGCTCTACCAAACGCCCTACTCGACGCTCTCCGGCATCGTACGCGCGGACCGCCACCGACAAGCCGGCGACCAGCGCGAGCGCGCGTTGCCTGGCTTCCGAGCTCAGGTAGGCGTTACGAGAACTCAGCGCCAATCCGTCCGTGTCGCGCATGATGGGCGCTTCCACGACGGTCACCGGGAGCATCAAGTCCGTCACCATACGGCGCACCACTTGCAGCTGCTGGTAGTCCTTCTTTCCGAAAACGGCGGTGCAGCGCCCGACGATTGCAAACAGTTTGGTGACGATGGTCGCCACGCCCGTAAAATGATTCGGCCGCGAAGCACCACAAAGCACCTCGCTCAGCCCTGAAACGACGACCCGCGTCTTGTCTCCGGGGGGGTACATTTCCGCCTCGGTCGGCAAGAACACCGCGGCCACGCCCTCGGTGCTGCATTTGACGAGATCGCCCTGTTTGTCGCGGGGATACTTGGCGAGATCTTCACCAGGTCCAAACTGGGTTGGATTGACGAAAATCGTGACCAGTACGCGGTCGGTCATGCCAGCCGCCACTCGCATCAGCGACAGATGGCCGGCATGCAGCGCACCCATCGTAGGTACCACCCCTAGGCTGCCGCCCGCGCGCCGTACGCCGTCGCACCACGCGCGGCACTCGGGCACGGTCGTTAGCACCACCGGCAACAGCGAACGAGAGCTGTCCATCAATGCTCTTCGCCGGCGGGCCCATAGCCCGCGCCACCGGAATGTCCGCGCTCGGCAGCCGGAGCGCCGGTGCCGCTGCCAAAGCTGTGAGCGGCATCCGGAAAGCTGCCCTGGCGCACTTCACCTACGTAGGCCCGGGTAGCCTTGACGATTTCATCGCCGAGCTCTGCGAAACGTTTCACGAACTTCGGAGCAAACCCGCGCACCATTCCCAAAAAGTCATAGCAGACCAGAACCTGGCCGTCGCAGTCCGGTCCCGCGCCGATGCCAATGGTTGGAATGGACAGCTGTTCCGTGATGCGGCGCCCTAGGTCAGCAGGCACGCCTTCGACGACGACGGCATAGGCACCTGCCTGTTCGACCGCCTGCGCGTCCAACAGCACCTGGAGCGCGGCATCTTGATCTTTGCCCTGAACTCGGAAACCACCCATGCCGTGCACCGATTGGGGTGTGAGCCCGACATGGCCCATAACGGGTATTCCGGCACTCACGATGCGATGGATGTGGTCGGCGACGACCCTGCCCCCCTCCAGCTTCACCGACTGAAACCCACCCTCTTTGAGCAGCCTTCCCGCAGAGTGCAGCGCTTGCTCTGCGGAGACCTGATAGCTCATGAAAGGGAGATCACCCACGAGATGCGCACGCTGGACCACTCTCGCCACGGCGCGCCCGTGATAGCAAATCTCGTCCACCGTCACGGGCAACGTCGTCTCGTGACCTTGCACCACCATTCCCAGGGAATCACCGACCATGAGCACGTCGACTCCCCCCTCATCGAGCAAGCGTGCGATGGTGGCATCGTAGGCGGTCAGCACCGCAATCTTGTCTCTACTTCGCTTTCGCGCCTGGAGCGCTGAAGCGGTGAGCCTTCCTGATGGTTCAGCCACGGGCCGAGCCTACTCTCGTGCTCGAAGCCACGCAAACGCTAGACTCGTCGCTTACATCACGGGACGAGCTTGCGCGTCCCCGAGCGCCCGGAATCCGAGACCGGTCTTTCCACCTCGGCCCCAACGGCCCGCGCCAACCTCTGCTGATCTTCGGTCTCACGAGCCAGCCACAGCATCAGTTCCTCGACGCCGGACTCTTTGTGCACGACGCGCCCGAGGCGTTCGGCGTGGCTCCTGAGCTCGTGGTCCCGAGTGGAGGTAAAGAAAAGCGGTGTGCGCAGACGCCCTTCGGCGAGCAAGCGCACCGCCAACTCCGTGCCAAGCCCGTCTGGCAAATCCAAATCGATCACGGCCAGGTCGAAGAACCCTTGGCTTGCGAGTGCTCGCGCCACTCCCCCGACTCTCTCCACGCTGTGCCCCGCCCGATGGACGGCAATGGCAATCACTTTCGCGAGCGGGGGATAGTCTTCGACGACGAGAACGCGAGCCAACCTCGTCTAAACTTAGGCTTGGCCGGCGGCTGACGCTACCCGCGGACGCCGAAGCGCGACGAATTCTCTTCCTCCGGGGCTTCTTACCCGCCGTGACGGCGGCGCAGCGTTGTCTGAAAATCCAATGGAACATCGAGGCCTTGTCGGCCCGACGCCCAGGCGTCGCCATCGATACTCTTTGTATCCTGCTCCCACCTGCCGAT
>CBFGRJ010000258.1:0-10311 GCA_965651135.1 uncultured Myxococcales bacterium
CCGGGGTCGGCGCGGCAAGTCGCCTCGGTTGAGTCGTTCGGGCAATGTCGTTCGGGCAATGTCGTTCGGGCAATGTCGTTCGGGCAATGTCGTTCGACGGCTGCTTTTGCGAGCAAGTTTTTTCACGATGCGGCCTTTTTCGGCGGAGCATGCGCTTGCTTTCCCTTGCCTTTTGCGGCTCCGGAGTGCGCTATCAGAGCAAATTGCCTCGCTGACTGTGACGGTGGCCCGGCGACCCCGAGCGCCTGCTTTGGAGTTAGCCCCATCGTGGGGGGCGCTATACTCGATACCTGCTCGGACCACCTGACGAGGTGCCTTTGTCGATGAGATCATCATTAGTCTTGGCTGGCTGTTCCCGAAAGCTGCGCCGCTGGTCCTCGGGAATCGGCGGGCTCTGTGTATCACTAACCGCCTGCGTATCACTGGCCGCCTGCGAACCGGAGGATCCCCCAGCGCCCAGCGTCGACGCGGGCTCTACGCAATCGTCCAGCAGCGCGAGCAGCAGCATGGGCGGATCGACGACATCGGGTGCCGCCGCACCGATGACCACGGGTGGGGGTGGCGCGACCAGCACCATGACCGGTACGACAAACACTGCGACCACCGCAATGGGGGGCGCATCGGTCAGCTCCGTGAGCGCCGGCACCGGGGCTGGTGGCAGCGGCACCACGGCGACCGGCACCGGCACGGAAACGAGCACTACGGGGGAGCTGATCGACGACACGTTTGCCGGGGACATCAACGTGGAGGTGCACGAGGAGGTGAACACGATTTTGGTGGTCACCTGGACGCAGCTGATGGCAGCTGACAACGTGTGGCTCGAGTTCAGCTACGAGGGGGGTGAGGTGATGACCTCACGACCCTCCGCCGGAGAGCTGGGCGAGCACCGCGACGTGGTTCTCGGCGTCCCGGGGGAAACCGCCGTGACGATCCGCATCGTCAGCGAGGTCGGCGGAGTCGAGTACAAGAGCAGCGAATTCGAGGGAGTGACCGAAGCCGTGCCGAGCGGCATGCCCGAACCCGAGGTGCTGAGCTACGATCCGGAGCTGGCGGGCCCGGAGCGCTGGATGTTCGGGGCAGTCGAGGATAGCGACGGGGGTTGCACGTCGCTGGCCTGCTACTACCACACGACGTTTTGGGTCTACATCATGAACCGGCAGGGGCAGGTGGTGTGGTACTACGCCGACCCGGCGAGCAATGCCACGTCGTCATTCCAGCGCGTCGCGCGCGACGGCGAATACATTTGGATCGAGAAGAGACCCTTCAGCGGCGGCGGTTCGCGCGGAGTGCTGAAGATGACCCTCGACTGGGAATACTACGAAGAGGTCTCGGTCCCAGGGCTTTCGGACTGCATCGATGTGACCGACGACGGCAGCCTCCTTTACGACGTGGTTCAAGCCTGGGAGCTTCGCGAGATGACTCGCGACGGCCAGGTGCGGACGATCTGGAACTGCCCAGACCACTTCCAAGGAGGCTTTCAATGCTACTCCAATACCATCAACTGGAACGAGCTCGACGATACCGTCCTGCTGTCGTTTCCCGAAGAAAATACGGTCATCGAAATCGATCGTCAAACGGGTGACGTGGTGGGGCAATACGGCGACGCGAACGGCAGCTACGCCTTTTCGCCCGACACCTGGGAGTTCGAGTTCCAGCACTTTGCGAACATCACGCCGGACGGGACCCTGCTGGTGTCGTCGCACATGCCCGGCTTCTCGGACACCGAAGACCCGGTCGCGGGCCAGCACGCCTTCATGGAGTTCGAGATCGATCGAGAGAACGAGACATTGATCGAACACTGGATTTACAACGAGGGCCCGGAGTGGGCTATTTACAAGGGTATGGCCATGCGCACCCCGAGCGGCAACACTCTGGCGAACTACGGGACTGGAGGCGTCATTCGCGAGATCACGCCTGACAAGCAGACTGCATTTCACGTGAAGTTCGACACCCCAGGCGGCACCGATATGGCCAATAAAATGGTAGGTCACAACGTGCTCATCGACGATTTGTATGCGCTCAACGGTGGAGGTCCCGAATGATGCCGAGCCTGAGGCTGCTGGTTTTGGGTGTCGGTTGCCTCGCCGTCGCCTGCTCGGACGATGCGGAGCCCGCTCCCAAGGGCTCGAGCGGTTCGCCGAGTAGCAGCACGACGAGCAGCGGCACGACGGCAGGTATGACCACGACGGCGAATGGCACGAGCTCTTCGAGCGTCACTTCGAGCAGCGCATCGTCGACGACAGCGAGCTCCGGCGGCTCTACGGGCGCCACTTCGTCCAATGGAAGTGGCGGAGGCAGCAGCGGTGCCGGCGGCGAGCCAGGCTTCACCGAGCTCGGCGTGTGTGGGCAACGCGGGCGTTCCACCGTCAACACCACCGACACGTTCGAGGGTTACGAAGAGTTCTACATCATCGGCGACGCGGGCTTCGGCGAAGACATTTGCGTGGTGCGCTTCGATATCGTCCGAGTGGGCGATGCCCCAGAGGGCTGCGACGACTTCGCCGGCGCGCAGGACGAATGTCTCTGGACCCACTTAGTCGAATACCGAAACCCCAGCGTCGAGCTCGACGAAAACGGCGTCTGCGCCAACAGTGAGCTCGGCCTCGACGCCGAAGCCATCGCCGAGATCGAAGGCTCCCAGGTAGCCTACGGCTTCGTTTCGGAATACCAGGGCCATAACAGCGTGCTCCTCGAGCTCAACCCAACCAGCGGCCAGTGGGTACCCGCCGGTAATGCCACCTGGGATGAAGAAACCAGCGCCTTCAGATTCGACGCCCGCGACGGCGTCTGCGCGTACTAGCTAGCTGCGGGAACAAAGAGAACCGCAAAACCGCAAAACGCGCCAAACTGGCAGAACGATTTGGCAGGCCCAGGCTTCTGTGAAGAAGAGGCGCTTCTGTTCACAGAGGGGAGAGCGTCTTTACACTTTTTTTGGCTTAGGGTTGCCCCGACGAAGGCCCTGGTTGGGGCGGAATGAACCCGAAAAATAGCAACCCATGAGATGTCGGAATCTGGCACCCATCCATGTTGAATCCTTTTTGCGAGTTCAGCGTTCTTGCGCAACGCGCGGCATCAGACTGCGCCAGTCGTAGCTGGGGTCGCCGATCACCAGGAAGTGCGGATTCAGGATGTCCTCTTTGGCGTTGTAGAGCAGGGGTTCGAAGTTCCGGTTGACGACCAGGCCTCCTGCTTGCTCGACCACGCAATGCGCGGCGGCGGTGTCCCATTCCGAGGTCGGCCCGAATCTGGGATAGATGTCGGCTAGACCTTCGGCCACCAAACACAGTTTGAGCGAGCTGCCCTTGCTGATGAGCTCCACCTGGCCGGGTAGACTCTCGACGAAGGCGGTGAGCTCCTCGCCGCCATGCGAGCGGCTTCCAGATACCACGAGCTTTTCTGGATTGACCTTGCGCGTGGCAAGGGGCGTGCGACCGGAGCCGCCTGGCTCGTGCTTGAACGCGCCGATGCCCTTGGCGCCCAAGAAAGATGTATCCGCAACCGGCACGTGCACCACGCCCAGCACGGCAGTGTGCCCCTCGATCAAGGCGATATTGACCGTGAACTCACCATTCTTCTTGATGAACTCTTTTGTGCCATCCAGCGGATCGACGAGCCAGTAGCGACGCCAGGTGCGGCGCTCGGCATAGGGAATCTTGGACGATTCTTCGGAAAGGATGGGCACGTCGGGTGTGAGCTGCTCGAGGCCTGCCGTGATGGTTTCGTGCGCGGCGAGATCTGCCTCGGTGAGCGGGGAGCGATCTTGCTTCTGCGCGACCGAAAAATCGGTCTCGTAGATCTCCAAGATCTTTCGCGAAGCCTGTTGGGCTATTTCCCGCACCGGATCGAGCAGCTGCTCCAGGGCTAGTGAGTCGGTCATCGCGCGAGTCTACTGATGGACTGCTGCTTGGCAATCGCCGCGAGCGCGGTCAGCTACCCGATAGCGCCCGTGTCCCGACCGATGGCTCCCCGGAGCGCGGGCCGCCGGCGGTCAGAAAGAACAGCTTTCAGGCTGAGGCGGGTCGTCTTCGACATCGGCTGCGAAGTCGGCACCGAGCTCGGGTGCCTCGTCGAAGCCGGTGGTGACGCTGCCTCGCATGACCACGCCGTTGTAGACGTCGCTATTGCTCATGTGGGCGCGCACGACGACGACCTCGTCGGCTGCGATGTCGATCGGGCCTCCGCTTCGGGTGAAGGTATTTCCGGGAGCGTCCGGGTCGGAGGTGCCGTTTTCGTCGGTGTGGCTATGGGTCAGGATGCGCCGGTAAATCAGCTCTCCATCCTCGCTCAAGACCTCCCACCAGTCTGCGTACTGACTGCAATCGATGTCGGCGCTTTCAATCGACACGTCGAAGGTGAAGCTGCCTGCATCGCCGCTGGCGGCGACCGCGACCACGTTGGCATAAGGCAGCGTGGGCATCGAGGTAGTGCCGGCGTCGGTATTGGTGGCGGTGGTGCTCGCTCCGCCCGCACCACCGGCAGAGGCGCCATCGGTTGAGCTGGAGCTACCCGCGGACATCGAGCCGCCGCTGCCCGTGGTCGAGCCCGTCTCCGATGCGCTCTGAGAACCGCTCTGAGAGCCAACGGAGCTCTCGGAGCTGCCGTCGCTGGTGCCGGTTTCGCTGTTCGAACCGCCCGTGGTGGTCCCGGCGTCGCCAGCGGTTGCCCCACTCGGGTCTTCCGGATCCGTGCTCGATTGGCAGGCGCTGGTGGCGGCAAGCACCAGCCACAACAGCCCTGCGGAGTTTCTCAACGACATCGGGAAAGCCTCTCTCGAGCGCTACAGTGGCCTCAGTGGCTGTTTGCGTGTCACGTATGCTGCAGCAACGAAAAAGTACACCCAGATAGCCAAAACGAAAAGCAGGTCACCCGCGGTAGCGGCAACGTGTGGTTTTGACGCATCAAATCCGCGCTCGTTGGCGGTCCAGAGCCGATGCTGGAGGGTAGGGAGGGTGGAGCCCTCACGAACCGCACTGTCGAAGCGGTTCAGCATTCATCGCGACGCCTCGACCGAGCGCCAGCGCAGCATCGACGCCGACGAGCTCCGTGTGCGACCGATGCTCCTTGAGCTGAGTGGTGCCCGGTAGCTAGCACACCGATCACGATTTCGTCGCCCTTGGCAGATACTTCTGACACTCGGCCGCCACCAACCAAGATCCATGGCCGTGATCTAGTGGAGAAGGACGCCGTCAGCGAAAGCGTTGCGATCGGCAAGTGCTCACCCACCTCTCGTGTGACATGATTTGAGGGCCCGCATGAACGTGTACGCAGCTGTCCCACAGTGGACATACGACGGAGAGGCCGTTTGAAGCTACCGGAACTCTATCTGTCCAAACCAGGTGTTAGCTTTCCGAAAACGCGTGTCGACAACCGCGAAGTCATTCGACGGGTGCGTGAGCATTTTCGAGGGGCCGAAAGCGAATGGCCCAAGATCGAATCGGCCATCGAACACGTCTTCGGACTCTGCAAGACCGAGGTGCGCTATCTAGAGCCCGACTACCACGCGCGTGTAGCCGACTACGCGGTGGCGGCCGCCAGGCATTGCTTGGAGGTGAACCAAGCCTCCCTGGACGAAGTCGACCTCGTCATTTGCGGAGGTATCGCTCGCCAGTATTTCGAGCCCGCCACCGCCATGGAAGTGGCCGCCAAGCTCGGACTGAGCAAGACGCATGCTTTCGATGTGACGGCGGCCTGCGTGGGGCACCTCGAGGCGGTGCAAACCGCGGCAGCCTATCTCAACATGCATCCCAACTATCGTGCCGCCTTGATCTGTACAGCCGAGCTGGCCCGCCACTTCCTCAGCTACGATATTCAGACCGTCCGCGATCTGCGTATGAAGTCCGCCGGGCTCACCATCGGCAATGCGGCAGCGTGCCTATTGCTCAGGCGCAAGCCTTGGCCCGGTGGCGGGATCCGGCTGTCCGCTATCAGTACCCATACGGTGCCCGATCACTGGCACCTCTGTCAGGTGCCCATCGATGGCCATTTGGAATCGTCTTCAGTCGAGCTGATGCGCCTCGGCAAGCTGATTCCACCGCTGTTGCGAGAGCGGTTCGCCCAGGTCGGCTGGCGCCCCGAGGACGTGGACCACTACGTCTTTCACCAGCCCAGCGAAATCATGGTCCGGCAAATTATTAAGGACACTGGCGCTGATCCAAATCGCGGCATCTATACACATTCCCTGTATGGAAATACCGCGAGCGCGAGCGTCGGAGTAACGTTTGACCATCTACTCAAAGAGCGCGAAGTCAAAGTGGGTGACAAAATTGCCCTGGGTAGTGCTGCGGCCGGTTTTTCGGTCGTTGTCGCGACCGGGGAATGGATCTAGGTCCATTCGCGTATAGTCAAGCGCCCGAATAGCGAGAGCACTGGAATTTTTCGATCTCGAATTGTGAGGTCGTTTGTGAAGCTTTCGGAAGCGTTCTCGGTCTAACACTAGGCTCGTTGGAGAAATTGCACATGAAGAATCGTCGATGGATGCGAACCCTGACAACTTTGGCCTTGACGGGCGCTGTAGCCCTGACCGGTCTGTCTCGAGTGCCTGAGGTGCAGGCCGGCACTTCGGCACGGGACATCATGGACAAGGTCGCGCAGAGCCGAAAGCTGGAGGGCTCGGAAGCCGTCTTGAAGATGAGCATCATCAACGAGAAGGGACAGGCGAGAGAGCGTGCGCTCAGCATGGCCACTAAACTGTACGATGGTGGCAAAACCGAGAAGCGTATCTATCGTTTCTTGTCGCCAGCCGACGTGAAGGGCACCGGCATACTGGTCTTCGACTACGAATCGAAGGCCGACGACGTGTGGATCTTTCTACCGGCACTGCGAAAAACCCGCCGCCTGGTGAGCTCCGAGCGCTCCAAGGCCTTCATGGGCAGCGAGTTCAACTTCGGTGACCTGAACGTGCCGTCGCTCGACGACTACACGTACAAGATGGTCAAAGAAGAGTCGTACGGCGGGGAGCCCTGCTACGTGATCGACGTTCTGCCGAAGAGCGACGCGATCGCCAAGGACGAGGGCTACAAGAAGAAGACCTATTGGGTGAGCAAAGAAAAGTCCGCCATCAGAAAAGGTTTGTATTACGACCTCGAGGGCAAGCTCCTCAAAGAGCTGAAGAGCGACGACATCAAGCTTCTGGACACCAAAAACAAGCGTTACCGCGCCATGCGCATGGAGATGGTGAACAAACAGAACGGTCGGCGTTCTGTATTTCAGTCCGAGAAAGTTTCGGTAGCCCCGAACACCAAGGACGAATACTTCACCACCCGCTATCTCGAGCGCCCGTAGGGGTTGCGCGCCTCGCGTGGCGAGCTGTGTCGAAAGTGGTGCATCCAAGGTGCCAGTGTGATCAGCGGATAATGCGGAAAGTTGGGGTGGTCCGCGAGCGAATCTCGGGCTAGCCTCCAAACGCTTTGACTGCCCCAATCCCCATGTCCCTGACACATTTAGAACGCCTAGAAGCGGAAAGCATTCACATCATTCGCGAGGTCGCCGCCGAGTGTGAGCGACCTGTGATGTTGTACTCGATTGGCAAAGATAGCGCCGTAATGCTCGAGTTGGCGCTCAAGGCTTTCCATCCAGGTAAGCTGCCATTCCCCCTGCTGCACGTGGATACCACCTGGAAGTTCCGGGAGATGATCCAGTTTCGTGACAGCGTTGCCCGTGAACGTGGCCTTGATCTGATCGTCCACGTCAACGAAGACGGTGTGCAAAGGGGCATCAATCCTTTCACGCACGGGTCGGCGATCCACACGGACGTGATGAAGACGCAGGCGCTCAAGCAAGCGCTCGACAAAGGTCGTTACGATGCGGCCTTCGGTGGCGCTCGACGTGACGAAGAAAAATCGCGCGCCAAGGAGCGCGTCTTTTCGTTTCGCTCGGCGCAGCACCGCTGGGACCCCAAGCGCCAGCGCCCAGAGCTGTGGCGCTTGTACAACACGCGGGTCAACCCGGGCGAGAGCATGCGCGTGTTCCCGCTGTCGAACTGGACCGAGCTCGACGTGTGGCAGTACATACACCTGAAGAACATTCCCGTCGTGCCGCTCTACTTCGCCAAAGAAAGGCCCGTGGTGGAGCGTGATGGGGTGCTCATCATGGTCGATGACGAGCGCATGCCGCTCAAAGACGGTGAGGTTCCCCAGATGCGGAAGGTGCGCTTCAGGACCCTCGGCTGCTATCCGCTGACCGGCGCCGTAGAAAGCAACGCAGATACCTTGACCGCCATCATCGAAGAAATGCTGGTGACGGCGACCTCGGAACGTCAGGGTCGTGTCATCGATTTCGACGTCTCGGCCTCGATGGAGAAGAAGAAGCGAGAAGGCTACTTCTGATTTTGGAGCACGTTTACTGATGGAGCATGTTGACGAGATTCGGGCCCACGGTATCGAAGCGTACCTGTTGGCGCATCAGCACAAGGGTTTGCTCAGGTTCATCACCTGCGGCAGCGTAGATGACGGCAAGAGCTCTCTCATTGGTCGACTCTTGTACGAAGCCAAGCTGATCTACGAAGATCAGCTGGCTGCGGTCGAGGCCGATTCGCTCAAGGTGGGTACCCAGGGTGGCAAGCTCGACTTGGCCCTGCTGGTGGACGGCCTAGCCGCAGAGCGCGAGCAAGGCATCACCATCGACGTGGCCTACCGCTACTTCTCGACCAAGCAGCGCAAGTTCATCGTCGCCGATACGCCCGGGCACGAGCAATACACGCGCAACATGGTGACCGGTGCCTCGACCGCCGATGCGGCCATCATCCTGATCGATGCGCGCAAGGGTGTGCTGACGCAGACCAGGCGCCACAGCTACATTTGCTCACTACTCGGGATTCGTCACCTGATTCTGACCGTCAACAAGATGGATCTCGTGGGTTATTCCCAGGCTCGCTTCGACGAGATCCAGGCTGAGTTCAAGCAGCTCACCAAGGAGCTCGGGGTCGAGAATTACACGTGCATTCCCGTTTCGGCGCTGCTCGGCGACAACGTCATCGAGCGCGGCGACAACATGCCTTGGTACGATGGACCGAGTCTGCTGCGAGTGTTGGAGACGCTCGAGGTGGCGGAGTACCAGGAGCATCTACCGTTTCGCATGCCGGTGCAGTGGGTCAATCGACCTGACCTGGATTTTCGCGGGTTTTGCGGGTTCATCCCTTCGGGTACGGTCCGGGTGGGGGACCGACTGGTGGTATTGCCCTCCGGCAGGGAATCGACCGTCAAGGGTATTCTGGGGCCCGAGGGGGAGCTGGCGACCGCCGTGGCGGGGCAGTCGGTCACCCTCACCCTGAACGACGAGATCGACGTCAGCCGGGGAGATGTCCTGGCAACGGTGGATGCTCCTGCTCAAGTGGGTGATCGATTCCGGTGCACCATCGTCTGGATGCACGAAGAGCCCATGTTTCCGGGGCGCCCCTACCTACTGAAGATAGGCGCCCGCACGCTGATGGCTACGGTGACCGAACCTCGCTACAAACTGAACATCGAAACGTTCGAGCACCTGCCGGCAAAGAAGCTCGACTTGAACGACATTGGGGTCTGCAACATTCAGATCGACGAGCCCATCGCGTTCGACCCTTACACGGAGAATCGTGAGACGGGTGGTTTCATCCTCATCGATCGCCTGACCAACGATACGGTCGGTGTGGGCATGTTGAGCTTCGCGTTGTGGCGCTCCGATAACGTCCACTGGCAAGCGCTCGACGTCAACAAGCAGGCCCGCAGCGAGATCAAAGGGCAAAAAGCCTGCGTAGTGTGGTTCACGGGTCTGTCGGGCGCGGGCAAGTCGACCATTGCCAACATGCTCGAAAAGCGGCTGCACGCTACGGGGCGGCATACCTATATGCTCGATGGCGACAACATCCGGCATGGCTTGAACAACGACCTCGGCTTCACCGACGCAGATCGCGTCGAGAATATTCGCCGCGTGACCGAGGTAGCCAAGCTCATGGTCGACGCAGGGCTTATCGTGCTCGTGTCGTTCATCTCCCCGTTTCGCGCAGAGCGCCGGATGGCTCGAGAATCGCTCGAAGACGGGGAGTTCATCGAAGTTTTCGTGGACACACCGCTACCCGAAGCGGAGCGTCGCGATCCGAAAGGCCTGTATCGCAAGGCGCGCAGAGGGCAGATCAAGCATTTCACCGGGATCGATTCTCCGTACGAGCGTCCGGAAGTACCCGAGGTTCACATTCGAACCGAAGAACACAGCGCCGAAGACGCCGTGGAATTGGTGCTCCAGGCCATGCGTGCCGCCGGCAGGCTCGATTCCCTCAGGCCGAGTCGGCCGCCTCCGGAGGGGCGCTGAACCAGAGCGCTCCGATTGGCTTTCTCCTGT
>CBFGRJ010000259.1:0-10285 GCA_965651135.1 uncultured Myxococcales bacterium
AATGCCTGCCAATGCAGCTCGCTCATGGTTTGCCCGCTGAACAGACCCACGCCCCGAGCTCCCGACTCGAGCGCCATCCGCACGGCACCTGTCAGATCGGGCGGGCTCAAATGCGACACTTGCAGCCCACTGTAGCAAGGAATCTGATTGCGAAGGCGATCGATGCTTTCTTGCGTCTGAAAACCGACCCAACTGATGTCTTCGTTATACAGGGCGTGATATAAAAGCGGCAGCGCCGCATCCAACTGCCATTTCGCCCACTGTTGCCGCGCGTTTTCCCAGTCGGGCAACACCCCTGCCGAAGCTGCCTTACCTGCAGCACGGATTGCCGGAATCAAATCTTGATTCACCAGCTCGGTCAGTTGATCATACCGGAACTGCCGCCATGCCTCGCTGGCGCTCGGCTGATTGAAATTCAGCGGATCGATATCGGTTTGAGCCTTGAACTTGGCGCGACAGGCCTCGCAGTAGCAAAAATCGTACTCCGCCGCTTCCGCTTCTTGCGTCACGCCGTACTGGGCTTGCAGCCCTTCGGGCAAGATCACGTGGGGAAATTGCAGATAATCCAGATGAATCCCGGTGATCGGATACTGCGCCAGCTCTTCGATGCGGCGCTTGATGAAGGCTCGCACCTCCGGACGTGTCGGGCACAGAAATCGATACTCCGGCACGTACACGGGGTGCTGCGCCGTGGACTGCCCGTTCTTGTTGACGACGAACCATTCGGGCGTTTTTTCGAAAATCGCAGGCACGTTACACGGCATGCTCCAGATCCAAGCTTGGACCTCGAGCCCTGCCGCTTGGGCCACGGGCAGCAGGCGCCCCAGCACGTTCGCTCTCGTGGGTAGGTGAGCGCTTGCATAGAAGGCTTCGGTGCCGTTGAACGCCTCGGCCAGCACTACGGAGACTCCGGCTCGTTGCATTCGTTCAAACTCACGCTTGTACCAGTCTCCGGTCGCCTCCGCGTTCGAGCTCAGCCAGGCCCAATGCTTGTAAACACGCTGCTTCTCCGGCGGAGCAGGCGGCGCCGGCGGGGGGGCTGGAGGGGGCGGCGGCGGTGGTACGGCCACGGGCGCCTGACTGCACCCTGCGCCCAGCAGCGCAGCCATGGCATGGAAAAACTCGGAGCGCTTCATGGGCCCGATCACCATCGGGGCATAACGCCGAATCGGCTCGATTCAAAGCGCGACTTGCGCCGCCCCGATTTTCGGTGTGCGGCGCTTTTTTCAACCCGCTGCCCAAACAGCTTGGGAACACGGGTTTTGGCCGGCGGTGTGCCGAGGCGCGAAAACAGTGTTATGTAGGCAGCAAGGTGCACGCCACAGCCGACCCCGGTTCGTCGCCCGCTCAAAAGCTCGAGCGTTTGCGAGAGCTCATGCAAGAAATGGGCTCCGTGATCGTCTGCTACTCCGGGGGGATTGACAGCGCGTTCGTGCTGGCCGTGGCGCACGAGCAACTGCGCGACCGAGCGCTGGGTATCACCGCCGTCAGCCCGAGCCTACCGGAGACCGAGCGACAAGACGCGGTGCGTATCGCTGCTGCGATTGGCGCCCATCATCGCCTGATCGAATCCCACGAAATCGAGCGCGAGGCCTATGTCAACAATGCGCCCGACCGCTGCTATCACTGCAAGAGCGAACTGTATTCGCTCACGGCCGAAACGTGTCGTGAGCTCGGGTTTGCCTTCGTCGTCAACGGCACCAATCTGGATGATCTAGGCGATTATCGCCCCGGGCTGGAGGCGGCTCGCCAGAACCACGTGCGAAGCCCGCTGGTAGAAGCGAGGTTCACCAAAGCCGACGTGCGAGCGGCTGCGCGGCTCATCGGGCTCGAGGTTTGGGACAAGCCCGCTGCGGCTTGTCTTTCCAGCCGCATCCCGTACGGAACCAGCGTGACCCGCGAACGTCTCGCTCAGATCGGTAACTTCGAGGCAGATCTCAAGCGTCTCGGCTTCCGCCAGGTTCGCGTGCGTTGGCACGACCAGATCGCACGCATCGAGTTCGACCTCGACGAGCTTCCCAAGCTGCTAGCCGATGGCGTGCGACAAGCAGTCGTCGACGCCGGCAAGCAGCACGGGTTTCGCTACGTTACTCTGGACCTCGGCGGCTACCGCAGCGGCTCACACAACGAGGTCCTAGTCGGTCGCTCACTGAAACTGGTCACCTGAGCCCGAGCTCAGTCACGCCTCGGTCTGCGGTCACGGTCGCGACCACCGCCTCCGCGGCCGCCTCGATCTCGATCGCGTGGCCCACGATCGCGACTCGAACGCGACGACGGACCGCCGCCCTCGCGCGCTTTCGCAATCCGCTCCCGGGCGCGCTCACCAGCGTCTCCCTCGGGAAACGGCAGTAGCTCGCGACGGGTGAGCCGCACCTTTCCATCGCGCTCGACGCTGATCACTTTGACCTCGATCTCGTCGCCTTCGGACAACACGTCCTCGGGAGACTCGACGCGCTCATGCGCTAGCTCAGAAACGTGCAGCAGCGCCTCCGTGTTCGGCAAGATCTCGACGAAGGCGCCGAAATCGACCACACGGCGTACGATGCCTTGATAGACCTTGCCGACTTCGGGCTCCGCCACCAAGCCGTCGATCAAAGCCAGCGCGCGCTTGACCGCCTCGCCGTCCGTACCCGCAACGTTCACGGTACCGTCGTCTTCGACATCGACGGAGCAGCCTGTCTGCTCGATGATGCCCTTGATGGTCTTGCCGCCCGGGCCAATGATGATGCGAATCTGGTCCGGCTTCACCTTGATGGTCGTGATGCGCGGTGCGAAGCGGTTGATCTCGGGGCGAGCTTCCGGGAGCACTTCCAGCATTTTGCCGAGAATGTGCAGGCGACCTTCACGCGCTTGATCCAACGCGCGCTCCAGCACGCTGCGCTCCAAGCCTTCGATCTTGATGTCCATCTGGATGGCGGTGATCCCGTTCTTGGTGCCGCAGACTTTGAAGTCCATGTCTCCCAAGTGGTCCTCGTCTCCTAAAATGTCGCTGAGAATGGCGATGCGCCCACCTTCGCTGATCAGGCCCATGGCTATGCCGGCAACCGGCTGACGAATGGGCACGCCACAATCCATCATGCTGAGCGTGGCTCCGCAGACACTCGCCATCGAGCTCGACCCGTTCGATTCGAGCACCTCGCTGACGATGCGGATCGTGTAGGGAAATTCCTCGTGCCCGGGCACCATGCGCGTGACGGCACGCTCGGCCAGCGCCCCGTGCCCCACTTCGCGGCGACCCGGACCACGCAGCGGTTTGGTTTCTCCGGTGCAAAATGGCGGGAAGTTGTAGTGCAGCATGAAGCGCTTCCAGCTTTCACCGGTCAACGCGTCGATCTTCTGCTCGTCGGACGAGGTACCGAGAGTGGTCGTGACGATCGCCTGAGTCTCGCCGCGCTGAAACAGCGCCGAGCCATGAGTGCGCGGCAACAACCCCACCTCGCAAGCGATCGGGCGAATGGTTCTCGTGTCACGGCCGTCGATGCGACGGCCTTCGTTCAGCACCACCGAACGCACAACGTCGGCCTTGTTGTGTTCAAAAGCTGCTTTGACCAGCTTCTCGATTTCCCCGAATTTTTCCTCGCCGAGCTCGCTCTTCAGCTGCTCGCACAGGTTTGTCTTGATGCGCGAGTAGGCATCGTAGCGCTCCTGCTTTTCACGAATGAAGCAGGCCGTCATCAACTCGGGTTTGACCAACTCCGCTACGCGCCGTTCGATCGCTTCGTCGAGGGCAGGCGCTTCGAAAACACGCTTGGGGCGCCCTACCGCCTCGCGCAGCTTTTCGATCAAGCCCAGGATCGGCTGCGCCTGCTCGTGGGCAAACATCAAGGCGTCGATCATGTCGTTTTCGCTGACTTCGTCGGCGCCGCCTTCGACCATGACGATGGCGTCTTTGCTACAGGCGACGACGACGTCGATGTCTGCCGCTTCGATCTGGCTGAAGGTCGGATAAACCACGAAGTCGCCCGCCACGCGGGCCACGCGGATACCGCAGACCGGACCTGCCCAGGGGATGTCCGAAATGTGAACCGCGGCGCTCGCGCCGGTGAGCGCAAGAACGTCGGTGGGGTTTTCTTTGTCCGTGCTGAGCACGGTGGCGATGACTTGGGTGTCTTTCTTGAAACCCTTGGGGAAGAGTGGCCTCAGAGGTCGATCGATGAGGCGTGACGACAGCACCTCGTAGTCTCTGAGACGCCCTTCTCGCTTGAAGAAGCCTCCTGGAATCTTACCTGCGGCGTACGTCTTTTCTTGGTACTCGCAAGTCAGCGGAAAAAAGTCCAGGCCCGGCCGTTCATCGGTGGCGCAGGCCGTGACAAGAACCACGCTCTCCCCGTAGGACACGAGAACAGCGCCATGAGCAAGCTTGGCGAGCCGCCCGGTTTCGAAGGTGAGCGGTCTTCCGCCCACGTTGATGGATTCTCTAACAAACATGACTTGATGCGCTCCTAGCGCGGAGGTCGCTGCGTGCGACCAAACGCCGACTTGCTAGGACGCCCATGACTTCAGCCTCGGTTCCTGAGAGCTATCGCTCGGTCGATATTCCGAGCCATGACTCGCACGAAGCGAAGTTGAAGAGCGGCGCCCCTAGGAGCCGGTACTACAGGTATCCCCTCAGAAGCTGATTACCTGCGTAGGTTGAGTGACGAGACCACGTTGCGGTACCGCTCGACGTCGGACTTCTTGAGGTAGTCGAGCAATCGGCGGCGTTGACCCACCAGCTTCAACAGCCCGCGTCGCGAGTGATGATCTTTCTGATGCGTCTTGAAGTGATCGGTGAGATAAGTGATACGCTGACTCAGCAGCGCGATTTGAACTTCCGGCGAACCCGTGTCGGTCTCGTGCTGCCGGTATTCGTGGATGACGCGCGTTTTGGCGCCGGGCTCTAAAGGCATGACTTCCTTCCTGAAAAATGCGGCGGGAGTATACGCGGTGGCTCGGTTCGGTCAAACGGCATGCGCACCTTTGTGCACGCTTCGCTCGTCGGCCAGTTAGCCGATAAACCTCTGCCGAGAACGGAGCCGCACCCTAAGGGGTGAACACCACAGGGTATCCGGCGTCTTCGGGAACCTTGCCATCGATACGCAGCACGCGAACCTGGTTGGTCAGCTGGCGGCGTGGAAGATAACCCACGGCTTCTGGCAGGCGGGCCAGGACACGCCGAAGCGTGGACATGCTCGGCACGCTCCTCGGTGGACCGGCACCCCGCCGCTTCTTCCGCTCGATCCAATAGTCGGCCACTTGGGCGGGGTTCATGTGTAGCACCGCGCGGTCGAAACCCACGCGGTAGGTAGTCAACGCGGGGTGGTTCAAGGCGATGAGCGGGCGACCTCGAGCATCGGTCCGAACGCGACTGGAAAACAGCAGGGTCAGATACTGGAGCGACAACTCCTCGAGCGGGCTCTGTGCGCCCACCACCACACACAACCGCTCGGTGGCTTCGGCCCGAGCCTCGCCGAGCGGGACGAGCAGTCCGGCGCCACAAAGCCCAAGTAGCCATCGTCTGGAGAATGCCGGGTTCATGTCCCCCGATCCAATACGGCCCGGCTGGCGCCAAGTTGAGCGCTCAAGTCCGTGACGAGGCCATGAGCTCGTCCGGATCCAGAAGATCCGCAATCATCGGCGCGAAACGTGCTGCCATGGCGAGCTGCACCTCTTCAGCCGTACTCGCCTCGAACGCGGTCGCCGCGGCGTCCTTCGCCTCTTCGAGAGTGACGCGTGACAACGCTTCTTTCACCTCCGGAATCGCGGTCGCCTCCATGCTGAGCTCGCGCAGCCCCATACCCACCAGCAGAATTGCCGCGAGCGGATCGCTGGCCATCGCTCCGCAGACGATGACCGGTCGCTGGCGAAAGCTTCCAGCTTGGATCACGTTTTTGATCAATCTGATGATGGCCGGGTCGAAGTAGCTGGCAAGGTGCGTCAGGTCGCGGCTCGAGCGATCGACTGCCATCGTGTACTGCACGAGATCGTTTGTCCCGATGCTCAGGAATTCTGCCTCGCGCGCGAACTCTTCGGCCAAAATTGCGGCTGCTGGCACCTCCACCATCGCGCCGAGCGGCAAATATTCGGCGCGCGCGTGCCCGGCAGCATCGACTTCGGCTATGGCTTCGATCAGAAGGCGTCGCACGGCACGCAGCTCCTCCAAGCTCGCGACCATGGGAACCATGATGCGAACGCTGCCATGTGCCGAAGCCCTCACCATGGCGCGCAGCTGAACTTTGAACACATGCGGCCGCTCGAGGCCCAAGCGCACGGCTCTGAGCCCCAGCGCCGGGTTCATCTCGGGCGGCACTTGAAAGACAGAGGCGAACTTGTCTCCGCCGATATCGAAGGTGCGAAGCGTCACCGGCAGCGGGCTCACCGTCTCCACGACTTCGCGGTACTTGCTGTACTGTTCTTCCTCGGACGGCAGCTCGCGACGGTCGACATAGAGGAACTCCGTGCGATATAGACCGATGCCGCGAGCCCCGTGATCCAGAGCGATGCGGGCCTCGAGCGCCAGCTCGATGTTGCCTTTGAGTGTGACTGGGACCCCGCATTTCGTGCGAGCGGGTTGATCACGCGCCGCACGCAAGCCGCTGGCCATGGCGTAGTAGCGCTGAGATCGCTTCTTGGCATCGGACAGCTCGGCGTCACCAGGCAACAGCGTGACGCGCCCGTGCACACCGTCGACGATCAGCCTATCTCCGTGTGCGACGCGCTGGCGCAGATGCTTGACGCCGACCACGGCCGGTATTTCCAGGGCGCGTGCCAAGATGGCCGTGTGGCTGGTGCGAGTCCCGACCTCCGTGACGATGCCGAGCACCCGTTCTCGGTTCAGTGTCGCCGTTTCGGCAGGAGACAGGTCGCGAGCGACCAGAATGCCGGGCTCATGCCCTTCTGGAATGGCCCCAAGGGGGCGGCTGCGACCGGCTAGCGCACCGAGCAGCCGATCGCCCACGAACTCGAAATCGTGGCTCCGTTCGGTCAGGTACGGGTCATCACCTCTCCTGAGTTGCTCGCTCATTTCGGTGACCGCGGAGCGCAGGGCCCACTCGGCGCACATCAGATCGATGCGAATGCGTCGCTCGACGTCTTCTCGCAGCGTTTCGTCCTCTACCATCAACAGGTAAGCCTGAAGGATGGACGTTTCTACGGCGCGCGGCCCTGCCCGCTCGGCGACCTCGCGCAGCGATTGGGCCGCTTCGCTGACGGCGCGATCGAAACGCGCCACCTCGTCGTCGGCCATGTGCTTCTGAATCCGCCGCCGCACCACGCCGGCCCGCCCCTGATCGACGATGATCGCGGTGCCTATCGCAAAGCCGGGTGACCCGGCCAGCCCGACCAGCTGAACGGACTCTGGCTCGCTCACACCGCCTCGGTGGTCATGGCCTGCCTCCCCCAAAGCTTACTCCTCTTCTCCAAAGCGATTCGCTATCAGCTCCCCAATCGAATTCACGGCATCGCGGGCGCGTTCCCCCGTGGCAACGACGGTGAGCTTGGTGCCTTTTGCACCGCACAACAGTAGTACTCCCATGACGCTCTTGGCGTTCGCTTCCTGCTGCTCCCGGCGGACCACGATATCGCAAGGGAACGAGGAGGCAAGCTGCACCAAGCGCGAGGCCGCGCGGGCATGCAATCCGAGCCTGTTGACCACTTCGAACGTTCCCTCGTGCGTCACGCTCATGAGCCTCCTTTTGGGGAGCCGGTTCCCTCTGCCAGCTTCGAGTCAGAAGTAGTTTGCCAAGGGTGCAGAGACTGGCGCTCCACGTCCCTGTGAACGACGTCTATCTTCATACCAAGGGTTTTCTCCACTGTCTTCGCCAGATATTCAACCAGCGCGACAGAGCGGTGTCGACCTCCAGTGCAACCCAAAGCCACGGTCAAGTAGCTCTTACCTTCTCGCTCGAAGCGCGGCAGGCAAAAAGCCAAAAGCGCGTGCGCATGCGCGGCAAAATCGACCGCATCCGCCTCTTTTAGCACGTAATCGTAGACCGCGCGGTCGAGCCCTGTCAGGTCGCGCAGCTCGGCAACGAAGAACGGATTTTTCAAGAAGCGCACATCGAGCACCAGGTCCGCGTCGACCGGGAGCCCGTATTTGTAGCCGAAGCTCAGAAATCGGCAACGCATGTGCGGCAGACCGTCTGCCTCGGGCCCAAAGAGCGACAACACTCGCGCTCTCAGGTCGTGGACGCTCAGCTCGGTGGTGTCGAGCACGAGCGACGCTCGCGCCCTGAGCGCGCTCAGCAGATCGCGCTCGCGCTGAATCCCTTCGATCACGGCGGTGGCTGCTCGTTCGTGACCGGGCAATGGCTCCATACTGAGCGGGTGCGGCCGGCGAGTGCTGCTGTAGCGCCTCAAGAGCACCTGATCGGACGCATCCAGAAACAACACGCGCAGATCCGAGCCATAGCCGGCCTCGAGCTCGTCCAAGACCAGCGTGGCGTCTTCGAGAAAGCTGCGCACGCGCACATCCATTCCGAGCGCGACCCGTCGCATGCCCTCACCGGAAAGCGCGTTCAAACATGCGGTCACGGCAGGAGTGGGCAGATTATCGATGCAAAAGAAACCCACGTCCTCAAGCGCGTGGACAGCGGTTGACTTGCCCGCACCCGAAAGCCCGGTAACGACCACCAGTTGCGTTCGAGCTTCGTTCATCCACGCGTCCCCTTGCCGGGTGGCTTGTGCTCCGGCGCGTGACGCGGCGGGAACACGGGAGGCGGAGCTGCACTCTCATTGACGCGGACGGCACGAAATTGCTCGCTCGGAGGGCGCTGAATGCGGCTGCCGCTTTCGTCGGTAGTCAAAAGGCCGGCTTCGATTTGCTGGACCAGATCTCTCGCCGGGTGGTGGCCGGCTTGCCGCAGTAGCTCGTTGCGCGCGGCAATCTCGATGATGGAGCTCATGTTGCGGCCTGGCTGCACGGGTAGGCAAACCTCGCGGATCGGCACGCCCAATATCTCGCGAAAGTGGTCCTCGAGCCCGATGCGATCGTACTTGCCTTCGGGCTTCCAGAGCTCGAGCCGTACGATCAAGTCGAGGCGTTTGCGTTCACGGATCGCGGTGACGCCGTACAAGTCCTTGATGTTGAGGATGCCGAGGCCCCGAACTTCGATGTGATGGCGAAGCAAAGCCGCAGGCTGGCCGAAAACCATACCGGGCGGTCGGTAATCGCACTCGATCACGTCATCGGCCACCAGACGATGCCCGCGCATGACCAGCTCGAGTGCACATTCGCTTTTTCCGATCCCACTTTGACCCAGGAGCAACACGCCCACCTCGAAGACGTCTACCAGCACACCGTGCAGCCGATCACGCGGCGCTAGGTGCTCGTCCATGAGCGTGTGCAGTTGCGTAATGGCGGTCGACGACCGCTCCTGACACAGAAGCAGTGGCGTGCCCGTGGCTTCGGCCATTCTGATGAAAATGTCCGGAGGGGGAACGCCGCGGCTCACCACGACACACGCCAGCTGCATACCGAACAAATGCTCCGCCGCCCGGCGCTGCCCAGCATCGTCGAGCGATTCGGCGTAGCTGAGCTCTGTCTCCCCCAACACCTGGATCCGGGTCGGCACGATGCCGTGCAGGTGGCCGACCATGGCCAACCCGGACTTTTGGATGCGAGGATGAGTGATCCGTCGATCGAGCCCGACCGCTCCGGCCAGTAGCTTGACCGACAACCCCAGCGCCGGGTCCTCAAGGAGCTCGCGGACGCTGATGGTGGTGGCCTGGGCCGAAGGCGGATCGTGGACGGTCATGCCCGCATGTTAACCCAAGGCCTGATCTTCGGCTTCGATGAGCGAGTAGGCAGCCCCCGCGCTGGGCGATCCGACCAATTTGGCACGGGTCGCCTGGCTCTTGAGCAGCTTGGAGATTCTGGCCAGGGTTCGCAGGTGCTCCCCCGTGGAACGTTTGGGTCCCACCACGCCGAAGATGATGCTCACCTTCGAGCCGTCGATCGCATCGAAGTCGATGCCCGGTGGGCAAAGCAACAGGGCGGCGATGTGTTTCTCGACTGCATCGAAAGAGGTGTGCGGGATGGCAATGCCCTCGCCTATTCCGGTGCTCTGGAGTTTCTCCCGCTCCTCGAGCCGTTGGGTGACCTCTTGCGCCTCTAACCCCACCGAAGGCGCCAGGAGTTGCCCGAGGGCTCCGAGGGCTCCGGCCTTGTCGTGCACCATGTTTGCGCGGTCGACGATGATCCGATCGCTCGAGAGAATCTCACAGAGTCGCATGTTTGTCTCGCTCACCTCCGCCAGCGAGCATGGCCGAAGTCAAGCTCGCGCTGACTTTTTCCGGCTGCTGCCGA
>CBFGRJ010000260.1:0-10212 GCA_965651135.1 uncultured Myxococcales bacterium
CGGGCGAAGCGATTGACCGCGTGCGCCCTACTGCTGGCGCCGACTGGTCGCTCCAGAAGTGCTTGCAGCGGACCTTGCAGTTGCTCGGCGAAGCGGCGGACTCTAGACGGATGAAACCGAGCGACCTCGACTCGTGCTCAGCCCCCATGGGCTAGGGGGAATGCGTATTTCGCGCATCACGATCATGGTAGATGCCATCTGCGCGGGTTAGCCGAAGCTCGTGAAAGAGCCTTGAGGTCCGATGATACAGTGCCTTGTAGGCTCGACGGCACGCATGATACGCGAGGGCACAGGCGATATAGCTTTTGCCCGCGCCGGCGGCAGCCCAATCAAGACCGTTCTTCAGAATCGCTGCGACGTGCCTGTAGGAACGGACACCAACGGCGACAGCGCGTGCGCTCGCTGCCTCGAGACGCTCGGCGCCATACTGCTTGTTCAAGCGCATGATGCCGAGGCACGAGCGATAACCCTGTTCGGGGCGCGGGCGATCGCGCATGATGAGTGCAACGAGCGTTGCCGTTTCGGGGCCCATTTGGTTTGCCCATCGCACCAGTCGAGTGGGTAACCACTCTGAATGAGCGCGTGCGCCGACGGCATGTGATCGGGGTTGGCCGTATTGGCTTCGTGTTCGGCGATGGCACGGTCCTGTCGCACGACAATGACCAAGACCAGTTCGTGTCGGTGCTCGAAGGCGAGACGGGGCAGGAGCTGGCTCGGGCCCCGCTTCAGACGATTACCAGTCGGATGGACCTCTACAGTGTCACCTTGGTGCCGGCTACTTCGACGGAGTTCATCCAGCAGGACAATCAGAATACATACACTTGGCGGCGCACCTTCGAGGGTCTGGTGCAAGCGGGGGGAGCCATCGAGGTCACGACCGTGGGGCGCGTGACCGAGGGTTCACTGACGCTCGAAGTGACCATGAACCAGGAGACGGCCGAGACGCTGACGCGTCTGGCGACCACACCGCTGGACAGCTTGTACAGAGTCAGACTCGACCATCAGCCGCTCGAGCTTCGGGACTTGTCCGCCAAGAAGGCCGAGCCCAAAGACATCACTCCGCGCTGGGCGCCTATTGGCTGATCACGCGAATCTTCCAATGGGGCGCCCTACACGGTCGTGCCGGACTGGCTCTGCGAAGTGCTCTCGAAGCACACGGCCATTGCAGACCGCACCGAGAAGCTGCCACTGTACGCGCGCGCGGGTGTGCGATTCGTCTGGTTGATCGATCCGATAGGGTTTTCGCTGGAAGCCTATCGCTTGGAACGCGAAGGGTACCTGCTATTGGTGGCCGCCAGCGGGAACAAGACCTTACGCGTACCCCCGTTCGATGCCATCGAGCTCGAGCTCGGGCTTCTGTGGGGAGATCGCCCCGAGCACCCCCCCGCGACCGAAGAAGAGTGACCTAACCCCTTCAACGTCGGCGGCGCCGCGCCAGGCCGAGCAGCAACAGGCCCGCGCCGAGCACCCAGCCACGCTGGCCCGCGGGGGCTGCACGACATGCGCAGCCGCTTTCGGATTCGGCTCCCACAGGTGAGAGCGCAGCACTCCCGCCCGCGGAGCTGGTGAGGCTAGTCGCGCTGCTCGACATAGCGGTGGACACGGTAGCGGTGGACATCGTGGCGCTGGTCGCTGTCGATACCGCGTTGGCCGTGGTCGCTGTCGAGGCTGCGCCGCCGGCGCTCGAACCAACGCCGCTGGTCAGCGTCGAAGCGGTGCCGCCGACGGAGGTGCTGGTCCCGGCAGTCGTCAAGTCGCCATCGCTCGTGCCGCCTCCGGCGCCTCCGCTCGTGCTCACGGTGGTGCTACCGCTGCCGCCCATGCCGGTCGGCGAAGCGACATCGCGCCGCTGGGCAAACATCCAATCGATGAAACCCGGGTAGTCGTAGCCGCGGTCGTTGATGGAGTGGCCGACCCCTTGCATTGCCGTAAAGGTGAACGCCGTGGCGCCGACCTCCTCCATGGCGTCTGCCATGGCTCGAGCTCCGGCGAAGTAGCTGTCATTGGTGCCGCACATGGACCAGATCGGCATGTCTTTCAGGGCGGCCAGCAGCGACGTGTCTGGATCGCCGCGGCACGACTGCGGTGAGGCGGCGGCGAACAGGTCTGGGTTACGCATGATGAGGTCCCAGGTGCCGTAGCAGCCCATCGAGATGCCGGTCACGTAGACGCGGCCGGGGTCGATGTTGAATTCGGCCTGCACCTCATCGAGGATCCCCATCAGCAGCGGCCGAGTCGGGTGCTCGGGACCCGATGCAGAGCCTTCGGTGCCACCACCGAAGCCGTATGCCGGACTATTGGCGTGGGGAGCCAACACGAAGTGGGGGTAGCGCTGTTGCGTGTCGAAACGTTCGCCCGCTTCGTCGACTGCCGAGTTCACGAACACTCCGCCGTAGTCGTCGCCCGAGCCGATCTCGGAGGTGAGCTGCACGCAATTGTCCCAGCCCGAGTCGTTGTTCTGATCCGAACCGGCTAGGCCAGCGTGATGAAGGTAGAGCACCAGTGGGTAAGCCACGGCCGGATCGTAGTTCTCCGGTACGAACAGCCTGTAGGGCAGCTCCTGACCGTCGAGCTCGAACACGCGACCCAGAAAGCCCTGATACGTTTCCGTTCGTGGCGGCGAAGGGTTCTCTGGGCAGCTGTAAGCCAGCGCCCCGCCCGTGACGAGCAGCGGCAACACGAGCGCACCCACTGCCGCAATGCGGGCGCGTAGGCGCCGCTCAAACCAGGAAGTCGTCATTCAAGTTGCCCGTGGCATGTCCAAACGAGTCGACCTGTATATCGAAGGCGTTGAGGATCGAGACCATCAAGCGCCCCGTATTCGGCCCTCCGCGAGGCCCCACGACGGGCCTAGGGAAGTTCATTTCGGTGTACATGATGTGTGATCCATCCGCCTTGAAGCGACCATTGGCGCTACCCGCCGTGATCACCGGTACGTCGAACTTGAAGTGGCCGTTGCCATCGCCGATTTCGCTGCTGCAGTAGACCAACGTCTTGTCGAGCACACTGGTCCCGTCGGCCTCGACGGCCGCATCGAGCTTCTGCAAAAACGCGCTGAACACCTCCATTTCCCAGCGCCCGATCTCACGCAGCATTTGGTAGGCCTTTTGCTGACTCATGTGGTGCGAGATCAGGTGATGCTCCGAAGCCTCGCCCAGCAAGAACTCGAAGTTCACCATGCTGGTGCCGCGGGCCATGATGAACGAGCCAACGCGGGTCTGATCGCAGATGAACGCCATGGCCATGAGATCCGCCAGCACCGTCACCAGTTCCTGATAGGGCAGGTTTCGTCCCGGGCTCGCCGGCACCTCGCACGACACGCTCCCTCCGCCCGAGCCGGCGAGGTTGACGATGCGGTTTTCGAGCTCGCGAATACCCGTCAGGTACTCGTCGAGCTTGGCCCTGTCGTCCTGTCCTAGCTCGAGCTGCAAGAGCTCGGCCTCACCGCTCACGTAGTCCAATACGCTCGTCCGCAAGGCCAAGCGTCGCTGCGCCTCGGCGTCGCTCTCGGAATTGACCTCACCGGCGTCGACGCCTTCGAAGATCCGATTGAAGGCGCGCACCGGGTCGCCCTCCATGGGCAGCGGCGTGTCGTGATCCCAAGAAATCGTCTCCAGAAACGAGCAATCGGTCTTGTCGCAACCCTCGCCTCGCACCTGAGGCCCCAGCTGCAGCGACGGCAAAGGACGATTGCACGTGGTCAAAGCCTGTTGCGCAATGACCTGATCGAGACTGGTGCGATCCGGATCATTTTCGTTCTTGTGCACCGGGCGCATCGTAAGAAAGGCGCCGGTGCCGGAGCCATGCCCTCCCGGCGGCTCACCCGGCATCGACATTTCGTGATGATCGAGCCCTGTCACCACCAAGAGCTTGTCGCGCACCGGCTCGAGCGGCTCGAGGATATAGGGCGCCACCCAGCCTTGCCCCGTCGAGGTTGGCGTCCAATCGGGCATGTGAATGCCACACGGCAGAAACCAGGCCAAAAAGCGCTGCGCTGCCGAGCAATCCGCCGCCCGCGCTTCGCGCACGCCTCGGGCGGACTCGAGAAAGGGCAAGCCGATCGTGACGGCAGCGCTGCCCAAGAAGGTGCGCCTGTGCAAATGACGATGGGAGAGAAAATGCTCTCGCCGCTTGCGGGCGATTTCGCGCGCCTGGTTGGCGCGAATGCCGGCGGTTTTCTGGAACTTGTTCATCATTGCGCTTCTCCGCGGCCGGTCAAAAAGGCTTCACTTCGGACGATGTGTTCGATCCAACTTCGCCAGCTCGATTTGCCTTCGCTGATGCCCGCCTGAGTGATGCCCGCCGTATAAGCCTTCGCGTCCGACGCAGCGAAACTCCTACCGACGGCGTAAGTCAGGAGCTTTTCGGTGACGCACGCCGCGTAACGCGGGTCGGCCGCCAGCAACGAGGCCAGCTCGACGGGTCCAGTGAAGGCGACCTCGCCATTCGAGGTGGTCAAGACTCCGGAGGCGTCGATGGCGGCGGCGTTTTCTTCGGTGCGGTAGGCACCCACGCCGTCGAAATTCTCGAAGCCGAACCCGATTGGATCCAACGCATTGTGACAGTTGGCGCAGCTAGGCGCCGCGCGATGGAGCTCGAGCTGCTCGCGTCGCGTTATGCCGGGCTCGGGCGGTGGAAGGTCCACCTCCACTCCGGGTGGTGGTGGAGGCACTGCATCACACATCAGGCGGTCCAGCACCAACTCCCCTCGCCGCGCCGGAGACGTGCTGCCGGGGTGCGAGCTATTCATGAGGAAGCTGGCATGCGTGAGAAAGCCCCGCCGCGGCGTATCGGTGAGCGTGACCTTCGAAAAACCGTCACCGTTCACGGCTACGCCGTAGTGCTGGCCCAGACGCGTATCGATGATGGAGTAGTCAGCCGTCAACAGCTCCTGCAGCGGCGCGTCGTGAATGACCAGCTCCTCGAAGAACAGCAGCGTCTCCTGCTTGGCGGATTCACCCAGCGCTTCGTCGTAGTCGGGATACACGAGCTGAGAAGGGGGCTGAAGCTCCTCCATGTGGCGGACCCCCAACCATTGGCCGCCAAAGTTGACGGCGAGCTCGCTGGCCTTGTCGCTGCTCAGCAGGCGCTCGACCTGTGCGCCTAGGTTATCCACCAGGGTGCCGGATTCAGCCAGCTGGCTGAGCTCCTCATCCGGCATACTCGACCACAAGAAGTAGGCTAAACGCGTGGCGATTTCGTAGCTGGACAACTGACGCGCCGAAGTGTCTCCCGGCGGCAGCCGCTCCACCCGAAACAGAAAATGCGGTGAAAGCAGCACCCCAACCAGCGCAGCCTTCATGCTGTCCTCTGCGGGTCCACCCAGAGCGTCTACGGTCGCCCTCAAGCTCAGCAACCGATCGAGCTCGGCGCCGTCCACCGGCCGCCGAAACGCTCGAGCAGCAAACGCCTCCAACACCGCACGAACGCACGCTTCGTCGCTGGTATCGCAGCTCAAGAGGCTGGCCTTGACACTGTCGCCCTGCGGGCGCGCGAACAACTCGTCGACCAGCGCGCGAGCGGCCCCTTCGTATTGCTCCACCAGCACCGGAGGCAGCGAAAGCACAGCGCCAAGCGTGTCGAAGCCCTCCACAGCCACCGTATCGGCGTCCGTAAAATCGTCGGCCGGGCGCAGCGAGGTCGATAACAGATCGCGAACCGTGTTGTTGTATTCTGGCGCGGTCAAACGGCGGAGCACCGTGCGCCCGGCATCGAGCGTGACGACTCCGGGCTGCGGTTCCGTCGACCCCCCATCGGTGGAGCTCGAATCCCCAGAGGTCGTGGCCGTCGAGCCGCTCGCACCACCGCTCCCACTCGAGGACGTGCTCCCCGGCCCCGCAGCGCCATCACTGTTTGCAGCCCCATCCCCGGAGCCCCCACCCGGATCGATCGAGCCGGTGCAGCCCGCGACGGCTCCGAGACCGACGATCAGGCCTGTGCCCAACCAGCGAGACCCGCCACAGCTCGTTGAATTCTTCAGTATGCCTGCCCCCAAGTTGGGGCTTTCAGCAGTCATGCCTAGTAAATGTCAGGCACGACAATAGTGGTCGGCTTTTTCTACAGCAGAGTCACCGCCGCGGGAACGAGGCGCGAGTCAGCCAAAACCAATTCACCGAGCTCATCAGGGTTTGCACTCGCGCTGGCCACAGCTGTCCCAGCGGCTGCGCCGGTAGCTCGTCATGTCGGGCAAGCCTCGCTGCCAGGGGTCTGGTGTGGTGCCCTGCTGCTCGAGCAGCACCGGCAAGCACCCGCTCCCTGCTTCCGAAAGCAACGAGCGGCTCACCGAGCTCTGATAGTACAAGCGGTACTGCTCCGCCCAGTTTTCGGTGCTCGATTCGAAACGAAACGGGGCACAGTAGGGACTGATACAACCCTGCTCCCGTTCACCCGGAGTCAACCGAAGACAGTTGCCCGTGTCTTTGCAGGTTCTGGCGCAGGAGACGTTCGAAGACGCGGCCGGCCCCGAAAGATGCGCATTGGCCACCCAATACATCACCAGGTGGCCGATCTCGTGCAGCAGCACGGGGCTGAACAGCTCGTGATTCGCGGGTGCGCCGTCAATCGTCATGCCGTCACGATTCGAATGGTAGCTCCAGTAGACCCCATAGTTGCCTCGCGCCCAGTGGTTGGGCGCCGTGAACAGGTGTTCGTGGAGCCACAGCGTGCGCCCGTCGCGAGCATCATCAGCGCTGTCGCGATTGAAGGCGGCAATGCCGTGCTCTTTGGGCCGATTGTCGATCACGACCCTGCGCAGCAGGCGCACATGATCCCAGGGCAAGCGGTCCAAGGTATTTCGCAGCAGCCGCAGCCACGCGTCGTTGACTCGCGAAGCCACCTGAACCGGCTGACCCTCGTTGTTCACGCGCCCAGGCGGCCACGCCACGCTCACACAGTGCGCCTGGCTCCCCTCGGGCCCGTGCCGCTCGATGCGCAGGGTGCGCGCCACATAGCCGTGCACCGAAAAGAACTGTTTGGGCCCAGCCGGCTCGGTCAGGGTGCGAATCGCTTCGAGCTCGGCGTCCTGGCAGCGTCTGACATCGATGTAACCCTCGGCTTCCAACGCCTCAGCCAGCGCGTCTAGACCCTCGGCCTCCGCGCTGGGCTCGGTAGCCTTGGCGCTCACCTCGCTCGACTTGCCACGCTCCTCGACGAGCGTATCGCGGACAGCGGGGAGCACGGGCGGCCCGTGACTGGCGAGCGGGGTCTCGTGCCGAGCGGTGGATTCAGCCGGCACGCGTGAGCAGGCGAAGAGCCCCATCAAAACAAGGACTGCTCCGCTAACTCGGAAGCGCATGCCTGAAATCTTACCCTACACCAGGTCTTTCAGCAGCTTCGAGCGCATGGGCTGTTGGAGCTTCTTGACGGCCTTGGCTTCGATCTGCCGAATGCGCTCGCGTGTCACGTTGAACTCTTGCCCAATCTCCTCGAGCGTGTGCTCGCTCTTTTCGTCGATTCCGAAGCGCATGCGAATGACCTTTCGCTCGCGCAGGGTCAAACACTCTAGAGCGTCGAGCGTGAGCTGCCGCAAGTCGCGTTCTACGGCGACGTCAACCGGGCTTTCGGCATTGCGGTCTTCGACGAGATCACCGAGCTGGGTGTCACCCTCTTCGCCATACGGGGTTTCGAGGCTGAGCGGCTCCTTGACCAGCCCCAATACACCGTGCACCTGGGCAAGGGGCCACTCCAGCTTGGCCGCGATTTCTTCTGCTGTCGGCTCGCGCCCCAGCTCCTGAACCAGCCGGCGTGACGTGTGCATCACCCGGTTGGTGTTTTCGAGCATGTGCACCGGAATACGTATCGTGCGGGCCTGATCGGCGAGCCCGCGGGTGATGGCCTGTCGTATCCACCAGGTTCCATAGGTGCTGAACTTGTAGCCCCGCCGGTATTCGAACTTGTCCACGGCTCGCATCAGGCCGATGTTGCCTTCCTGGATTAGATCGAGAAACGGCAGGCCTCGATTCATGTATTTTTTTGCGATGGAGACCACGAGCCGCAAATTGGCTTCGACGAGCTCTGCCTTCGCGCGCTGCGCCAACCGTTCTCCCGCGAGGATGCGCTCGTAAGTCGCTTCGAGCTGTTTTGCGTCGCCACGCGCCGGACGTTTGGATTCGCCGTTCGTCAACCCCAAGTGACGCCGCTTTTGCTCCGCCGCCATCAGGTGAATCGCCTTGTCGCTGAGCTGCAGGCTTTCGAGCTTGCGCGCTGCCTTCGCCTTCGCCGCGGCCATCGATTGGCGAATCTGACGCTTGCGCTCCCCGGTGGCGCGCGTCTGTTCCCGCTGAAGCTCGCGGATCTCCTGCTCGCACCGCTCGGCCTCCTCGATGGCTCCGAGCAAACAGCGTGACGCAAGCTCTTCGTCCTGCTGCTCGTCCTCTTGGGCGAAGTCGCTGGTCAGCTCCGAAATATGCAGGTCGCGCGCTTTCAATCGGGTCCCCAGCTCGATGACGTCTTGAACGGCGGTAGGGCTTTCGAGCACCGCCTTGCGCACCTGCTCGCGCGCGGCTTCGATGCGCTGACACAGCTCCACTTCGTCCTCACGCGTCAACAGCGTGGCGGACCGCAGACGCGAAAGGTAAGCGTTCACCGAACCGCCCTCCGCGCCAGCCAAAGGCGCTGATCGGCCCGGGCGTGCGCTCTTGCTTGGTTCCGTTGGCGAGCGAAAGCCGCTGGTTGCCGCCGGCAGTGTCGGATTCGCCGACTTGGACTTCTTCACAAATGTTCCCTTCGAGGCCCCCAACCGGATGTCAGGGCCAGGCAAGCTAGCACAAAAGCCCGAGCCTACCGCCAAACCCGCTGCCACCGCGGCGAAAAGACCCGGTCCCGCTCATCGGACTCGCCTCTCGAACCAGATGGGCGTAGTCCAGGCACAATCGTCAAGGTCGTCGCGTAGCCCGTCGGGGCCATTTTTCCCAGTCCTGTTGCTGTTCCGGTCGGTGCCGTCGCCAACGGGATTGTCACTCCCGTTTTGCTCGCACACCTTCAGGTACAGGTACTCCCCGTCGACCACGCTGGTCCGAAGCCTGATTTCCTTGCTGGACCGCAGCGTGAACGTTTCGAACCGCGAGGCTAGACGCCCACCCCGGCCATCGCTGTCGCGGACGACCTCCACCGTATAGGGGCCTTCCTCCAACGCGTCCCCATCGACGCCACGGGTTTGCCAGACCTTGACGATCAGATCCACCTTGGCCCTATCGCCGTGAACAGGCACGGTTTCTCCCATCCAATACCGCTTGCCCCGACTTAGAACCTGGTAGACCACCACCAGCTCGTCGTCTTCGGTGGCGTACACGCGATTGGCGCGAAAGGCACCCATCAGCCCGCGATAGCTGACCTCACGCGCCCAGGCGACCGTGCGCGCGGCCGTCACGGTGCCCCAATTCGTGCCGTGCGTGTCTTGGTTGGCGCTGGGTGACAGGTGAAACCCAAGATTGAGATACTCTCGATAGAACCTTTCCCACTGGGCTTTGCGATGCGTCTTTTCGGTGCTGTGCCGGTGCTTTCCGCTCAGGTGTCCGCCTGCGACGCTAGTGATGATCGACATCGTCTTCACGACGGGATCCACAGCCGCCACGAACGCCTCCGTGGTGTCGTACAGCGCGCGCCCGAAGTTACCGACCGTCCTGTCGCCTCTCTTTCTCCAGCTGTTGGGATGATTGAATTGCACGAACTCGGCATTCAGTTTTGCCCACTCGTAGAGCTCGTCATACTCCCGATTGAGAATGTCGTGACGA
Organism: uncultured Myxococcales bacterium; assembly: GCA_965651135.1. Taxonomy (GTDB): domain Bacteria; phylum Myxococcota_A; class Polyangia; order Polyangiales; family Polyangiaceae; genus JAICQQ01. Next base: position 9,732 of record CBFGRJ010000260.1, read on the forward strand.
CTGGGGGGTACCTTGGCGCCGAACACATTGACGTGGTTCCCCGTCTTCGTATTCCCCCACTCCACGCCGGGAACGGCCACGAAGCGCAGCTCATGCTCGCGCGAAAACGCCAGCGCCACCTCGAACAGCTCTCGTCGATACACGTCGTCCGGCACGAATAGTGGAGGCCCGGGCGCATCCACCGCCTTGTGATGATCGGTAATGGCCAGAAAGCCGAGCCCGTGCTCGAAGGCGTAGCGAAACGCAGCCTTGGGGCTCATGAACGCGCGCTTCGACGCCGGCACATCTGCGGAGAGCCCCGAATGGGCGTGCAAATTGCCGAAAAGCGCCGTGTGCTGCCGAAAGCGGGGCCACGCACGCTTTAGCCCACTGCTGGCTTTTCGCTGCGCGGGCGCCAGCGCCCGAGGGCGGTTGTTCAGCGAGTGCACCACCAGATCGGAAGAGCACACGTCTGAACTCCAGTCACTAATTACCATCTCGT
>CBFGRJ010000261.1:0-10212 GCA_965651135.1 uncultured Myxococcales bacterium
CTACCCGGCATGGTGGCCTCGCTCACCGTGCTGCCAGTCTTAGGCGTGCCGGTCCAATCGCGAGCACTCAGCGGGCTCGACTCGCTACTCTCGATCGCGCAAATGCCCGGCGGCATCCCAGTCGGCACCCTAGCCATCGGCAAGGCCGGCGCCACCAATGCTGCGCTGCTCGCCGCCGCAACTCTGGGCAACAAATACCCCGAGATCCGCGCCGCCCTGGTGGCTTTTCGTACACAGCAGACCGAGGCGGTCCTGTCGAATCCCGACCCACGACTGAGTCAACCGTGAAGATCGGAGTGCTGGGAGCCGGCCAGCTGGGACGTATGCTGGCGCTGGCGGGTTATCCATTGGGGCTAGAGCTCGAGTTTCTCGATCCTACCCCCGAGTCGCCCGCCAGCGGCGTCGGCCGGCAGCGTGTCGCTCCATACACCGACCCGCAAGCGCTCGCTGAATTGGGCCGCGCCGATGTCGTCACCTTCGAATTCGAGAACGTCCCCGACGAAGCCGCGCAAGCCTTGACCCATTCGACCCTCGTCTTTCCGCCGCCGGCCGCTCTGCGCATTGCCCAGGACCGCTGGCTAGAAAAGAGCTGCTTTCAAGAGCTCGGCATACGCACGCCGAGCTTCGCCGCCGTCGACGACCTCGATAGCGCCTTGGAAGCAGCGCGCGATATCGGCTTTCCCTGCGTCATCAAGACCAGGCGCTTCGGCTACGATGGCAAGGGGCAATCCATCGTGACAAGCCCCGACGACTTGGCCAGCGCGGTCGAGCGGCTCGGAGGCACCGGCTTGATCCTCGAGGAGTTCGTGCACTACCAACGCGAGCTCAGCTTGATTGCTGCCCGAGGCCGCGACGGCTCCTGCGTCACCTACCCTTTGATCGAGAACGAACATCGAGATGGCATCTTGCGCTCCAGCACCGCGCCCATCGATGTTCCAGCAAGCGTCGCAGAGTATGCCGCAGCCAGTGTCGAGCGGCTCTTGGCACACCTCGACTACGTCGGCGTTCTGACGGTGGAGTTCTTCGACGTCGGCGGCACCTTATTGGCCAACGAGTTCGCCCCCCGCGTGCACAACTCCGGCCACCTCACGATCGAGGCCGCCGAGACCAGCCAATTCGAAAATCACCTGCGCGCCATCGCCGGCTTGCCCCTGGGCTCCACGCGCCTGCTTTGTCTGGCCACCATGGTCAACCTGATCGGTGAGCTGCCCCCCAAAGAACGAGTGCTCCAGGTCCCCGGCGCGCATTATCACGACTACACCAAAGAGGTCCGTGCAGGTCGCAAGGTCGGTCACATCACATTGACTGCGGCCAATCGCTCGGAGCTCGACAGTCGCGTGGCTGCGCTACAGCACTTGCTGTCGGTGTAGGCGGCGCACTGACCTCACCCGCCAACGCTCGCCGACGTTGGGGGCTGGTGTTTGCTGTGGGGGTCGAGGCAAAATGCCGGGCATGAGTCATTCTCACCAGCTACTCACGAGGCCAACGATGCTCGGCGCACTGGCAGCACTCTCGGTCACCACGCCCGCAAGAGCCGATGACGAGTTCTTTCTGGGAACCGAACGTTTGATGGGCGTCTATTGGCAGCGCCAATCGCGGACCATCGAGCAGGGCGGGGTCGAGCAGAAAACCAGCGAGCGCACCACCAGCGTGGGCGTGCTGGCGCTGCGAGGCGCCACCGCTGCGACCGTACCGCGTGTCGCCTTCGATGTCTTCGTGACCGACCAGCTCACGGTGGGTGGCTCCTTCATCTACACCACCTACAGTCAGAGCGCGGTCTTTTCAGCCGAAGGCAACGCCCAGGATCAAGAGGACGACATTGGCAGCGGGAGCATTTTCGTCCTCGCGCCGCGCGTGGGTTATCGAATGCCGCTCGCCGCACAGTGGGGGTTTTGGCCTCGCGCGGGGTTTTCGTTCGCCAGCCAAAGCGACAGTGTGATCACCGATCAGCAATCGGATACCGAGCGCAAAGTCAGCCGGACCACCCTGAGTTTCCTGCTCGACGCCATGTTCTACGTGCAGCCTATCGAGCATCTCGCGATCTTGGGCGGGCCATTCCTGGACCTCGGCATGCTGTACGGGTCCTACTCGAGCAAGCTCGGCAGTGACACCCAAGTCGAAGGGGACGAGCGTTTGACGGCGTTCGGCGTGGCCTTCGGGCTGGGAGCCTTCTTCTGAGCCGGCAAGACTCTGGGTGAGGGGGTCGGTGTTTATGCCTTCGCGAGCTTGGCGGCGTGCATCAAGAGCTCGCGCGTCTTCGGCTCTTCGCTGCTGCGGTAGTAGCCCCGGATGACCAGCTCTTGGTCGACCAGCACCAGGTGCGAGCCGTGCGTGATGCCCAGGTGCTCTTTGCTTTCGTCTATTTGGCCTTCGAGCCCCACCTTGAAGCTATCGGTCACGGTCTTCTGGATGGTTTCGGAGTCACCCGTCAGGAACACGAAGCGCTCGAAGTCGGCGCCGTAGCGCTCGCCGAATGCTTTGAGAACGGCTGGGGTGTCGAACTCGGGGTCCACACTGAAGCAGACGAACTTGACCGGCAGGCTCTTGGCCTTGGCCGTCGCCTGCATCTTCACCAGGCGTTTCATGATTTTTGGGCAAACCGTCGGACAGCGCGTGAACAGGAAAGCCGCGACCCAGACTGAACCTTTGAGGGAGCCTTCCGTCACCGGCGCTCCGTCTTGATTCACCAACCGGAACGAACCCAAACGGCCGAGCTCAGGCAGCGCCTCGGCTCGGGCCTCGCGCGATTCGCAGCCCAGCGGAGCCAGACACAGGCTCATCCCAAGTAGTGCTCGGCGGCTGAACGGTGTTTCCAAGGGTCTCATCGCGTCGCCTCATATAGCGCATGCAGCGACTGGGGCGAGGCCTTGCGGTCGCCGCGAGCAATCGCCCACACCCACTCGCGTGCCGCGTTGTTCACTGGCACTGAAAGGCCGTGCTTTGCCGCGCGCTCGACCACCTCGCCATTCAGAAAGTCGATCGCCGGGGGACGCCCGCGCTCGATGGCCGCCAACATCGAGGATCGAAGGCGCCGGTAGCGTGCGCCCACCGCCAAAATCAAAGCGTGCTTGGTCACTAGGCTCGGCGAACCCGATGAGCGCGCTTCTTCGGGGCTCAGCGCCAGCCACTCGAGATCGATGGTGCCAGACACCTTTTCCAGGACGACGCCCTCGGCTCGCGCCACTTGCACTACTTCACTGATGATTTCGAGCGCGAGCCGCCGGGCATAACGTTGCTTCAGCACCGGCCCGAGCGGCCCACCACTGATGGTCCCCAGCGTCGAGACCGCACAGTTGATCCCGAGCTTGCTCCAGCGCACTCCGGCCAGGTTCGCGGTCAGCTCCACGGGCCCCACCGCCTCCAGGATTCGCGCGAGCCGCTCCAGCTTGACGTCCCGCTGGCCACGGAGGCTCCCCAAGGTGAATCCACCCGGCGACGTCCGTTCGTAGCGGCCCGGCCCCGACATGGACGCTCCCCAGGCGATCACACCACCGATGACGCGCTCTTCGCCAACGATTCGGGCCACGATGTCTTCGCACAGGCCATTCTGGAAGCACACCATGCGACCATCGGCCGCCAGCTTGCCGGCCACGCTGTTCGCCGCCTGCTGGATCTGCGGGGGTTGCACCGCCAGCAGAACATAGTCGTAGGACGCCGCCACCTGGTCGGCATCCAGTAGCACTGGACCTGCGGGTACGGTTCCCGACAGCGCGTCGCTCTTCACCTGAAACCCGCGCTCGGTCAGCGCCTTGCCGATCGCCCCGTTCGTGGTCAGCACGCTCACCGCGTGATTCATGGCAGCCAGGTGCGAGGCCACGATTCCGCCGATCGCGCCGCAGCCGACCACCAAGATCCGAGGCGGATCCGTGCTTTCGTGGGGGACGTCCATCCGAACCGGCCAAGGCTACCGCAACAAAGCTTGCCTTGGGGAGCAGACTTGTGTAGTGTGGCCACCTACACTGTCTTACTCTACTCCGGCAACCTTTCGCCTGGACGAGGTGAGTATGCGACGACTCAGAAAGCTGCTCGAGCGACTTCGCTGGCCGGCACCAGCGCTCGCATAATGTGGTGATTTCGTGATTCACCACGACCGGCATTCGTGAAGCTTGCGCTAGTCAACCCGGCGCTGGCCGCGGGCGCCAGCGAACGAAACCTGGCCGAGCTCCGCGCGTTGCTCGACCCGCTACGCCCCCAACTCGAGTCCAGTGACCTGGTCCTTCTACCCGAGCACTGGCATTTCGGCGGCTGGGACGACTACCTGGCGGACACACAAGGCTTAGCGCGCTGGCTCGGCTGCCACTTGGTGGCGGGCTCTTTTCACAAGCACGAGGAAGCGGGCCCGGTGAATACCGGAGCGGTGCTTGGACCAACCGGAGAAATCCTGCACCGCTACGACAAGCTCAGACCCTACGGGGTCGAGCGGAACTGGGTCGTCCCCGGCCAGCATTTCGGAGCATTCCAGCTACAAGGGCGCCGGATCAGCGTGATGATCTGCGCTGATTTCTGGTTTACCGATCTGTTTTTGCGCCACACACCGCTGCCCGATTTGGTCCTCGTCCCAGCCCTGAGCGTCACGCGCAAGCCGTCCCCCACCTATTCGCGAGCTCTGTGGCAGCACCTGGCGGTGGCGCGAGCCTACGAGTACGGGCTCTACGTGGGCGTCAGCGATTGGGCCGTGGGTTCCGATTTGCCCCACTTGCCGGCGAGCGGCGTCAGTGGTTTCGCCGATCCAACGCAAACCAACGCCGAAGCCTTGTTTCAGCCCGTGGCGCCCGTTGGACTCGTCGAGCTGGACTTTGCCCGGCTCGACGCTTTCCGCCAAGATCGCCGATCTCAGGGTTTTTTCTGGGATGACCCGCGCTCACCGTTGAAGGTGGCGCTATGAAGCGCCCACTGCTATCGCTTGACAGCCTGGCGTTTTGCGCCCCGAGAAGCCGCGACCGGCCAGAGAGCTGGTAGGTGCGGTTGCCCCCTGGCTGGACCTTTGCCTAACACTTCCCCGAATTGGTTCCCCCAAAGAGCACGATCTTAGACTAGAGAGCTGGAGCGGTTATGCAGGCGCGAAGACTGGGGCCGGATGGGCCCTCTGTGAGTTGTATTGGACTGGGCACGATGCTGCTTTCGATTTCCGGGCGTCCGCCGGAAGATCAAGGGATCCGTGTGATTCAGGCAGCCGTCGACCACGGGGTCAATCTGATCGATACCGCCGACTGCTACTGCTACGACCACAATGATTTTCATCACAATGAAAAGCTGATCGTCAAGGCTCTGAAAGGGCGCCGCGATCAGGTCACGATCATGACCAAGGTCGGCTGCCGGCGCCCAGGGGGTGCGTGGACCATCGATGCCAGGCCGGAATATCTGACGGAAGCCGCCCACGGCTGCTTGCAGGCCTTGGGTGTCGATTGCCTCGATCTTTTGGCGCTCAACTCGCCGGACTCGCGCGTCCCCTTTGCAGACAGCGTTGGTGCGCTCGCCCGTCTCAGGGAACAGGGCAAGGTGCGGTACATCGGGTTGTGCAACGCGCAGGTGAGCCACATCGAAGAGGCCAGGGCTATCGTGCCGATTACCAGCGTGCAAAACCGCTGGCACCCCCAGGCGCGCGAGGTCGAAAAGAATGGCGTCCTCGACTACTGTAAGAAGAACCAGATCACCTTCTTCGCTTACTCGCCTTTCGGGGGGACGCTCGGCGCTCCAACACTGGGAACACTGAAACTTGCGGAGCAGGCGCGCCGCCGCCGCGTGTCGCCGTATCGATTGGTGCTCGCCTGGATGCTCGCCAAGAGCCCAGTCTGCATTCCGCTGCCGGGGGCTAGGCGCGTGGAGAGCGTGCTCGACAGCGTGGCTGCCGCGGATATGGAACTGGATCACGAAGCGGTGAAGGCCGTCGAAGCGACGCTGCCGCCCCGCTGAAGGGGCCTCCTTGCCCTGGTGTCTGCGCCAGCCAGCTCGAGTGGAGTGCCTCACGTCGTCGTGATCGGCGGCGGGTTTGCCGGTCTCACACTCTGCCAGCGCCTGGCCAAGCGACCCGTATGGGTCACACTGGTGGACCGCTCCAATCACCACCTGTTTCAACCCCTTCTGTATCAGGTGGCGATGGCGGGTCTTTCGCCGGCCGATATCGCCATTCCCATTCGAGCGGTGCTGCGCCGTCAGACGAACACTCGGGTGGTGATGGCCGAGGCGGTCGGCGTGGAGTTCAAGACCCGGCGCCTCGTGCTGCACGACGGTGAGCAGCTCGCCTACGACTATTTGGTCGTCGCCGCGGGGGCTTCTACCAACTTCTTCGGGCACGAGTCGAGCTGGGGGGCGCACGCCCTCGGCATGAAGTCGCTGGAAGACGCCATCGAAATGCGGCGCCGCGTGCTGCTCGCCTTCGAAGCGGCAGAGCGAGAACCGGACCCAGAGGTTCGCCGCAAGCTGCTCACCTTCGTGGTGATCGGTGGTGGCCCGACCGGCGTCGAAGTGGCCGGCGCGCTCGCCGAGCTTGCCCGCTTCGTATTGGCTGACGATTTTCGCTCCATTCACCCTTCGGATGCCCGCATCGTGCTGATCGAGGCGGGTCCGCGCCTGTTGGCTGGCGGCTTCTCCGAAAAACTTTCGCGGCTCGCACAGGCCCAGCTCGTCGAGCTCGGAGTAGAGGTCCGGCTCGGTGCGCCTGTGCGCGACATCTCCGAGGGATGCGTACACTTCGACGCCGACCAGCTCGAAGCTTCCACCATTCTGTGGACCGCTGGCGTCCATGGTCGCCGCCTCGCGCGGCTGCTAGGTGCCGAGCTCGATCGCGCCGGCCGAATCGTGGTCAACCAGGACTGTTCGCTGCCCGGCCACCCCGAGGTCTTCGCGATCGGCGACATTGCCAGCCTTACACCACAAGGCCAGGACCAGCCTCTACCCGGCCTGGCCCCTGTCGCCATGCAGCAAGGTCGCTACGTGGCCCGCGCGATCCTCGCACGCATGCGAGGCGAGACACCCAGGCCTTTCCACTACGTGGACAAAGGCATCATGGCCACCATCGGCCGCTCGCGAGCCGTCGCGCAGAGCGGGCGGCTCGAGCTCAGCGGCTTCGTTGCCTGGCTGATGTGGTTGGTGGTGCACATTTGGTATCTCATCACCTTCCGCAACCGCCTGCTCGTCCTGTTCGGCTGGTTTTACAACTACGCGCTCTACCGCCGCGGAGCCCGCCTGATTACGGGTGAGCGTTCCTGGCGTTCGCTCAGCACGCTGGCCGACGAAGCTGCCGGACGAGTCGGTGTTCACGGCGAACCGCTGCCCCCGAACACCGACTGACTGCGAAAGTGAGACCGGAGCCGGGGGGTTCTGTTCGAGCGGCGATGTCATTACTACTGACATGCCTCGCCGGCAGCACCTCGAGATCGCAGGCGCGGTACTGTCACGCCGATTGGCAGCGGTTGCAAACAGCGTTGGCACGACCAGCCATTGAACCGCTGTGTGTCGCTGGCACATCGCTTGCGATCCTGAGCGTTCGTGAGAGCTCGCTCGAGATTGCTTGAGCCATCTCGATGCGTTCGATGCCCTATGGATGGGGCTAACTCGAAGAAAGGAAGTGCGTCTCGATGATCTCGAAGCGTTCTCGCGTGGCTTTGTTTTTGGCCACGCTCGGAGCCGGTGTGGGCGGCTTGTCGAGTTGTCTCGATCGCCCAGTGGCGACGGGCAACCCACAAAACTATAATATTTTTGTCGACCTGACCTCTCAGCGCAGTATCGACAAGATCGATCTTCTGTTCATGATCGATAACTCGAAATCGATGGCCGACAAGCAAGAGATGCTCAAGCTTGCCGTGCCGCAGCTGTTGGGCAGATTGTTGAATCCACTCTGTCGAAACAGCAACGGCGACACCGCTGCTCCGAATGGCAGCGCGTGTCCCGCGGGTTTCGAGCGCGAATATCAGCCCGTCGACGATATCCACATTGGAGTGATCTCGTCTTCGTTGGGTGCACCCGGTACCACTGCCTGCGCCAGCAGTGGGGTGCTGCACGGCAATGACGCAGGGCACCTGGTGGGCCGCACCCGCACGCGCGCCGATGGCACGCCGCTCGACACTTACCAGGGCCTGGGGTTTTTGGCCTGGGATCCGAAGGGGAAAAAGGCCGCAGCGGGACTGCCTGCGGGTGAGTCCGACGCCAACCGATTGATCGCCGACTTCCAAGAGTTGGTCGTGGCCACGCGAGAGCAGGGCTGCGGCTATGAAGCTTCGCTCGAAGCCTGGTACCGCTTTTTGATCGATCCGGCTCCTCCGGCGCGCTGGGTCGTGGAAAACGATGTGGCTCGACCCGAAGGGATCGATGAAGAGCTGCTCGAACAGCGCCGGCAGTTTCTGCGACCGGACTCGCTTGTCGCGATCGTCATGCTCAGCGACGAAAACGACTGCTCCCTCGACTTCGCCGGCGATGGCTGGCTCTTCGCCTACAATGGCGAGAATCAGCCGAGCGGCACCTGGACCATGCCGCGTGCCACGCAAGTCTGCGAAACCGACCCGAACAGCCCCTGCTGTCGCCCCTGCGGGGACGAACCCAACGGACCGCCGAAGGGCTGCCAACCCATCAGCGGCGATCCTGTTTGCAGCGTCGCCACGCGCCACGACGCCGACTCCGATCCGCGCAACCTGCGCTGCTTCGACCAAAAGCGCCGCTTCGGTGTCACGCGCCTGTATCCGGTCGAGCGCTACGTCGAGGCGCTGCGCTCTCCCGTGATCAAAGACCGCAACGGGCACGACCACCCGAATCCGCTATTCACCGATCTCAACACCGGCGGAGTCGCCAGCCGCACACCCGATCTGGTGTTTTTGGCGGGCATCGTGGGTGTGCCGTGGCAAGACATCGCTACACCGGATTCGATGGGACCTGGCAGCGAACAGGTGCTGCGGTATCAGGACGCCGAGGCGCTCGTCGCGAGCGCGGCATGGTCCAACATCCTGGGCGATCCCAGCCGAGCCGTCGCGCCCGCCGATCCGTTGATGCGCGAGAGTGTGGAGCCGCGGCAAGGCACCACACCCCACTCCGTAGTGCTGGCTCCGCCGGAGTCCCCACCGATGGCGAACCCGGTCAACGGTCACGAATACCTGCCACGCGCCGGCGACGATCTCCAATATGCGTGCATCTTCCCGCTCCAGACCCCGGTCACTTGCGAGGAGCCGGGCTGTGATTGCGACAGCAGCAGCGAAACACTGACCCCGCTGTGTCAGCAGCCGAGCGGCGACTACGGCAGCACCCAACTTTACGGCAAGGCTTATCCGGGCCTGCGACACTTGGAGGTGCTCAAAGGCGTGGGACCCAGCGGCATCGTCGCTTCGATCTGTCCCAAGCTGTTGCCGGAGGCGGACGCCACCAGCAGCCCCGACCCGAACGTCGGATACAATCCAGCCGTCGAAGCTATCTTGCAAGTCATTGGCACCAAGCTCGGTGGCAAGTGCGTGCCGCGTGCGCTCGCTCCGGACAAGCAAACAGGGAGCGTACCTTGCGCCATGGTCGAGGTGATGCCTAGTGACGCGAGTGGGCACTGTTCCCCCTGCAGCTCGATTCCCGGTCGCGTCGATCCCTCTCGGGCGGTGGCTCGCTCCGTGAACAAGCAGCTGATGGCCAGCGGTCGCTGCTCCGACACCAGCTGCCCGGGCACTTGCCTATGCGAGCTCGAGCAGGCCACGGGCGACGCGCTCAGCGCGTGTCAGTCCGACCCGAATGCGACCACCCCGGGCTACTGCTACATCGATGCCTCACTAGGGCTCGGCGACGCCGCCCTGCTCGGGGAATGCCCGGGCCAACGCGGCCTGCGCTTCGTCGGCGAGGACACACCTCGCAACGGTGCGCAAACGTTCATCGCGTGCGTAGGGGCGCCCTTTGCCGACCCCCAATAGCTTCCAGTCCGTCGGGCTTGACCCTGCCAGGAGCTTCGGCTCCCATCTGGGGCATGTCCCACGTCATCGAGGCTGCCCCCAGTGGACGCGCCAAATGTCGCGCTTGTCAGCAGAACATCGCCAAAGGCGAGATGCGCTTCGGTGCAAAGGTGCCGAACCCTTTCGGAGACGGTGAGGCCACTCACTACTATCATCTGATCTGCGGCGCCGATCGACGCCCGCAAGAATTCAAAGAAACTCTGGACGCCAGCGAAGCCGAGCTCCCCGAGCGCGATGAGCTCGCCCGCGTCGCCCAGCTGGGCATCGACCATCGTCGCCTGAACCGCGCCGCTCGCGC
>CBFGRJ010000262.1:0-10180 GCA_965651135.1 uncultured Myxococcales bacterium
GCCGAGGCGCCGCAGCTCGGGAGACTTCAACCTTCCGCTGACGGACCTGCTCAAGAAGGCCGAGGGCGAGCGAGGCGACGTGGATCGCGATGCGGTGTTGGGTTACGCCGAGCTCTTGGAGAAAACCCTGGCGGACTACGGAGTCACGGCGCGGGTCGAAGAAATCCATCCCGGACCCACGGTCACCACGTACGAGGTGGCGCCCGAAGCCGGCACCAAGGTGAGCAAGGTCGCCAATCTCTCCGATGACTTGGCACTGGGGCTCTCGCGCAAGGTCCGCATCATTGCCCCCATTCCCGGCAAGAGCCGCATCGGCTTCGAGCTGCCCAACGACGAGCGTGTGCCCGTCAATCTACGCGAGCTGATCGAGGACAAGCGCTTCGAGAAGCTGGGCGAGAAGGCTCCCTTGCCGGTGGTGCTCGGCCGCGACATCGTCGGCGCGCCGTTCTATGCGGACCTGGCGTCCATGCCGCACGTGATTGTGGCAGGCGCTACAGGCGCCGGTAAGAGCGTGGGCCTGAACGTGATGCTCTCGAGCCTGCTGTTCCGGCGCACGCCAGAAGAGCTGCGCATGTTGATGATCGACCCGAAGGTGGTCGAGCTGGCGCCGTTCGACGGCATTCCGCACATGCTGCACCCGGTGGTCACCGACATGAAGCAGGCGGCCACGGCTCTGCGCTGGGCCGTCGACGAAATGGAACGGCGCTATCAACTGTTCGCGAATGCCGGCACCAAGAACATCACGACGTACAACAACTGGGTGCGCCGCGTGCTGGCCGGTGAAGTCAAGGCACCGGCTCCGGAGGAGGTGGAGGCGCTCACTGTCGACGGTGCGGTGGTTTCGGTGCCGGTGACCAAGCACGGGTCCGACGGCAGCCCTCTACCGGGGAAGCTTCCCTACATCGTCATCGTGGTGGACGAGTTCGCGGATCTGATGATGCAACAGGGCAAGGAAGTCGAGTCGTCCGTCGCCCGCCTGGCCCAAAAGGCCCGGGCCGCCGGCATGCACGTGGTTTTGGCGACGCAGCGCCCGAGCGTCGACGTGATCACTGGCATGATCAAGGCGAACTTTCCCTCGCGCATCGCTTACCGTGTGGCCCAAAAGGTGGACAGCCGCACGATTCTGGACGAGCAAGGCGCGGAACTTTTGCTGGGCAAAGGCGATATGCTGGTCAAGCTCAACGGCCGCACCGATACGCTGCGCGTCCAGTGCCCGTTCGTCAGCGAGGAGGAGGTGGCGGCCCTGACCGACTACCTGCGGGAACAAGGGGCCCCCGAGTACTTCGAGTCCATCGTTCAGGAGGCCGATTCCGACGTCGAGGAAGACCAGGACATGGGCAAGCTCGACTCACGGTTCGACGAGGCCGTGCTCATCGTGCGGGAGACCCAGCGCTGCAGCACGTCCTGGCTGCAGCGAAAGATGACGATCGGCTACAATCGCGCTGCTAAGATAGTAGAAATGATGGAAAAGCAGGGGCTGGTCGGTCCCCCCAATGGAGCGCGAGACCGTGAAATCTACATTCCGCCAGGGTGAGCTAGACTCGACTATTCCGTCCGAGCCTGTGCTACGACCCATAACCTCATGACCGACGTCCCGGCAGAGCTCCCCTCTCCCCGCGACGACGACGACGACGATGTAGCCTGGGCGCTGCAGACGGCGCGGGTCGAGTGGCAACGCGGAGCGTACCTCGATGCGGTCACCTGGCTGCGTCGAGCGGCGGATTCGGCGATTCGCATCGGCGCCACCGGGCGCGCTTGGGATCTGAAGCTGGCCGCCTCCAAGTTGACCGAGGTCATTCCCCAAGCGCCCGCGTCGAGCAGGCCGGCGCCCGCCGGGCGAAGTCTGCCCAGCGCTCCCCCTCGCGTCAGCTCGACGCCGCCGGCTTCCGCACCGTTCCCGCCGTCGAGTCGTCCGCCCGTGTCTGCGCCGTTCCCGCCGTCGAGTCGCCCGCCCGCGCCCGCGCCGTTGTCTTCTCCTTCGCCCCCTCGTCCGACTGCCCCCTCGGCCCCCTCGTTTCCCGCGCCTGGAAGCCGACGCGCTGCCCAGCTCCCCCGAGCGCCGAGCAAGCCTGTGGCAGCGAAGCCCGCGCCGCGTGCCGTACCCGGAGATTCCGTGGACGAGTTGCTCAGCCTGAGCCAGCCACCCGACGACGCGGAGCTCTACGACGATGGCACCGACATCATCGATATGCCGGAAGTATTGCCGTCGTCGCGACCTTCGGCTGGTGTCGCGCGCGCCCCGAACGTCGAGGAGCCGCCTCGGACCGACCCCGCAGGGGCACCGACGCTGGAAGACGTGGAGATCGAAGAGCTCGATGCGGAGCTGGTGGAAGCTAGTGTCATCGAAGAATCCGGCGACACCCTGGACGACGAGGATGACATCGAGGATGAACGCCAATCGCTGCTCTCGGACGTGCTCGAGCCGGAAGCGGACGATTCCGAAGCAGCCCTCGTGTCACAGCGCTTGGCAGAGGAAATAAAGGCCGGGCTCGAGTCCCGCGATTCGCGCGAGCTGTTGCTGGAAGAGCTCGAGCGGCAGGCAGTCGAGCGAGCCCAGCTGGCGGTGAAATCGGACGAATCCGAGGATGAGCCCACGCACAAGCTGCGGGTCGATACGGTGGCCAAGCAGCGCGCCCGCGACAGCGAGAGCTTGGCGGACGAGCTGGCACCGAGTCTGGCTCGAGGCGCTGACGTGGTCGACGAGTTGCGGCCGAGCCTCGCCGACGACCTGGAACCCGACGAAGAGCCGGCCCCCAAGAGACTGAAAGATCTCGCGAAGGCCGTGGGTGTGCGCGCGACCCCCGCGCCGAAGGGCAGCATCGACTGGGACGATGACGCCGAAGGACCTGCATCGGGCAGCGTTCGCCCCCGTCGATCCAAGGTCCCCCTGTCGCCCTCGCCGCGGGCTGCCAGCCGCTCCTCACGGGCGCCGGTGGCCACCACGAAGTCGAAAGCGCCGACGAGCCGCTCGTTTGCCGAGCAAAGCCCCTCCGAGCCGCCGACGACACCCGATCTGTTGGGGATGTCGCTCGACCGCGTGCGTGGATTGCAGGATCTGCCCCCAGAATCCCAGCAGGCGCTTTCGCTGAATGCGCGTATCGAGACGCTCGGCAAAGACGAGGAACTCAACGGATTCGCGGTTGCGCTGGTCTTGAAGGGCGCAGTCAAGATCATGCCCGCTATCGCGGATGCGGTGTGCGCTCATGCTTCGGTCGGCGACGTGGTGTTCACGGAGGGACATCTCGCCGATGGCGTCATGCTGCGCGCCGTCGCCGATGCCGACGACACGCGGCTTGCGTTCTGGGATGCAAAAACCCTGGCGGAACAGATCGCCAACTGCCCTTGGGTCGACGACGACCTGCGCGCGATCGCCGATCGTTTTCAAGCGCTGGCCGGGGCTGCCATGGGTAGCCTGGGTGAGCGGCTGGACGACGGTTTGCGCGCCATGGTCACCGACCGCTGTGAAGTGCTGGCCTTGAAACCCGGCGAAGCGCTGCTGGAGCAGGGCGAAACGGTCAATGGCATGTACGTGGTAGGGGGCGGCCACATCGAGCTGCTCGACGGCGAGCGGGTGACGGAGGAGCTCTACCCGGGCGAGTTCTTGTTTGCGGCCCAGGTGATGGCGGGCGGCGGAGCTCCGCGGACGGTGCGCGCCAGCTCCAGCGGCGCACTCTTGCTACGCGCCGACCGGATGGTAGCCCATGAGCTTTTGGTTAGCGTTCCTCCGCTGCTCGAGATCTTGGCCGGTTAGCTCGGTTACAGCGCTTCGGTCGTGCTCGGCCCGCGTGCTACGTGGCGCGCGCCTTCGGGCCCAACTTCCCAGATCAGTTCTTCGTTGCCTTGCGCGCCGGCGAAGCGCAAGCCGAACCAGCGAGCGTTCGACGCTATGGTGGGGCGACCATGCGAACCGATCTTGGGGAAACTGATCCTGTACGAGCTGCGCCAGGGGTTCGTGTAAGGGAAATAGGTGAACTCGATCGCCCCCGGCTTGCGAATGGCCTTGATCTCCGAAGGAGCGGTCTCCGTCCCCTCGTCATCGATGAGCCGCACGATCCAAGCCGGATCTTCGGCTTTCAGGTCGTTCCACTCGTAGTGCTGCGCGTACAGCGCCAAATAGAACTGATGGACCTCGCGCGTTTGTGACAGCGCTCGCTCGAGCAGCACTTGGCGCTGGTTGACGGTCAAACGATAGTCTTCGGCGTAGCGGACGACGTATGCCCAGCGGAAATCCCAGGACTCGTAGGTGGCTGTGGCGGTCAGCACGTTGTCCATGACCTGGACCTGGGTGAGCTGAGCGCTGCGCGTCCAGCGGTCGAGCACCGCCTCGTAGTCGGAGCCGACGTATTCGCGTGGGCCTTCGCTCAACTGAACTTTGGGTGCGCTGCAGGCTATGATGAGCACCGCGGCGCTCATCCCTAGCAAGCCAGCGAGTTGCCTTGAGCCGCACATGCCCCCGAGCGTAGCCGATGCCTCATGGCGAGGCCATACTTTGGCCGCCGGTCAGGCTCGTGAGCCATTCGTCGAGCCGCCTGGGGCTTGGCATGCCGGAAGAGACGCGCTCGATGCGTCCCTCGCCATCGATCAACACGAACGTGGGCAAGACACGAATGCGGTAGCTCCGCGCGAAGGCCCCTCGATCGTCGTGGGCCACTGGATAGGGGATCTGCCAGGATTGTTTGACTTGGCGCGCCGCCGCGTCGCTGTCGTCGACGCTGACACCGACGAAGTCGACCTGGTGCTTGTAGGCCGAATGCGCCTGGCTCAACATCGGAGCCGACCGCCGGCAGGTGCCACACCAGCTTGCGAAGACTTCGATCAGCTTGGGTTTGCCGGTGGCTTCGCCCAAGTGCACCCGAGCGGCAGGGGCCTCACCCACCAGGGGCAGCTCGACCTGCGGCGCGCTCGTGCCGACGTCGGGTCCACCCTTCGAGCGAAGCAGCCAGAACAGCAGAAGGCCTGCGAGCGCATACAGCACGTAGCGCGTGTAGCGATGCGTGGTCAGGGTGCGAGCCATCGCCGGCCTACCCATGCCCCCAAACCCATCATCGCGATGAGCGCCAACCCGTGCGACAGCCACAAGTGCCACCCTTCGCGAGAAGGACACACCAAGCCCATGGCGAGGGCCGCGCCAAGCCCCGCGCCAAGCCCGAGCAAGGCGCCGGTAATGCCCGGGTTGAACGGATCGGTGCGACGCCAAGGCAGCATCACGCCCGCGGCCACCAGCGCGCTGCTGAACAACGCGTACAAGCCGCACCCCAGCGTGTCGCTATCGCCCAATGCCTGGCCGAGCGGGGCCCGTCCGCTCGCGGAGAGCCCCAGGTAGGCAAAAAAGGCGAGAGGCACCAGGGCCGCAATCAAAAGCCGCATCCGACGCCCAAGACGCTTGCCAGGAGGCTTTGCCAACCCCACGAAGAGCACCAAGCACAGCACGACGCCCCAGCCCAGAAAGCCATAGACCGCGCTCTCGAACTCCGAAGAAAGCCGGGCTAGCGCGCGCGGGCTGAGCGCCAGCAGGATCAGGACACCTGCGCTCACGGCCAGCGCCGTCAACCACCCGCGTGTGCGCAGCGAGTGGGCGCGCTCTGCCTTCAAACCCCGTGTACAGGTGTGGCGGATGCGCTCGGCTACCGCGGCGCTGGGCACGTGCTTGTCAGCCAGCTTGCAATCTTCGAAGGGATCCCGATCGGCGGTAGTCATTGTGGTCGGTGGTAGGCTTCTAGGTGCTGTCGGAGCTCTTTGTAGCCACGGTGCACACGCAGCTTGACCGCGGAAGGAGTGGTTCCGAGCACCTCGGCGGCCTCGGACAAGGACAATCCAGTGATTTTTGTCAATACGATGGCCTCACGGTAGGGGACCGGCAAGCGTGCCAGCGCCTGTTCCAGGGCATCGCTGAGGTCTTCTTGTGCCGATCCGAGATCGGGCTCGGGCTCGGGGAGCGTGCCGTGGGCGCTCAAATCTTCGTGGCGGTTCTTGCTACGTCGGCGTTCGTCGATGAAAGCGCGCCGCGCAATCGCGAACAGCCACGGCAAAAAAGGAGCACCCCGAATATAGCTGGCGCGAGCGCGATGGAGCTTGGTGAACGTGACCTGCAGCAGATCTTCGGCTCGCTCACGCTCTCGTGTCAGGCGGATGAGATATCCGAATATTTTGGCGGCTACCTGCTCGTACAGCGCATCGAAAGCCGCAGTATCTCCGTCGACGTACGCTTCCATCAGTTGCTCGGGGCTGGCGCCCTTTAGGGTTTTGGGGGAAGCCGTCGCCGACCGTGCGGGTAGCAGTGCATCTGACGGTGAACGACCCAAGGCGACGAGCCACTTTACTGGATACGCGAAGCGCGGCGCACCAGTTTCACCAATCCGATTTTCCGGCCGCCGGCCCCGGGGCATTCTTGCCGGGGCCACCGCCAAAAGCAGCGGGCTGCGTACGAACGCTCAGATCATCTTCTTCAGATCGAGCATTTCTTCGACGTCCGGCTGAAGCACGAGCTCTACTCGCCGGTTGGCCTGGCGCCCTTCTTCGGTGTTGTTCGTTTCGACCGGATCGGTCTCCCCATAACCTGCCGCATGCAAACGCGTGGGATCGAGCCCGCCGCCGCCTTCTTTCGAGTCGCGCGGTGCGATCAAGTAGAGCAGCACTTCACGGGCTCGCATGGCAGAAAGGCCCCAGTTGTCGCCGAAGCGGCCACCCTTGAGCGGCTTGTTGTCGGTGTGGCCCGCAATCTGGAAATAGCGTTGCGCGAGCGTCTTGTCGTTGCGGATCACTTCGGCCACCTGATCCAGCACCTCTTGCCCGCCCTTTTGCAGCTTGGCCTGTCCGGAAGCGAACAACACGTCACCCGGAAGGCGAATCACCATGCGATTGCGGCGGATTTCGACCTTGAGGCCCAGCGTGACCAGCTTTTGCAGCTTTTCACGCAAGGTTTCGAAGCGCGCCTTGATCCTTTCCAGCTGAGCGGCGCGGTTCTTGTACTCTTCGAGAGCGCGCTTGAGCTCGCCTAGGCTCGCAGCCATCTGCTCCTTTTCGGTTCCGGTTTGGTGCAGCTGCTCGTTGAGCGCATCCATGTTGACGCCCATTTTTTGGAGCTCGGCACTCAGGTCCGCGACGCGCTTCATTTCGGCATCGAGCAGCGCACGCGTCTCGGCATGGGCCGCCTTCTCTTGCTCGTACTGGGCGTTGAGTTGGTTGTACTTGGCGAGCTGAGCCTGCCACTCATCTTCCGAGTAACCACAGCCCACGAGCAGGGCTACCGCTAGACCAATGACTGAAATACGCGAGAACACGAGAAACCTCCAGGGCACTCCACCGAGCCGGTGAGAGCAGTTCGGGGTCAACGCAAACGACGGGATGCTGCAGCCAGTTCACTACCAGAGTCAACAGGCCGACTTGCAGACCCCTGAATTAGGCCCGGTCAACGCTGAACATCCGGTCGAAACGCGAGCGAGCTCTCTATGAACGCCCCCCAGCCGTAAACCCGGCCGGGCCGCTGCGGGCATGGGATTCCGCTGATACTACCGCGGCCTACCGAGGGTCATTGGCTGCGTCCTTTTGCCGGAAGCCGCGTCTTGATGTGTAGAGACGCGCGAGGGAAGCAACCCTCCGGAAAGGTCACGAGTCATGAGATTTCACACGAGTCTTCCCATAAAGGACATTCAACAAACCATAGAATTCTACACGGTGGTTTTCGGAACACCGCCAGTCAAGGTCCGCTCGGACTACGCGAAGTTTCTCCCGAAGCACCCGGACGTCAACATCACCTTTCATCAGGTCGATGCCGAGCGTCCTCTGCTCACGGACCTGCACCTCGGCTTCGAGCTGCCCGACCAGTCGGCGTTGGACGCCGCTTACGAACGCCTGAAGGCGGCAGGTTGGGTGAGCGAAGCGCGCGCCACCAGTGTTTGCTGCTATGCCAATCAGGACAAATTCTGGGTGACCGACCCGAACGGCTACCGCTGGGAATTTTACCGCGTCGTCAACGATGCCGATTACAAGATCGACGGGCCGAGCGGCTGCTGCGCCACGCCAGGGCCAGAACCAAGCGCTTCGGGCTGCTGCTAGTTCGAATGGGAGTGTGCCTGAACGTCACGGTGGCGCCCTGCCCGCTCCGCGGTACCGTAGCCGGGTGACCACTAGCGACGAAGAAGGCTGGCTCAGCAAGTACGTGGGGGCTCACGGAGGCGTGGCGGGTAGTGTGCATCGGCTCGAGGGTGGCGCCCTCGTCCTCAAAGCTGCATTCAACCTGCCTCCTCCGGTCATTGCCGCGACGCGAACCATCCCCAAGGGCAAAGGCATGGCTGGACTGGCGTGGGAGCGCGGGCGACCCGTGACCACCTGCAACCTGAAGACGGACGAGACCGGCGATGTTCGGCCCGGTGCCAAGGCGGTCGATGCGGCGGCGGCCGTCGCTCTGCCTGTCCGCGACCCGCAAGGTGAGATCTGCGCGGTGGTCGGGATTGCATTTTCTGGTGAGCGGGACTTCACCGAAGAGCAGCTGGCCGATCTGGCGAGCGCTGCGACTGCGCTGGGCTCGATATGAACGAGCGGTTGATTCGAGTCGTGGTCAGCCAATTCGCCCAGCCGAGAGGCTGGGTCGGCAGCCTCGTCGGTTTCATTCTCGCCAACCGCAGCTCGAACGTGCAGCGTGGCCGCTGGACCGTGGAGCTCCTCCAGCTCTCACCGGAGCACCGCGTGCTGGAGATCGGTTGCGGGCCAGGGGTTGCGCTACGAGCTTGTCTAGAACGCTTGAAGGACGGAAGGGTGGTGGGCATCGACCATTCCGACGTCATGATCGCGCAGGCCCGGCGCCGGAACGCGGATGCCGTCCGAGCCAAGCGCCTCGAGCTGATCGTGGGGACGCTAGCCGATCTTCCCGCGGGCGAACCTGCCTTCGATAAGATTTTCTCGATCAATGTCATCCAGTTCATCGACGACAAACCAGCGTTCATCCAGGATTGTGTGAAACGACTCGCTCCGAATGGCTTGCTCGCGATCACGTTCCAACCGCGCGGCAAGCAACCGACGCGCGAAGCTGCACTCACGATGGCCAACGCCATCACCGAATCGATGACGCTGGCCGGTCTCACCGACGTCCACACCGAAATTCTGGAGCTGAGGCCGGTCCCCGCAATTTGCGTCCTGGGGCGGCGCGGCTGAAACCGCGGCTGGAAACCCGAGCTTTGGAGGGATGCCCAAGGATGCGCGCGGCGTCTATCGCGCTACACTCGGCAGTGTGCACCAATGACCGCGGCGTCCCCACTAAACTTCATACCATTCGGTGAATACCTCGAGGGCGAGTCCAAGAGTGAGGTCAAACACGAATGGATCAACGGGCTCGTCTACGCGATGTCCCGTGGGACTCCGGAGCACGGTCGCCTCTCTGCCTCGATCATCAGGGCTTTGCCCCAATCCGAAGACTGCCGTGTCTATTCATCCGACACGCTCCTCTATATCGAGAAGGCACAGCACTCCACGTACGCGGATGCCAGCATCGTCTGCGGCGCCATTCTAACGCGTGGTGCGAGAGACAAGAACGGCAAGAGCCTGGGTGAAGCGATCACCAATCCCTGCGTCGTGGTCGAGGTCCTCTCGAAGTCGACCGAGCAGCGCGATAGGAACGAACGATTCGTTCTCTTCCAACAGCTTGATTCGCTCGAGGAGTACGTGCTCGTCTCGCAGGAGGAGCGGCGCATCGAGGTCCGTCGCCGCGCCGGCCGCAGCTGGACCTCCGAGGTTCGGGTCACGGGTGAGGTGATCCGCATCCACGGCAGCGAAGTCGCCGTCGATTCCATCTACGCCTGAGCCTGCCACCAGCCAAATAGAAGTGTTCTCCCAGTTCGGCCTCGCTGGTGGCGCACAGGGTAGCGTTGGTGCCGCTCCCTCGGGGACGAACACGAAATCCTCCTGACTTGGTGCGACCTCCTCGAAACCGAGCGTGCGGGCTGGGGCTCGGCACAGCCTACGAGTAGCAGCCCGAAGCAGGCCACCCAGTTAATGATTCTGCTGCGCGACAGGTTCCTCCTGGGGCTCGAAGATCTGAAGGTAGGGGTTTCGTTCCGAGCTTGCCTCGGCGACACGCAAAAACGCATGGTTCGTGAGGCGATGGCAGAGGTTGCAGGCGCGACCTTGCCGAAACTACAGCGTGTTGACAGTTTCGTACAACACCGCCCTTCTCGGGCGTTGGACC
>CBFGRJ010000263.1:0-10170 GCA_965651135.1 uncultured Myxococcales bacterium
GGCGCTACGGCGCTCGCCTGACGGCGCCCCGGGTAGAAGCTAGCACACCGCGCTCTCTCGAGGCTCTCGCCATCGACAACGTTCGAGAAGGCGTGATCCGCGAAACGTTCGGTGCACTCGTTGCGCACCACCAGGCGCGCGTTGCCAAAGACCCGGTCATTGCCGCGGTTGCTCACGCGATCGCGAGCGACGAGACTGAGCACGCCGCGTTGTCGTGGGACCTCATGCGCTGGCTTACGCCTCGGTTGTCCCCGGCGCAGCGCCGCCGCGTGCGCGCCGCACTCGAGAGCGCAGTGCGAGAGTTCGAGGGCGAGCTTTGCCAAGCTGCAGATCCGCTGGCCGTGCGCTTGGCTGGATGGCCATCTGCAGCGACCAGCCGACGCCTGTTCGACGCGCTCGAGGCGCGGCTGTGGTCGTAAGCGCGCGTTTCTGATGTCAGCGCGACGAACGAATCGGAACTCGTGCGACGTGCGTCGGGCAGGGTCTGGTCCGGAGTCGCGCCTTCAAGCAGCGCGTTGGAAGAGGCGGGCGATGCGTTGGCAGGCTTCGTCGATGCGGGGGGGATCTTCGATGAGGGCGAAGCGGACGTAGCCTTCGCCGCCTTCGCCGAAGCCGCTGCCGGGTGACACCGCCACGTGAGCCTCGCGGATCAGTCGGGCGGTCATGTCCATGGAGCTCAGGCCTGCGTAAAAGGACGGCACGGGTACCCACAGGAACATGGTGCCGCTCGGTTCGGTGACGTTTTCCCAGCCGGCGCGGCTGAGCCCTTCGGCCAGCGCTTTGGCGCGGCCGCGGTAGAGCTCGCGCATGTCGCTGACCAGCTCGTCGCCATGGCGCAGCGCCCAGGCAGCTGCGTGCTGGACGGGGATGAAGGTCCCGTAGTCGGTATAGGTCTTGAGGTGCGCGAGGGCGCCGATCATGCGCTCGTTGCCGACCACGTAGGCGATTCGCCAGCCGGGCATGTGGTAGCTCTTCGACATGCTGAATACTTCGACGGCGAAGCTCTCCACCGTGGGCACGTCGAGGCCGCAGTCGAAAATGCTGGGCGCGTAGCGCTCGTTGAAGTCGAGGTCGGCGTAGGCCAGGTCGTGCAGCAGCATGGCGCCGCTCTTGCGTACGACCTCGCAGAGTGCGCGGAGCTGCTCGCGCGTCACGGTGCGGCCTGTCGGGTTCTGCGGGTAGTTCGCAATCACCAGTTTGACTCGCTTGCCGGCCAGCTCGGCGCGTGCGAGAGCGCGAGAAATATCTTCGGCGGGGCTGTCGCCGGTGGATGGGTAGGTCATGATCTCGGCACCCGCGATCATGGGGGCGCCACGATGGATCGGGTAGCAGGGATCGGGCACCAGCACCGTGTCGCCCGTGCCGAGAATGGCGAGGCACAGCCCCGTCATGCCGTCTTTCGCGCCCATGGTGACCATGATCTGTCGTTCTGGATCGAAGCGCGTGTGGTAGCGCCGCTCGTACCACTCGCTGACGGCTACCCTGAGGTCGAATAGGCCTCGACCCGGATGATAGCGATGATTGGCGCCCACCCGGGAAGCCATGTGCAGCTGCTCGACGATCGCGTTCGGTGTCGGGCGATCGGGGTTTCCCAGACCCAGGTCGATGATGTCGGCACCCGCGGCCCGTACCTCGGCCTTCACGGCATCCGACGCCACGAAGGCGTAGGTAGGCAGTTGTTCCGCGCGGGGGAACGACCAACGTGTGTTGGGGAGCGGGGTGAGTCGGGTCATGGGTATCGTGCCGCCGTTTAGCACGAATTCGGCCGACTGGAAGTCGAGAAACGCAGTGGAAACCCGCGATTCGTGCAGCAAAGCCGGATTTGCGGCCCCATGCTACCTTGGGCGTGCATGCTCAAGTACGAGGTCCGCGGTGCCATGCCAGAGAACGAGGCGGAGCTCCTCGCCCTGGCTCGCCACCTGAACACCGTCAACCTGCCAGACGATCCCGCGCACGTGGCCCGTTTGCTCGACATCAGCGCGCGGAGTTTTGCGGGGACGCTCGAACCAATCAGGCAGAGGAAGTTCGTGTTCCTGTTGCGCGATCTGGAGCGTGGACGCGCCGTAGGTACTTCGACGGTGGTGGCACAACTCGGGACGCGTGAAGCGCCCTACATCTATTTGGACGTGATCGAAGACGAGAAGTATTCGCGTCTGCTGGACAAACATTTTCGCCATCGACTGCTTCGGCTGGGCTTTTCTTACGATGGCCCCACGGAGCTCGCCGGCTTGGTCGTCGATCCGGCATATCGGAAAGCTCCCGAACGCTTGGGCGTCGTGATTTCTTACATTCGCTTTCTCTACATCGCCGCGCATCGGGAGTTGTTTCGAGACGAGCTCTTGGCGGAGCTGTTGCCTCCACTGGAGCCCGATGGCACGAGTCACTTGTGGGAAGCGTTCGGCAGGCGCTTCACGGGCATGACGTACAGTGAAGCAGATCGGCTTTCGAGCGAGGACAAGACCTTCATTCGCGATCTTTTTCCGACTAGCGCCGTGCATGCCACTTTGTTCAGCGAGGAGGCTCAGGCGGTGATCGGCAAGGTGGGCCACCAAACGCTCGGGGTCGAAAAGATGCTGAGGCGCGCCGGGTTTCGTTATGCGGAGCGGATCGATCCGTTCGACGGTGGTCCCCATTTCGTAGCCGAGACGGAGAAAGTCACCTTGGTTCAGAGTACGCGCCGTGTCGCGATCGCGGGAACTCTCGAAGGCCCCGTGCGCGACTCGACTGCGCTGGTTGCGCGCGAGCTGTCCGAGCCTCCGTACTTCCGAGCCGTGCTCGCGAGCGACTGCCGCCTCACCCCTGCCGGCATCGAGCTCCCGGCAGAAGTCATCGAGCACTTGGGCTTGACTGCGGGGCAGATGGTCTCAGTGCTGCCGCTGAGCGCGCGGCGCCGGCAGAGCGCCGCACCCGAGGCGCCCGAGCTCTAGGGTGCTCTTTCGTCGTTGGCTCACACGTCGTCAAAAAATGCCGTCAGTGTAAGATGTGAGAACTCGAAGGCGGCTAAACTCCGTCGTCGGTGAATTTGTGCCACGCTACCAGCGAGAATGGTTGGCGCGATCGCTGCTTCAGCTCGACTAAGTTGGCGAATCATGGGAAACCAATGAACCGTTGTCGAGCCATCGAGGCTCACCTGTTTGGCGATCCGATGGTCGCGGTCCGATGTCGCGGTTCGAGATGGAGGTCTGGTCGATGCGCTCCTTGGCTTTTGTGAAGCCACCCTGTTTGCTGCTGTTAGCTCTTGGTTGTTCCGGAGGTGGTGTAGAGCCGGGGAACGCGCCTCCTGGCTCCATTCCAGCCACGGGCACCACGGGCGGGGTTGCTGCCGATGGTGGTTCGCAAGGCTCGGTCGGGGGTAGCTCGGGCGTGCCGGCGGGTAGCACCACCGGTGCTTCGACGGACGGCACGCCGGGCGTGCCGCTGTCACCCACGACCGAGGCGTGCCCGACCACGTCGTTGCCGCGCACACCGCTGCGGCGGCTGACCCGGTTCGAGTACGAGAACACGGTGCGCGATCTGTTGAACGTGGACACGGCGGCAGTGAGCGAGATACCGGCGGACGAGGCGGACGGCTTCGACAACAACGCCGCGCTGCAGGTAGCGCCGGAGTTCTTGGTGGAAAAGTACGTGCTCGTCTCCGAAGCACTGGCGGCGCAAGCCGTGCAGAACCTCGCGAACCTCACGACGTGCGACGCCGAGGTGACCGGCGCAACGGCGTGTGCTCAGCAGTTTGCACAAAGCTTCGGGCGGCGCGCCTTTCGCCGGCCGATCACGGCTGAAGACGAGGCGATGTTGTTGACGGCTTATGCCGCGGGGGCAGAGGGCGGGAGCCACGCCGAGGGTATCGAGGTGATGATCCGGGCCGCGCTACAGTCGCCGCATTTCTTGTACCGGCTCGAAACGACCGCGCCGGCGGATCCCACTCAGGCGCTGGTGCCCCTGAGTCCCTTCGAGCTCGCGACGCGGCTGTCGTATTTGATTTGGGGGTCCGGACCAGACGACGCCCTGCTCGACGCCGCTGAAAACGGGATGTTGTCGACCAAGGAGCAGGTGGCCGCCAAGGCGCGTGAGCTGATGGCGTCTCCCAAGTCTCGTATTTCGCTCAGCAACTTTTTGGGCCAATGGGCGGGCCTGACCGGGCTTCATACCCTGACCAGGAACACCACGCTGTTTCCGAACTACACCGACGAAGTGAAAGAGGCGATGAAGCGCGAGCTGCCGGCTTTCTTGGATTACATGCTGGCGAACGACACGGCGAACTTGGATACGCTGCTCACCTCGAATCTGGCGTTCGTGAGCGGGCCTTTGGCCGACGTGTACGGGGTGGCCGCGCCCCCCGGCAGCGAAACCACACCACAAATGGTGACTTTGCCCGAAGAGCAGGGGCGCGCGGGGCTCCTGACGCAGGCGGGCTTTTTGGCAGTACAAGGGCACCCCGACCAGACCTCGCCCGTGCTGCGCGGCAAGTTCGTGCGCGCCAACCTACTTTGCGATCCGCCGCCACCGCCGCCGGACGACCTCGACATTTCGGCGCCGGAGCTGAGCGATGGGGCGACTGCTCGCGATCGCGCGGAAGCGCATCTGTCGGCGGGTGGCGTTTGCGCGACCTGCCACGTGCTCATGGATCCGATTGGGCTCGCATTCGAGCACTTCGACGCCATGGGCCAGTACCGGACCACCGAGAGTGGGCAGACCATCGATGTATCCGGCGAGGTATTGGACGCCAAAGATCCCACGCTCGATGGTTCCTTCACCGGTGTGCGCGAGTTGGCCGAAAAGCTTGCCGGTAGCGAGTTGGTGCAGGACTGCGTAGCCAATCAACTGTTCCGGTTCGCTTCAGGGCGCTTCGAGAGCCCCGGTGACGAGTGTTCCCTGGCAACGCTCCAAGAGGCGTTCACGGCGGCCAACGGCGACCTCGTAGAGCTCGTGGTAGCCATGACGCAGACAGACGCCTTCCTCTTTCGCAGCCAGACCGAGTAGCGAGAACCTGGGTAATCGAGAGTAGAGCAATCATGACTGGTAACGGTAAGACTCGACGAGGTAACGGTATGAGACCCCTTAGGTTTACGCGTAGGAACCTGCTGCGCGGTTCCCTGGCGGCAACGGCTGCCATTCCGCTGCTCGATGCACGCCGCGTAGAAGGTCAATCCACCTTTCCCACTCGATTCGTAGTGTTTTTCACTCCGAACGGTACGCGCACCAGCTTGTTTTGGCCCACGGGGACCGAAACCAGCTTTCAGCTCAACACGTTGACGGCACCGCTCGAAGCGTACAAGAGCCGGCTCACCTTTCTGAAGGGAATACGCCTGAACGATTCACTGCAAAACGGTGCGCTGGGAGGCACGCTGGGTTCGGAGCACGCGCGCGGGACGGGCGGCATGCTGACGGCGCGGCCACTGAATTCCGGCACCGAATTCGTGAGCTTCGGCAACACGACCTCGGGTTGGGGAAGCGGGCAATCCATCGATCAGTACCTCGCAGAGACCGTGGGTGCACAGAACACGTTCAAGAGCTTGCAGCTCGGTGTGCATGTTCGCGACACGGAGGTGCGAGCTCGCATTTCTTATCGTGCCTCCAATCAGCCCAATCCGCCGCGTGAAGATCCCCAGGACGTGTTCAACACGCTGTTCGGTGGGGGAGGTTCGGATCGGTTGCTGGCACAGCGAAAGAGTGTCTTCGACCTCACGTCGGCCGAAACTCAGCGGATCATGGGCCTGGTGGGCGCCGACGATCGGCTCAAGCTCGAAGCGCACCTCACCTCGATGCGAGAGGTGGAACAGCGCCTCACGGCTCCGAGCGCTGGCAGCACTGGGTGCGCGGCGCCCACGATGCAGGCCGTGGATCTGACCAACGACGATCAGTACGAAGCAGCAGGGCGCTTGCAGATGGATCTGGCGGCGGCCGCTCTAGCTTGCGATCTGACTCGGATCATCACGCTGCAGTGGTCGTATGCGGAGAGCGAACACCTGTTCCAGTTCTTGAACATCAACGGCAACCATCACAACATTTCGCACGACTTTTCTTCGAGCGGCACGGGGTACGACAACTACAACACGATTCAGACCTGGTATGCCGATCAGCTCAGGTACTTCTTGGAGAAGCTCGATTCGTACCCCGAAGACGGCGGCACGCTACTCGACAATACGTTGGTGCTTTGGGCGACCGAAATTGGAGAGTCGACTCAACACGCACTCACGACGATGCCCTACGTGCTTGCCGGCGGAGCAGGCGGCAAGATCCGCCCGGGCCGCTTGATCGACTACGGCAACAATCAGCAAGACAACAACCAGATGCTGATCTCCATCGCGCACGCGATGGGCGCCGAACAGCTGACGGAATTCGGTGACCCTTCAGGCACGATGGGACCATTGCCCAATTTGGCGTAGACTCGGAGTCAGAGCACCAGCGCCAAGAACATCAACACTACCGCTGGCACGAAGAGCGCCAGGAACAGCACGCGGGCTCGCTGGCGGCGCGCCCGTGTGCCACGACGCACCGGCGGCGGCGCGAAAGAGAGCGGTGGAGGTGGTGCGCTGTACGCCGGAGGAGTCTGGTAGAACTCCTCGGAGATCCGCTGGCGCGGCTCGACGATGGGGATCGCGGGTTGGCGCGGAAAATGCCCTGATGCCGCGTGCTGGTCGCCCAAGCTCGCCATGGGGGCCGGCGCCTGTGCCGCCTGCTCGGGTCGCCGCGGAGGCGGCGGGACGAGGGCGTGTTTCATCGAAAGATTTTGGCTAAGGGGTTTGAACGTTGCTGTCACCTCGACTCCTGCTTCTATAGTGGGAAGACGCCGACGTTCGCGTCATGGAGAAGTCGCGAGCGGAGGATTTAGGTACGCGAGGGTGCCGGCGGGTGGACAACCCGGCGAGCCCCGGCGACGTGGTACCGCTCGATTGCGCAGCGAAGCGAAAGCCTTTAGAAGCCTGCTGCTCCGGCGGCGCCTGCTTCGCCTCCAGCTCCAGCTATCCCCGTTTCACCAGCGGCGCCCGTAGTCATCGAGCCCGTAGTCATCGAGCCTGTCGTGTTCGGCGAGCCCGTGGTGCCCATGCTCGAAGCGCCGCCGACCCCCGTGGTGCTCGTGATCCCGAAGCCGATGGTCGAAGTGCCTGTCACGCCGCTCATTCCGACCACGGTCGAACCGGTCACGGAGCTCGTCAAGGTGCCTCCCGTGGTCGCGCCGTTGGTGCCAATGCTGGAGCTCGGCCCTTTGTTCTTGCCAGGGGTGCGCCCACCGCAGGCTCCAAACAACGCCGCTGCCAATCCCACCATCCAAAGCAATCGCCAACTGCCGCCCATGACCACGCGGGGCTTCTAGCACAGAGTCGGTGCGCGCAAAATGGCGTCTCAGGTGGTGCCGCGCTCGAACAACCGGTGGATCTCGTCGGGAGTAGCGCCGTAGCCTTCCGCCGCAGCCAGCAGGGCGGCATTTTGCGGCAACTCCGTGAGAAATTGGCGCGCATAGGGGGTGCCGACCAGGCCATGCAAGCGTCTGAGCAGCGGCGGCATGCCCCTGGCGACCGCCTCGCGCGCCTGGTCCTCGTTGCCCGCTTCTAGGTGAGCATCGTGAAGGGCAAGGTAGACGGCGCTCTCGTTGAGCAGGCTGGGTGCCCCCTGTTCCAGCAGGTCGGCGGCCTCACTCGCGACCTGGATGGCGGCGGCCAGGTTGCCGCAGCGCCGCTCGGCTTCCGCCCACATACCCAGCGCCACCGGTAAAACGTCTCGGTGACCCGTGCTGCGGTAGGCGGCGGAAGCCATTTTCAAGAGAGCCAAGGCTCGTCGGCAAGCGCTGTCGCTCTTCTGTCGCAACAGCTCGCAGCCCCTGTAGAACAACACACCCAGATTCGAGCGGTCGGGGGCTGCCCAGACGCCGCTGGCGGTGGTATCGGCATCGGCGCGGGGTTCGGCCAAATGAACGTCAAGAGCCTTGTCCGTACCGAACGTAGCGGCCCACCCGAGCAGGTTCATCTTGGCCAGGCGCACGGCACCGGCGCTGCCGATCGCGTCGGCCAGCGAAAGCCCCGTTTCGAGGGCGGCGCGTGATTCTTGCCGAGCGCCGATGGTGGTCAAGGCGAAGCCAAGGTTGGTCATGAGCATGGCTTCGCGCTCCTTCAGCCCGGCGGCGCGCGCCGCGCCGGCCGCATTGCGCCTCGCTTCGAGCGCAGCCGAGAGCGCTCCGCGGGTTTGACGAATGATCGCTTGCGTCTGATAGGCGTCGACCGCTGCAGCGCGAATACCGTGATGCTCTGCGAGCTCGAGCAGGCGTGTCGATTCGAGCTCTGCTTCTGCGAACTCACCGGCGAACGCCAGCCGCGAGGCAAGCGCCGCCGAGCAGCGGGCTACTTCGTCGTGGAGCCCCAGTTTTTTCGCTTCGTCGCGTGCCTCGGCCAAGCGCTCACTAATGCCGGAGCCGGTCCCGCGGGCGTCGTCGTACCTGGCGCGCGCCCCTTGAGCCCTGACTTCGCTTGCCCGGTCGTAAACGTTGGCTTCCAAGGCGATGATGGCGCTCTCGCGCTCGCCGGCGCGCGGATCGAGCCGGCTCCAGGCTTCGTCTAGATAACAAGCTCGCTGAAAACCGGTCACCTTGTCCTCGGCGAATGCCAGGGCGCGTTCCGCCATCGAGACCGCGTCGTTCAGCGCGTTGGCGGCGAGCGCGCGCTGGGCCGCTCTCGCCCAATGTTCGGCAGCGGCTTCGTATTGTTCCGCCAGTTGGAAATGTCCCGCGACGGTAGCCGAATCTTCACCCATCGAGGCAAGCCAGCGCGCCGCCAGCCCATGCAGCTCGGCCCGCTCGCGTTCACCAAGAGCATTGTAAGCTACTTCGCGGACTAGGGCATGTTTGAACAGCCACTCGCTCGATCCTTGAAAGCGCGACGAATTTTGCTCGACCAATACCTCGGCAGCCGCCAACGCTTTCATGATGCCCTCTGCCTGTGTCATGCCCAGTGTTTCGAGGGCGGCGTCCCAGCAGCTGAGGCCGAGCACGCTCAATCGGCCCACCGCGTCCCGACATTCTTCGTCCAGCGTGTCGAGGCTCACTTGGATGGCCGCTTCGATGGTGGGCGCATGGTCGGTGGCGCGGCCCAGGGCGCTCAGGCGCGCGAGCTCTTCGGCGAACAGGGGTAGCCCGCCGGCCCGTGTGGCGATTGTATCGATCAGTTGCTCGTCCGCATCTTCGCCGAGCAACGATTGGGCGATGGCGCGTGACGCCTTCTTGGAAACCGGCCGAAGCTCGATGCGCACGTGGTCTCGGCCGGCGAAGCGCTCGGCCTGATCTTGCCAGAACTCGGGTCTGAGCAGGGCCATGACGACCAGGGGGCGATGGCTGGCGCGACCCAACATATGGTCGATCCACCCGATACTTTCGGGGTCCGCCCACTGCAGGTCTTCCATGACTATGGCGACCGGTTCGTTGGTGACGACCTGTAGCACCAGGTCGGTCATGGCCAGCCACAACACGTCGCGGGAACCGCGCGGGTCGAGCCCTTCTGGTAGCGGTTCGTTGACTAGCAAGCGCGCCAAAAGCTGGCGGTTGTCGTCGGTCAGCTCGCTGCGCGTGGCGGGGCCGAGTCGATTGACGATGGCGCTCGCCGCTTCTGCCGACGAGGCGCCCTTGGGAAGATTGATGATGGCGCGCAGGACGTCGGCTGCTGCACCCAGGGCGTGACCGCGGCCGTAGGCATCGCTGCGCTGCAGCACGACATGGGGGGCGTCGGCCTGTGCCGACATGCGGGCCATCACCTCGCGCCGCAAGCGACTCTTGCCGATGCCCGGGGCTCCGCTAATGCTGATCAAAATCGGTGTCGAATCGGAGCGAGCTCTTTCGAACGCGCTGACGATTTGAGCGAGCTCCGCGTCTCTACCGACGAACGGCGCGCCGCCCGAGCGCTCACCACGCACGCCTCGTAGCGGCTCGCCGACGACTGCGGAGCCATCGTCCCGCGCGCGAAACTCGAAGCGCCCTCGGCCGAGCTCGCTGGTGGTGGCGTCCGCCAGCACCACGCCAGGTCCAGCGTCTCGCGCCAACGCCGAGGCGCGGTCGACGACCTCGCCTACGGGCTTGACGCCGGTCCCCGCGAGATTCACGC
Organism: uncultured Myxococcales bacterium; assembly: GCA_965651135.1. GTDB lineage: Bacteria > Myxococcota_A > Polyangia > Polyangiales > Polyangiaceae > JAICQQ01. The sequence goes on from CBFGRJ010000263.1 coordinate 10,083, forward strand.
GAGCGCGCCCGCTCGCCACGCCGACCTGGGCTCCAGCTCGTGCAAGCCGTCGGCCCAGGTCGAGCGCAGTCGGCGCTTCGCTGCCGAC
>CBFGRJ010000264.1:0-10089 GCA_965651135.1 uncultured Myxococcales bacterium
CGTCGTGCTGTAGAACCCGAGCCGGCACGGCCTCCTGAGGCCCTGCGGCTCTCCAGAAGAAAGGCAGCGAACGATGCGAGTGATGGTGATTGTCAAGGCGACGAAGAACTCGGAGGCGGGGATCATGCCCAGCGAGCAGTTGCTCGTCGAGATGGGCAAGTTCAACGAAGAGCTGGTCAAGGCCGGTGTCATGCTGGCCGGGGACGGCCTTCAACCTAGCAGCCGGGGTAAGCGGATTCGCTTTTCCGGCGGCAAGAAGACCATCGTCGACGGGCCCTTTGCCGAAACCAGGGAACTGATTGCGGGCTACTGGATTTGGCAGGTGAAGTCGATCGAGGAGGCTGTGGAGTGGGCCAAGCGCTGTCCCGATCCGATGCCGGGAGAAGACGCGGAGCTCGAGATCAGACCGGTGTTCGAGGCGGATGACTTCGGTGAGCAATACACGCCGGAGCTTCGCGAGCGCGATGCACGCTTGCGCGAGGAGCTCGAGCGCCAAAAGAAATCGTGAGCTTGGAGGGCCGGCTCATTGGCGTGCCATGGCCTGGCTCCACTGGGTCACGAACGCCGCATCACCCCAGTCGCGAGCGCCGTCGAAGCGCAGCCGAAGTCGGCTTTCTGCGTCGACCAGGTAAGTGATCGGCAGCGTTCGGATGCCAAAAGCGGCGGTCACCTCCTGGGGGTCAGCGAGGAACATGTTCTTTGGAGGGCTGCCGTTCAAGAAGCGCTCGACTTCGTCCCAGTCGGGGTCGAGCGCTATCGCGATGACGTCGATGGCGTGTTCCTCCGAAACGGCGAGGAGTCCCGGCAGCTCGGCGCGACAGGGCGGGCACCAGGTCGCCCAGAAGTGCACGAGCGTAGCGCGGTGCATCTCACGCAGCTCGCGCCGAGTGCCGTCGCGCGCCCGCAGCTCGAGCGCCGGCATCGGCTTGCTTTCGGGCCGAGGCGGCGCCGTGCCGAGCGCGCGCTGACTGCTCCGGTCGGGCGAGCGCCGCCCTTCGACCCAGAAGTACGCGCCCGCGAAGGCGGCTTGTAACGCGACCAGAGCGACGATGATCCGAAGCGTGCGACTCAAGCTGCGAACCCCGGATCGGTTTGGATGGAGGAGTCGTCGTCGGGGCGCGTCGTTCGCTGTGCCTCGGAGGCGGGGAGCTTGGCGCCGAACACCGCGTAGAGCACCGGCAGCACGAGCAGCGTGGCGATCGTCGATGTGATCATGCCGCCGATGACGACCGTGGCCAGGGGGCGCTGCACTTCTGCCCCTACGCCGGTGTTGAGGGCCATGGGCACGAACCCGAGCGCGGCGACCAGCGCAGTCATCAGCACGGGGCGTAGCCGGGTTTCGGCCGCCTCCGAGATGGCCTGCAGCGGGGACGAGCCTGCCTTCAAGAGCTGCATCACGCGCGAGACGAGCACTATGTCGCCCAATACCGCGACGCCGGAGAGCGCAATGAATCCAACACCGGCCGAAATCGAAAACGGCATATCGCGAAGCCATAGAGCCGCGATGCCTCCCACGGCTCCGAATGGCACGCCCGTGAACACGCGCAGAGCATCCGCCCATCGACCGTAGGTCAGATAAAGCAGTGAGAAGATCAATAGCAGCGCGATGGGTACCACGATCGACAGCCGCTTTTGAGCGCGTTCGAGGTTCTCGAATTGACCGCCGAGCACGGCGTAGTAGCCTTCGGGGAGGTCGACTTTCTCGTCGAGCACGCGGCGCACGTCCGCCACGAAGGAGCCCACGTCTCGCCCGCGCACGTTGGCTTGCACGATCACGCGGCGCTTGGCCCATTCGCGCTGAATCGTCGAGGGCCCCTCGACGGCCTTGATTTGCGCCACCGCCGACAACGGAACCTGTGCCCCGGAGCCGGTATGAATGAGCACGCGGCCGATGCGTTCGGCGGAGCTGCGCGCGTCATCGCCCAGTCTGAGCACCAGATCGAAGCGCCTCTGGCCTTCCATGACCTCTCCGACTTTTCGGGTTCCCAGCGATTCGATCATTTCGAGGATTTCACCGGCGGGTATTCCGTGGCGCCCGGCTGCTTGTCGGTCGATCTGGATGGCCAGCATCGCCTGTCCGGTGAGCTGCTCGACGGTCACATCCGCCGCCCCGGGGAGCCTTTCGATGGCCTCTGCCACTTCTTCGGCCTTGTGTCGAAGCGTGTCGAAGTCGTCTCCAAACAGCTTGACGCCCACGTCGGAACGTATGCCGGCGATCATCTCGTTGACGCGCATCTCGATGGGCTGAGTGAAGATGCTCCGCATGCCCGGTAAGCCGTCGACAGCCTCGCTCATTTGCTCGACCAGCTCATCCTGCGTCTTGCCTCGCTTCCATAGAGAGCGCGGCTTCAGCGTGATGAACACGTCCGATACTTCCATACCCATCGGGTCCGTCGCCACTTCTGCCGTGCCGGTGCGAGTCCACACGTGCTCAATCTCGTCCGGAAACCGCTCGAGCAACAGCCGTTCTATCTGGGTGCCGTAGCGAACCGACTCCTCCAATGAAACCCCGGCGATGCGCACCGTGTTGATCACGATCGCTTGCTCTCGCAGCCGGGGAACGAACTCCGAACCGAGTCGCGTGGCCAGAAAAGCGGCATTGGCGACCACCAGACCAGCTATTACCAGCACCAGCGCTCGCCGCCGCAGCGCCCAACCCAGAATCGGTCGGTAGCGACGCTTGAGCCAGCGGACCAGACGGTTGTCGGTCTCGCCGCCGCCCTTCTTGAGGGTGTAGCTGGCGAGAACCGGCATGAGCGTCATCGACAAGATCATCGAGCCCGCCAAAGCGAAGATCACCGTCAACGCCATGGGCCGAAACAGCTTTCCTTCGATGCCTTCGAGAGCCAGGATCGGCAAGTAAACGATGGCGATGATGAGCTCGCCGAAGAGGGTGGGTTTGCGCACCTCGACCGAAGCATCGCGCACGATCTCGCGCACGCTTTTGCCTGTGGTGTCTTCAGCGAGGCGCCGCGCCGAGTTCTCGACCATGATCACCGAGCTGTCGACGACAAGTCCGAAGTCGATCGCTCCCAGGCTCATCAGACTTCCCGCGATGCCGAACTGGAGCATCGCATTGAAGGCGAACAGCATCGACAAGGGAATGGCGAGCGCCACGATCAGTCCTGCTCGCACATTGCCGAGAAAAATGAACAGCACCGCGATCACGAGCAAGGCTCCCTCGAGCAGGTTGTTCCTGACCGTATCGAGGACCTTGCTCACGAGGTCGGTGCGGCTGTACACGGGTGTCACCTCCACACCGCTGGGCAGGCTGCGCTCCACCTCGCGCAGGCGTGACTCGAGTTTTTGGGTGACTTCGCGGCTGTTTTCCCCCATCAGCATGAATCCGAGGCCGAGCACTGCTTCGCCTTTGCCCTCGGCGCTGACGGCACCGCGGCGGATCTCGTGTCCTTCGCGGACCTCGGCCACGTCGCTCACGTGAATGGGGGTGCCGTCGGCGTTCGCGAGCACCATGGCGCGAATGTCTTCGACGCTCCCGACCAAGCCTTGTCCATGGATGAGCTGCGATTCGCCCGCCTGTTCGAGCACGCCCCCACCCGCGTTCCGGTTGCCGTGATGCAGCACCCGGGCGACATCGTCCAGCGTCAGCTGGTGCTTGATCAGCTTCTGCGGGTCGACGATCACGTGGAATTGTTTTTCACGGCCACCCCACGTGTTGATCTCCGCCACTCCGGGGACTTGCACCATCTGCGGCCGAATCACCCAGTGATGCAGGGTGCGCAGCTCTTGAGCGGACAGCGTGTCGCTCCGAACCAGATACTGGAACACCTCTCCGAGTCCCGTTGCCACGGGGCCGAGTGCCGGACGACTCACGCCGTCTGGAAGCGCGACGGCACCCAGCCGCTCGCTGACCACTTGTCGGGCGAGGTAAACGTCGATCTCATCCTCGAAAATCGCCGTGATCTGAGAAAAGCCGAACTTGGACAGCGATCGGACCTCGGTGAGTCCCGGCAAGCCGGACAAGGCCTGCTCGATGGGGAACGTGATTTGCCGCTCCACCTCGAGAGGAGAGAGTGCGGGAGCGGTGGTATTGACCTGCACCTGTACCGGCGTCGTGTCCGGAAAGGCATCGAAAGGCAGCTTGAGCACGCTGGCCACGCCGAACATCACCAAGATGGCCGTCGCGAGCAGCACGATGGGGCGATAGCGCAGGCAGAGATCGATGAGCCGTTTGAGCATCAATCGACCTCGCAGCAGCCTGCACCGATGCTGCCGGGCATGATCTCGGTTCTCAGCAGGACGGCTCCGGTCGTGACCACCTCCTCGCCATCTTCGATTTTGCCTTCTACTTGCACGGAGTCTCCGTCACCATAGCGTCGAACGACTCGCGGCTGATAAACACCAGGCCTGGCGCGAACGAACACCACCTCGCGGTCGCCGACGCGTTGGACCGCCGCGCGAGGCACCGTCACCGCGGCGCGTGCGGTGCCGGTTTCGATGCGAGCCGTGGCGAACTGGTTGGCCCTCAAGTGTCCGTCGGGATTCGGCACCTCGGCCCTGGCCGTGATGGTGCGAGTGCGCGGATCGACCTCCGCGGCGATCCACGTGATTTCGCCTTGCAGCGGTGGCAGGTCGGCGCCGTCGACCTGAACGGTGACGTGCTGCTTCAATGCGACGCGAGACGCATCGCGCTCCGGCACATCGCACAGGGCCCACATGACCGAAGTGTCTGCCACGGTCGCCAGCGAGGTGCTCTCCGTGGCCAGCACACCGACGACAGCGGGGCGGCGCACGAGTGTACCGGCGATGGGAGACGTCAGCGTATACCTTCCGGAGGGCGCAGCACGTGCCGCCCCTGCCATGCGCAGCGCCGCTTCCGCGGTTTTTGCTTCTGAGCGAGCGGCGGCGAGCTCCTGCTCGGCGACCTCGACCTGCCTGACGGAGGCGATTTCGTTCTCCAAGAGCTCGCGCTGTCGCGCCAGGTTGGCTTCGGCGGTGCGAACGCGCTGTTCGGCGGTCTGCAGGGCACCTTGGATTTCGCCGACGCGGGTGCTCTCCAAATCGAACAGCGGAGCGCCGCGCTCGACCTTGTCGCCCAGACTGGCTCGCACACGGCGAACCACTCCGGGCAGGATCGCCCGAACGTCGGCGACTTTGTCGCCGTCGAATGCGATGCGAGCGGTGCACTCCACCGTGGCCCGAGCCGTAGCGCGCTCTGCTTTGACGGTGGCAAGCCCCGCTGTCTTTTCGATTTCGGGCGACTTGAAGCGGACCACGCGCGCTTCGATGACGCTGTCTTCGTTGCCGGTGGGTTGCGCGTCTAGGTTGGGGATCGGCGCGTTGGGATGGCAGATCGGACAGAACGACTCGGGAAACCCGTGCTCCGCGCACCAGTCACCCTTGGCCTGAAACACCGCGGCGAGCGCCGGATTGCAGCGCGTGCAGAGGGCTGGCGGCAGCGCGTGCTCGCAGCGTCCGGCTACGGTCGCAGTCGACGAGCTGGGGGGGGGCGTCCGCGCCTTTCGGCTGTCGCCGGAGTCTTCACAGGCTGCGCCCAGCGCGAGCAGCGCGGACAGCAGGACGGCTCGTGAACGGGTCACGGTGTTGCCTTGTCCGTTCGCGGCGGGCGCTCGATCTTCAGATCGGGATTGCACGCCAGGCACTGCGATTTCGGCAGGCCGTGCTCCGCGCACCAGTCTCCGGTCGCCTTGAACGCTGGGACGAGCGAGGGGTTGCAGCGGGTGCACAGCGACTCGGGCACCTGATGCTCTCCACACCAGTCTTCATGAGTGCCCGGCTTGACATGCGCGGGTGCGTGACTGTGCTGGCCCGCGTGTGGCGACGCGTCCCTCGTGTTTTCGCACGCCACGGGCGAGAACGAGGCGGTGAGGATGATGAAGCGAAAAATAGCTGAGTAGTGCATGAATCGTCCTTTGTCGTGCGCTCCGGCGCTCAAGTGCTCGCGCAAGCCAGCTCGCCCGCGTGCCGCAGGAGCAGCGCTTTGCCGAGCCAAGCCAACTTGGACCCGACCCATTCGTTGGGGGGTCAGCTCGAGACGCGTGGAGGACGAAACACGCCTATGCCGGACCCGTTTGCCGTGACGCTCGGCGGTGAGAACCGTCGCTCCGACACCCATGAAGCGGCGCTCGAAGCCAGCGCTACCGGGAAAATGGCCATGGCGGCACCGCGACAACAGTCGCAGTTGGGGCAACCGTCGGGGCACCCGTCTCGACACGGCCCGTTGTCGGCGTGCTCGGTCTCGCCCGCGTCGTCGCTGCTCTCGTGATCATCGACCCCCTCGTCACATGGACAGAACGCGCCGCATGAGGTCGCTGCCGAAGCAGACGTCAGCGCGACCGAGCCACTGAGCCCAGCTGGGCCCAAGAACACCGAAACGACCAAGAGCCACCAGGCCCCGAGCCTCACGGCGCTCAGGATGTCTCGCACGGGGAACATCAGCGAATGCTCAAGCCTACATGGAACACCGAGGATGACCAGACCTTCGAGGCCTGGACCCATCGCTCAAATTCGCTATCATCGGTCAGTGGCGATGAATGCATCACGCAAGCGGCGCCCGTCAAGCCGGGCAGGGGCGAGCTTCGAAACCGCCGCGGCGCTGTTCCGCAGCCTGTCCGACGTCACGCGGCTGGCCATCGTGCACCGACTCGCGCGTGGCGAGGCTCGCATCGCCGATTTGGTCGACGAGCTCGGCCTCGCACAATCGACTGTGTCGGCGCATGTCGCATGCCTGCGCGGCTGCGAGCTGGTGCGCGGGCGACCCGAAGGCCGCCAGGTGTTCTATTCGTTGGTTCGTACCGAGCTGCTCGAGCTGCTCGAGGCCGCCGAAGCCGTGCTGGCCGCGACAGGCAACGCAGTCGCGCTGTGCCCTAGCTCCGGCCTGGTTGACGAGAGCTCGGGGCGAAGACCGTGAGCGACGCCTGTTGCTCTCACGACGAGCCCGGCACCGATCGCGAGCCGGAGCCACAACGGTTGTGGGACATCTCCGAAATTCGGGCGGCGGCTTTTGCGGGCGCCCTATTGGCCGCTGCAGTCATTTCTAGTTGGGCGGGCACCCCGCGCTCTATGGTGCTGGCGCTGCAAGTGCTGGCGCTGCTGGTCGGAGCTCGGAGCTTCGTGCCGGCAACGTTGAAACGTTTGGCCGCAGGCAGCATCGGCGTGGGAACCCTGATGACGATCGCGGCCGTGGGCGCGACCTTGCTCGGACAAGTCGGCGAAGCCGCTATGCTGGCGTTCCTTTTTTCGATCAGCGAGGGCCTGGAGGAGTATGCCCTGAAGCGCGCCCGCCGTGGGCTGCGCGCCTTGCTCTCGCTCGTCCCGAGTCAAGCCGTGGTCTTGCGGAAAGGTGTCGAAATACCGATCTCGCCGGCGGATTTGCGGGTAGGCGACCAGTTGCTCGTCAAACCCGGCGAACGCGTCGCCACGGACGGCGTGATTCGCAGCGGGCGCAGCGCCTTGGACGTCTCCGCCATCACGGGGGAGTCCGTACCGCGCGAGGTCGGCCCCGGCGACGAGATCGTGGCCGGAGCCATCAACGGTGCAGGAGCGCTCCAAGTCGACGTCATCCGTAGCGCCGAGGACAACTCCCTGGCGCGCATCGTGCGCATCGTCGAGGCCGAACAATCCCGAAAGGGAGCTAGCCAGAGACTGGCCAATCGAATCGCCAAGCCCTTGGTCCCCGGTATCCTCCTGGTGTCCACCGCCATCGCGGCGGCGGGCAGCGCGTTCGGCGAGCCTGAGGTTTGGATCCACCGCGCGCTGGTCGTGCTGGTCGCCGCTTCGCCTTGCGCCCTCGCCATCGCCGTTCCCGTCACTGTCGTGGCCGCCGTGGGTGCGGCGAGTCGATTCGGCGTACTGGTCAAGGGAGGCGCCGCATTAGAAGCTCTCGGTCGCGTGCGCGGAATATGCTTCGACAAGACCGGCACCCTCACTTGTCATCGGCCCAGCGTGGTCGAGGTGGCCACCTGCCACGGGGCTCGGTCCGAGCGCGTGCTCGCCGTCGCTGCGGCCCTCGAGGCGCGCAGTGAGCACCCGCTGGCCCGCGCGATCCTGGCCGAAGTACCAGCCCCCCAAGCAGCGACGGAGGTGCGAGCGGTGGCTGGTGCCGGCCTCACGGGGCAGCTCGACGAGCAGCGCGTTCGCCTGGGACGCCCGGGCTGGATCGACTCGGAGCCATTGAGTCACGAGGTGGAGCGGATGCAGCAGGACGGGGCCAGCGTCGTGCTCGTCGAAGAAAACCGGCGAGCCATCGGAGCCATCGCCATCCGCGACGAGCTGCGCCCGGAGGCTCGACAAGTCGTCTCGTGGCTGCGCCATCAGGGCTTCCACGTCGCGATGTTGACGGGCGACAACGCGGCCACCGCCACGGCGTTGGCTGCACGAGCCAACATCGCCGACGTTTACGCCGAGCTGCGTCCGGAGGACAAAGCTCGCCTCGTCAAACAACTCGCGCAGCAGCGTCCGACGGCCATGGTCGGCGACGGCGTCAACGACGCCCCCGCGCTCGCCAGCGCGACCGTCGGCATCGCCATGGGCGCCATGGGCAGCGACGTGGCCATCGAAACCGCCGACGTCGCCCTCATGGGAGACGATCTGCGCCACCTGCCCCGTGTCCTCGACCACGCCAGGCGGGCTCACCGGATCATGCTGCAGAACCTCATCCTATCACTGGCGATCATCACCGTCCTGATCCCAGTGGCCCTCATCGGCGCCCTTGGCTTGACCGCCATCGTCCTGATCCACGAGCTCCTCGAGGTGTTGGTCATCGCCAATGGAGTGCGTGCCGCCCGCACCTAACGCCTCCCATGCCCCTCGCGCACTTCGATGCGGCGCCCCTTGGAGGAGCGCCGTGAAATGTCGATCTCGATTCTGAGCACTCCGCCCTCGAAAGCGGCAGAGACGGCATCCGCGCTGATACGCCTCGGCAGCGACACGACCCGACGGAACCCCGCCGCTCCGTGCTCGCTTTGGCGCTCACCCGAGATGCACAGCTCTGAATCCCGCAGCTCGACGCTAATGTCATCCTTCTGCCAACCCGTGAGCCAAGCGCGCACGATGAGCCTATCATCCGTCTGCGTCACCTCCAGGTCGCCAAGCCTACCCGAGGGTGGAGCCGTGGCTTCGTCGCCGAGGAAACTCTGACAAAGCTGCTGAATGTCTTCGCTGAAGCGTCGGATCACAGCCAGCGGGCTGCCATTGCGGAAAGGATCCTCGGCATCGGCCGGTTCCGTGGCGTCTGTGACGTCGTCGGGAGGTATCTCCCCGCGTAGGACGAGCTGCTCGCGACTTTTGCGGGCGAGCTTTTTGTCGTCGGTTCCCCCCGAGTTTCCGTCCGAGAACGACCTCGCCCCACGTTTACCTTGCTGCTCTTGCTGACGCGCCATCGTGCTAACGAACATTCGAGGAATAGTCTCGCTACGGCAAGCGCGAGCAAGATCTACGCCGCTAGGCTAGACCGGCGTATAGTCCTACACAACCCAATCGAGCGCTCACAATGGCCACACTATGGCAATTCGCCCCGCACGCTCAGCGCCGGGCTACTGCCGCATCCAGCGCAGCGATATCGATCTTTTTCATGCTCATCATCGCATTGAACGCGCGCTTGGCTTCGTCAGCGTTCGAGCTCGTCGTCAGCTCGAGCAGCCGCCTAGGCGTGATTTGCCAAGAAAACCCCCAGCGGTCTTTGCACCAGCCGCAGGCACTCTCCACGCCGCCGCTCCCCACGATCGCGTTCCAATAGCGGTCGGTCTCCTCCTGACTTTCGGTGACGACCATGAAGCTGACAGACTCGTTCGGCTTGAAGTTGGGCCCGCCATTGAGCCCGACGAAGCTTTTCCCGAGTACCGTAAACTCGACCGTCAACTCGACGCCTACTTGACCGCCGGGAAAATCACCCGGGGCGCGGTTCACCCGGCTGACATGGCTATTGGGAAAGGTCTCCGCGTAAAACTCCGCCGCTTTCTTGGCTTCGCCGTGGTCAAACCAGACACAGGTCACGAGCTCGGTCATAGGTGCCTCCTCAAGTTCGGTGGGCTCTTTGGATGATCTAGAAAGTAGCGTGCTGCAAGTTCTGGACGACGATGGCCGCACGGTCGCCTTTGCGCCCTGGTA